>MHBQ01000140.1:15709-53234 GCA_001803315.1 Lentisphaerae bacterium RIFOXYC12_FULL_60_16
ACGGCTGCCAACCACCAACCCAGACCGGGGCGAGGTCGCCCCGGCTCCAGCCGGACCAGACCGTGCAGCAAACCGTGCAGCAAAACCGGAAACAGATTGTATGCCGCCTACAACCCACTATACTCCCGGCGCGTGGGATCCGGGGATCCCGGGAGGATGCTTATGGTCCAGATTCCGGTATGGATTCAAACCGTCGGATTGTTGACGCTCTCCAACATCTTCATGACCTTCGCCTGGTATGCCCACCTCAGGAACCTCAACCACCGCCATTGGGTGATCGCCGCCCTTCTCAGTTGGGGCATTGCCCTGTTTGAATACCTCATCCAGGTCCCGGCCAACCGCATCGGGCACACCCATTTCAACCTGCCCCAGTTGAAAATCATGCAGGAAGTCATCACCTTGAGCGTCTTCATTCCCTTCTCCATCTGGTACATGCGCGAACCGGTCCGACTGGATTTCCTGTGGGCGGGCTTGTGCATGCTCGGGGCCGTCTATTTCATGTTTCGAACCTGAACGGAAAATCCACGATGCTCACCATCGAGCAGCCCGCGGCTCGCGCCATCTTCCAACGGCAGGGCTACAACCCGATTCCATCACTTCGGCCAGAACGGGGTTATGCGGATATCGAGATCCGGCTGAACCTGTCAGCCGCACTTCGATCCGACGCCTGGATCAGGGTACAAATCATCCCTTGTGACCCAACCGCGGAGATCATCACGGTCCGCCGCGTCATGCCGGCAGCCGGCCGGCATTGCATCACCGTCCGGGTTCCCGCCGGCTGGCACCGTCTTTCCGCCGGTGCCGGGGATGGAACCCGCCTGCTGGCACGAACCCCAACCCGGCTGTTTGGTGTGGGGGAAGTGTTCCTGATCGCCGGCCAATCGTATGCCGACGGGTGTAATGATGAACGGTTGAGCATCCAGGACCCCCGGCAACGGGTCAGCGCCTATGACCTCACCCGTCGACGCTGGCAGGCAGCCGATGATCCCCAGCCGGGGATCCGGGACGGGGGCACCATCTGGCCGGCCATGGCGGATGACCTGCTGCCGTACCTGCAGGTGCCGGTCGGCTGGGCCAACGTCGCCGTTGCGGCCACCGCCTCACGCCAATGGATGCCGGGAACCACGCGGTTCGAGCGCATGGCCGGCGCGGGATCAGCCCTGCACCAGTTCCGGGCAGTCTTATGGCAACAGGGTGAATCCGATGTGATCGAACAAACCCCCGCCGATCGCTACGTACAGAATCTAACGACCATCCGCCAGGCATTGCACGGCCGATGGGGCTTCTCACCCGCATGGATCCCCGCCAAGAGCACCTTGCATCCAACCGTCTACAACAACCCGGCTGGGGAATCCATCATCCGGTCCGCCATCGACCGGTTATGGCGCACGCCGGGTTTTCTTCCCGGGCCGGACACCGACCTGCTCGACGGCGAGAACCGCGGCGGCCAGCAGTCACTCCGGCATTTCAGTCCGATCGGTCAGCGGCGGGCAGGCCGGATGTGGGCCATGACCCTTTGGAACCATTTGCAAAACGCCCGGTGGTAAGCCAGAACGCTCCCGTCAGGACCACCAGCCCGGCCAGCAGGGACGGGACATGTACCATTTCGCCGAAGGCCAGCACGGACACGCCGACCGCCAGGGGGATTTTCACATTGTTGAACACGGCCAGGGTTCCGGCATTCACGCGGCGGGCCCCGGCATTCCACAGGAAAAACCCGATGCCTGACGGAACCAGCCCGAGATAGATCAACACGGCAACCTGGCGGCCCGTCAGGTGGATGTCACCACCCGCCAGATCCATCACCGCCGGAATACTGGTGACCAGCACCCCCCCCAGGTACATCCAGGCAAACACATCCGCCTCACGTCCACCCCGTCGGCTCATCAAGCGCCGGTAGTGTACCTGGCCAAATGCAAAGCACAAATTTGAGACCTGGACCAGCAGGAAACCGGACAGGTTGCCCGACACCCCACCCCTCCCCCCCCCTTTAATCAATACCGCCCCCCCTACGGCCAGAAGCGCTGCCAGCAGGTACACCCCATTCAGACGCCGGTGCTTGAAATCTTCCAGCACCGTGACATACAGGGGCGTTAACACGGTGTAGAGGGCAATACGGTGTGACGGCAGAAACACAAATGCCGCCATGTAAAACAGATACATCAAACCATATTGGATACCGCCCAAAAGCATCCATTCCCCGCATTCACGGCGCGCCATCCGCCCCGATCCAACGGCCCAAGGAACAAACAGCAGGCATGACAATCCCAGCCGTATCCACGCCAGGAAACAGGGTGGCAGACCGGCCAGCCAATGGCCGATCAGTCCAAAAGAAAATGCCCATAAAAGCGAAGCCGTCAGCAGGAAGATCATGTATGCCGCACCTCGAATCCGGTATCCGGCACGGGCGGCAGCCCCCATTCTACATTCACCCGCCGCACCACCGCCAGGGGTGGTCCCTCGTGGCAGCGGGCCACGAGTGCTTCAATCTGGGGGCGCAATCCCTGTGCAAGGATTTCCACCGTCCCGTCGGGCCGGTTTCGCACCCATCCCGACAAGCCAAGGGCCCGGGCCGTATCCACCGTAAAATAACGGTAACCGACCCCCTGAACCCTTCCCGCTATATCAATGCGCGCCGCTTCCATGCCCTTTGTCCTTGCGAAAACGTACCGGGGATGAGATTATGTCCGCATCAGTCGCTTCGCAAGAACAAGCTTGTTGAAAGGATCACCATGGAAGCTAAAATCCGGGAAAAACTCGAATCCCTGCGCGGCATGCTCCAACAGGACGGCGGGGACCTTGAAATCGTTGCCATCGATGGCAAGAATGTCCAGTTACGGCTCAAGGGCGCCTGTGGTGGATGCCCTCACGCCACGATAACCATCAAGCAGGGTATTGAACGGGTCCTGCAGACGGAAATCGATCCGGACATCGTTGTTGAACGGGTCGCCTAACCTCCGCCCTCACCGGTCATAAAGGAGAAAACATCATGATACGAATTTCCCGTCTGCTGATTGTTGCGGGTTTCATGGTCGCCTGGATGTCCGCCAGCCAGGCAGCTGACAAGTATTTCGTGGTAAAAGTCACCGACTTTTCCAAGGAACATGAATACAAGGCGGTTTCCCAGGAAGAGCTGAAGGTGCTGGAGAAGGAAATCGCCGATGAAGCCCGGTTGTGGACCAAGATTGTCCAGCTGTCCGCCAAGGAATGGGATTCGAACCAGCAGACCAAGGGCAAGGCTTTCCCGCAAGGAGCCATTAGCAAGCGCACGCTTTCGGTAAAGGGCCAGCCGTTCCCCGACCAGGGCAAGGCGCAGGAGCGGGTCGACAAGTATGTCAACGACGAGGAAGAGAAGGCTAAAAAGGACGCCGAACGTGATGCGGAACGGGCCAAGACATCCGGAAAGAAGCCTGAAAAGAAGTCGGAAAAGGATATTGAAAAGGAAAACTTCAATACCATGGGCCGGGCCATGTTCGAGACCAAACTGAAGGAAGTCCGTGAAGCGGAAAAGGCGCCCAAGGAAGAACCTGCCGCCAAGTGATCCGCCGTACCGTCACAACCGGCTCCAAACCCGTCGAACCCGTGTGAATCCCTGCCCCATCCAGCAGATCGTCAAGCGCAACGGCGCCCTGGTCCGGTATGACCGCGAACGAATTCATACCGCCGTTCTCAAAGCCACCGCCGCAACCGGTTCAGCCAACACCGAACTCGCCGGCAGCATGGCCTTGAAGGTTGAGCAGGCACTGATCGGCACCTACGGATCCACCACCATGCCTTCCGTGGAGGATATCCAGGACGTTGTCGAAAGCGTGCTGATGGAGAACCGCCTCTCCCGGATTGCACGCCAATACATCATCTACCGGAACCAGCGCGCCATGGCCCGCGCGGCCAAAGCCTACGCCTTTGAGGTGACCGACAACGTTCCCTACCGCAAACTCTACGAAGTCCTGCGATGGAACATGGACCACCAGTGTGAATCCGTTCATTCCCTCAACCGCGTCATCGCCTCGAAACAGTTTCCCGACCTGGTCAAAGCCTGCGACGAGCGCTATCGGGGCGAAATCCGGACCGCCGCCGAGCGGATACTGCAGCATCGCGACAAGATCCGGATTGTCATCGTGGCCGGTCCTTCATCGTCCGGCAAAACCACCACCACCATCAAGGTCGGCGAGATTCTCCAAGCCGCCGGATGTCGCCTCAAGGCCATCAATATCGACCACTATTTCTTTGACCTGGAACGACATCCACGCGACGAATTCGGCGATTACGATTATGAGACGCCCCAGGCGCTTGACCTGGATCTCATCAACACCCACCTCGAGGACCTGCTCAAGGGAAAAGCCATCCACACGCCGCACTATGCTTTCAAGACGGGCAAACGGACGCTCAACGTGCATCCGTTATCACTGGCCCCCGACGAGATACTCCTGATCGACAGCCTGCACGGCCTGTACGACGGCATGACCTGCCGAATCGCTCCCGAACACAAGTTCAAACTGTACATCGAGACCCTGGGGCAGTTCCGGGCGGAGGATGGAACGTTCATGCGGTGGGCCGACAACCGCCTGTTGCGGCGGATGATCCGGGACCAGTCCCACCGCAACCTGCAACCGATCCAGACCCTCACGCACTGGCATTACGTGCGCCGCAGCGAGATCAAACACATCATCCCGTTCATCAAGCATGCCGATGCCATCGTCAACACCGCCCTGCCCTATGAGTTGCCGGTTTTGCGCCCCCGCGCCATGCGTTTCCTCCGATCCGCCCGTAAACTGTTCGCCGCGGATCCCAAACGGCTGGATGCCCATATCCGGGCCAACCGGGTATTCAACCTGCTGGAACCCATCAAGGGCGTCCGGGATGAATCGTGCATCCCGGATGACAGCCTCCTGCGGGAATTCATCGGGGGTAGCCGGTACACCTACTGAGCGGCGCCGGCCGGAAAAACTAGGAATCCGTCATCCGGCTCAGATCCGCTCGAGCGTCTCGATGCCCAGGAGTTCGAGTCCGCGGCGCAGAACATCGGCCACCAGGCCGCACAGGCGAACCCGGCTTTCCCGAACGCCTTCCTCCGCCTTGAGAAACGGCACATTCTGGTAGAACCGGCTGTAGGTCTGCGCCAGGTCATACAGGTAATCGGCAATGGCACTCGGACGACACAAGTCCGCGGCACGCACCACCGCTTCGGGAAATTGCAGGACCCGCACGGCCAGCTCGCGTTCAAGGGGTTCCGTCAGGCGTATCGGCCAGCGCGAAAGATCACCCGCCGGGAACCGTTCCGCATACTTGTCCCGGACACTGGCGATACGGGCATAGGCATACAGGAGATAAGGCGCCGAATTGCCTTCCAGCGCCAGGGCCTTGTCCCATGAGAACGTCACCGTCGTTTGGGGATTCTGGCTGAGGTCGGCATATTTCACCGCCCCGATCCCGACCACCCGGGCAATCTCCTGCTGCACCTCGGGCGGGGCCTCGGACCCACCCCGCTTCACCACTTCCAGCGCCCGGGTTTCTGCTTCGTCCAGCAGGCGCTCCAGCTTGATGACATTGCCCTGGCGGGTCGAGAAGGTTCCTTCCGGCAGACGCATGAGGCCGAACCAGACATGGGTGACACGCGCCGTACACCCCAGCCGCCGGGCCACCGCAAAAAACTGCCGGAAATGCAATTGCTGGCGTTCATCGGTCACATAAATGATCTGGTCGGGATTGAATTCCCTTACCCGGCTGGCAAGCGTGGCCAGGTCCGTGGTGGCATAATTGAAGGCGCCATCCCGTTTGCGGACAATGCAGACGGGCAGTTTCTCCTCCTCCAGGAAAACCACCGTAGCCCCCTCGCTCTCCCGGGCAAGGCCCTTGGCCTCGAGTTCCGCCACCACGCCGGCCAGGTCATCCCGGTAATAACTTTCTCCGCGCACCAGGTCGAATTGGACCCCCAGCCGCCGGTAAACCCGATCAAACTCCGCCATGCTGTAGGCCACGAATTGTTCCCACAAGGCCCGGTTGTCTGGATCACCCGCCTGGAGTTTCACCAATTCTTCCCGGCACCGGTCCAGCCAGGCCGGATCCTGCCGGCTGCAGTCGTAGCTCTTGACATACACCCGTTCCAGTTCGGCAATGGGGTTTTCACGCAACGCAGCCGGATCGACGAAATTCCGATACCCCAGGATCAAGATGCCGAATTGGGTGCCCCAATCACCGAGGTGGTTGTCGGCCAACACCCGGTATCCCAGGGCCCGGTGAATACGGTCAAGGGCATTCCCGATGATCGTCGAACGGATATGGCCGATATGCATGGGCTTGGCGACATTGGGGCTGGAATAATCCAGCAGCACCGTCCGCCCGTTGCCCCGGTCGGGAATGCCCAGGCGCGAATCCGCCGCCAGGGCTTCCAGTTGCGCGCACAACCAGGAATCCGCCAGCCTGATATTCAGGAACCCCGGACCGGCAACCGACAACTCGGCGATGAAATCCGGACGGGCGTCACCGGCGGCAACTTCCTCGGCAAGGGCCCGGGGAGGACGCTTGACCTGCTTGGCAAACGTCATGGCGTCGTTGCACTGGTAATCGCCGAACTCCATGTTGGTTGCCGGGGCGGACTGGACCCGTTCCCGGACTTCGGCCGCCATCCCGGGCAGTATCGCGGCAAAACGTTCCTTCAACCATTCCGTCAACACATCGCTGATCACATTGCACCCCGCACGCTCTGGTTACATCCCGATTAACGGCTTGCGCTATACGGCAAACGGGAAGCCGACTCAAGCCCGGAATAGCGGTGTGCGGCGGGGACAACCCGAAAATCCATGGACACTTTTACCCCAATCACCGTATGTTGTGCGCTTTCAATGCCCAACCGAAGGAGCCCGATTTCATGAGCCGTCTCAACATGCATCGCCGGAGCAACAACAAACCCATCCGCCTGGGGGTTATCGGCGCCGGACGTGGAATGGGATTCGCACGCGGAGCCGATGAAGCGGTCGGCATGAAACTGGTGGCGTTGTGTGACCACTGGAAGCCCCTGCTGAAACATGCCCGGACCACCTTTCCCGGCGTAACCCCGTATACCGATTTCGACCGATTCCTTGAACACGACATGGACGCCGTGGTGCTGGCCAATTATTTCCATCAACATGCGCCGTTTGCCATCAAGGCCATGAAGGCCGGGTTGCATGTCATGAGTGAGACCAGCGCCTGCAAGACCCTCGGGGAAGCCGCGGCACTGGCCGATGCCGTGGAATCAACCGGCCGCATCTATATGCTGGCCGAAAATTATTGCTTCTTCGCCTTCAACCAGGAAATGCGACGTCTCTACCAGGCCGGTGAAATCGGCGACCTGCAGATGGCGGAATGTGAATATATCCATCCCGACACCATCGCGGCCCGCCTGGCCCGCGCACCGGGATTCGACCACTGGCGCAACTGGACCCCCTCCACCTATTATTGCACGCACGCGCTGGGCCCCATCATGTATATAACCGAAGCCCGGCCGGTTGCCGTCAATGCCCGGAGCGTTGATTACGTCCCTTCCGAAACCCAGTTTAACGCCGTCCGCCAGGGGGATCCAGGCTCCACCATCCTCTGCCGGATGGACAATGGCGCCAATGTCATCGTCAACGGATTGTCCCTCCGGGGCCATGGCAACTGGTACCGGCTGCACGGCAACCGGGGCCTGATGGAAAACCTGCGGCAGGGCGACCGCGGCATGCTTCGTATTGTCCACGACAGCTTCGACCAGAAACCCGGCGAAGTCGGCGAAACGATCTACCGCCCGGAATTTCCCGTCCATGCCGACCGCGCACGCAAGGCCGGACACGGGGGGGGCGATTTCTTCACCAACTGGTTCTTCGCAGAAGCCATCCGCCAGTCCAAAGCCCCCATCCTGAATGTATACCGGGCCATTGACATGACCCTGGTCGGCATCCAGGCATGGAAGAGCGTCCTGGATGACGGCAACACCAAGCCGGTTCCGGATTTCCGGCTGAAGCGTGTGCGCGACCAGTACCGCAACGAAAACTGGTCGCCGTTCCCGGAAGATGCCGGTCCGGGGCAACCGCCGCCCAGCATCGCCGGCATCCGCACTCCCTCCCGTCACGACCTGGCCGAGGCGCGGCAGCTATGGCGCGCCCGGGGTCACCTCGAAAAGCCGATTGCCCGGAAACGGTAGAATCCCGACGGACAACCGGCGCCAATCCCCACCGGGCCGGCTCCAGCGGAAATGGACAAACTCCCCGATGCACCGGCACCGAACGGACCGATATTTTCCGTTTGGCTTTGCCGGACCAATCGTGCCATAGTAACGGGGTTGATGCGGAAGGGTTCACCATGGCCAAACGAGCGACAGGCGGAAAAATATCCGATATTCTGATCCGCAATAAAGTCATCACCGCGGAAGCCTTGAAACAGGCCGAAACCGACGCCAGTGCCGGTGGGTTGCGCCTTGAGAAATTCCTGATTGAAAAGAAGATCGTCAAGGGCGACGATCTGGTCCTGGCGCTGGCCGAATACCTCCGCATGACGCCCATCACCCTGGCCCACTTTGTCCCGGCTCCCCACCTGCTGGAACTGGTCCCCAAGGAAATCATCACCAAGCGCAACCTCATGCCCATTGCCAAGATCGGGAAAACCCTCACCGTGGCACTCGGGGATCCGTTTGATCTGATGGCGCTTGATGAACTGACCACCATCACCGGCCTGACCATCACCCCGCTGGTGGCGTCGGAGACCGAACTGCGTGAAATAATCGCGCGCATCTTCGCCGACTCTGGCCAGAACCTCAACCTTGATGAGCTGATGCGCGACGACAGCGAGGTGGAGGTCGTCGAGGAGGAAAAGACCGAACAGAGCATTGACGAAATGCTCGAGAGTGCCGACACCGCCCCAGTCATCAAGATGGTCAACATGATGCTCATGGAAGCCATGCGCACCAATGCCAGCGATATCCACATTGAACCCATGGAAAAGACGGTCCGCCTGCGGTACCGTATCGACGGTGAACTGGTCGAGCGCCCCGGCCCGCCCAAGGGGCTCCAGAACGCCGTCATTTCGCGCGTCAAGATCCTGTCCGACCTGAATATCGCCGAACGGCGCATCCCGCAGGACGGTCGTTTCAACATCAAGGCGATGGGCAAGGAAATCGATTTGCGCGTCAGCATCCTGCCCACCGTGCACGGCGAGAAGATCGTGATGCGTACCCTGGATCGTTCCAAGCTGTTCCCCAACGTTGCCGCCATGGGACTGGATAAGAAGTCCGAGGAATCGCTTTCCTTTGCCTGCAGCCAGCCCCAGGGCATGATCCTGGTCACCGGACCCACCGGCAGCGGTAAGACCTTTACCCTTTACTCATGCCTCCAGGAAATGAACCAGATCAATGTGAACGTCATTACCTGCGAAGACCCGGTTGAATTCCAGCTGCCCGGCATCAACCAGGTCCAGATCAATGCCGATGTCGGGTTGTCCTTTGCCAGTGCCCTCCGATCCATCCTGCGCCAGGACCCCGACATCGTTCTGGTGGGTGAAATTCGTGACGGTGAGACGGCGGATATCGCCGTGAAAGCCGCCATTACCGGTCACTTGGTGCTGAGTACCCTGCACACCAACGACGCGGCCGGCGCGGTTGCCCGACTGGTGGATATGGGCATCGAGCCGTTCATGCTGGGCTCCTGCCTGATACTGGCCCAAGCCCAGCGCCTGTATCGGAAATTGTGCCCCGCCTGCAAGAAAGTCGCCGCGGTGTCCCCCGACATCCTGGCGGCCAACCATATCGAACCGAATTTCTTCGAAGGTTCCAAGATATTCAAAAATGTGGGATGCCCCCGGTGTACCAACGGCTACAAGGGACGCGGATCACTGATGGAGATTCTGCTGGTCAACGATGAAGTCCGGGACGGCATCCTCAAGGGATCTACCAGCACGGATATCCGTGAACTGGGACGCAAGAACGGCATGCTGACCTTGAAGGAAGCCGGATTGACCCGGGTCAAAGAAGGCATGACCAGCCTTGAACAGGCGTTGGAAGTGACCGGCGGCGGCGATTAGTCAACCCATCATTCAAACGAAAGGGATTTACCCATGAGCCCTGTTGTCCGAGCCGCAGGTTCCGGCGCCACCCGTGGACCCACCAAGATATCGACCGAACGAAAGATCGTCAAAGGCCAGAAGATACCCGGCGCCGCGAAAATTCAGGACGAACTGCTCCCGGGTTTTTCACGCCAATTGGCAGCCATGTTGTCCGCCGGCATGCCGATCGTGGCATCACTGGATGCACTGGAGGAACAGGCGGACAACCCCAACTTCAGGGCCGTGGTCAACCAGCTCCGTAAACAAATCGAGAACGGCGCCGCTTTTTCGGAGGCACTCCGGCAGTTTCCCACCGTCTTCGACGACCTCTACGCCAACATGGTCAAGGGCGGGGAAACCGGCGGACAACTGGCGGAAACCGTAGGCCGGCTGGCCGGATTCCTTGAATCGTCAGCCCGCCTGCGACGCAAGGTCAAATCGGCCATGATGTACCCGGTCATCGTTTTGTGCATTGCCATCATCATCGCCATCGCCATGATTGTATTCATTGTGCCGGTGTTCGGCGAAATGTTCGCGGACTTCGGCGCGGACCTACCCGGCCCCACCCAGGCGTTGCTCGATTTCAGCGACTTCCTGAAAAAATGGGGATTCCTGCTCCTGGTCGGTATTGTGACCGCTGTCGTGATGTTCAAAAAATGGAAGGCTACCGCGGAAGGTGCATACAAATTCGACCAGATGGTCCTCAAGGCCCCGGTTTTCGGGGATCTCAATAAAAAAGTGGCGGCCGCCCGTTTTGCACGCACCTTTGGACAGTTGATCCGCAGCGGCGTTCCCATCCTCAGTGCACTGGAAATCGTTTCCGGCGCAACCGGGAATAAAGTTGCCGGAAAAATCGTCATGGATGCCCGCAATGCCGTTGAAAAAGGTGACCCGCTTTCCAGCGCCCTGGTCAACCAGACCGTCTTTCCCGTACTTTTGGTCCGCATGATGCAAGCCGGTGAAAAAACCGGCAAAGTGGATGAAATGATGGACAGCATCGCCGACTTCTATGACGATGAGGTTGAAACCATGCTCTCAGGCCTCACCTCCCTGTTAGAGCCGTTACTGATGGTTTTCCTCGGAGTCATCATCGGTGGCATTGTGCTTTGCATGTTCCTCCCGATATTCAAGATGGGTGAAGTCGTCGGCGGTTGATCAACATCCGCCTGGACTCCACATTTGAGAATCGTCAAATATGAGAACGATTCTATTTGATTCCGTTGCGCTCCTTGATTAAGTTTATAGCTTTGAATCAAGGAGAGTGCTGTTTTGGAATCAACGCCAAAAGCCAAGATCCTGCTGGTGGACGACGAACCCAGCATCTTGAGTGTCTTAAGCACCCTGCTGAAGGCCGAAAAGTATTCCGTCGTGGCAGCCTTGGGAGGCGAAAAGGCAAAGGAATGTCTTGCCGCCGAAGAGTTTGAACTCATGCTGTCCGATATCCGCATGAGTCCGATCAACGGTATGGAACTCCTGAAAATAGCCCATGAGCAATATCCCGGGATGTCCGTCATCATGTTGACGGCTTACGGTTCCGTTGAGACGGCGATTGAGGCGCTCAAGCTTGGCGCTTTCGATTATATCACCAAACCTTTCAAGGTTGATGAGCTGCTCATTACCGTCCAGCGCGCCTTGGAATACAACAAGGCGGTCAACGAGAACGCCGAGCTCAAGGCGCAGTTGGGAACCCGATACCACCTTCAGAATATCGTGGCCGAAAGTCCGGCCATGCAACATGTGTGTGAAATGATCAAGCGCGTCGGACCAACCGATACAACCATCCTGATATACGGCGAGAGCGGCACCGGCAAGGAACTGGTGGCCCGAGCCATACATGTGTGCAGCCGTCGAGCCGAGAAAAATTTCGTTGCAGTCAACTGCGCCGCCCTTCCGGAACCGCTTTTGGAGTCCGAAATGTTCGGGCATGCAAAAGGCTCCTTTACCGGCGCCTTGAGCGACAAGGAAGGGTTATTTGAAACCGCCTCCGGCGGAACCATCTTTCTGGATGAAATCGGGGCCATGCCCTTGAGCATCCAGGGCAAGCTGCTCCGCGTACTCCAGGAAAAGGAAATCCGCCGGGTAGGGAGTAACGAGAATATTTCAATCAACGCCAGGGTCCTCGCAGCCACGAATACCAAGCTGGAAACCCTCATGACCGAAGGGAAATTCCGGGAAGACCTCTATTACCGCCTGAGCGTGATCCCCATCGAAATCAAACCCCTCCGCGAACGGGTGGAGGATATCCTGCCCATCGTCTACCATTTCCTCCAAGCTGAAACCAGCGCCGGAGCGACTCCTCCCACTATCGATCTTGATGTATCCGCCATCATGGAAGCATACCCCTGGCCGGGAAATGTCCGGGAACTGGAAAACGCCATAAAACATGCGGTGACCTTTGCCAAAGACGGAAAAATCACCAAGGCAGTTCTCCCCCCGAAAATAGCCGCAACCCCCGTCAAGAAAACCCCCACACAAACCACCGCCGACTCAACAGACGGAAACAAATGCAAATCCCTCAAGGCGTTTCTGCGTTCAAAAGAGAAAGAATATCTACAGCAGGTTCTCTCAAAAACTTCCGGCGATAAATCAAGAGCCGCCGATGCCCTCAAAATAAGCCTCGCAACCCTTTATCGCAAATTGCCAGAAAAGACTGAATAGATAATCAACAAACGGCTATTCTTATTATTAATGCGACAAGTTTAACTACATTTCTAACATATAAGAACGATTTTCGCTATATTCTTATATTGTCAATAATGATAAACACTTATAACCACATGTTCTGGGGAAAATTATCAGATTTCAGCATTTAAAACTGATCTGGCATATTGATTGCTTTATTATTGGTTGTACAAACATGGGTTAATAGCCCTAAAAAAAACAACAGAGGAGAACGGCAATGAAAAAGTCAGGTTTTACACTCGTAGAGATCATGATCGTCGTAGCCATCATCGGCCTTTTGGCAGCGATCGCGATCCCGTCCTTCGTTAAAGCCCGTAACACTTCCCAGCAGAACGCCTGTATCAATAACCTCCGCCAGATTGATAGCGGCAAGGAACAATGGGCCATGGCGCAGAGCAAGAACGATGGTACAGCGGTTGTCACCACGGAAGTGGATGCCTACATCAAGGGTAACACCACACCGAATTGCCCGTCCAGCGGAACCTATACCTACGGCGTCGTAGGGACCGATCCTGACTGCGATTCCGATGCGGTAACCTCGCATAACTTCGGTGGCTAAGGCTGGTTCCTGATGTACAAGCCCCGCCCATCCGGGCGGGGCTTTTTTTTTGCATCCGACACCCGGACGGTGTAGCATTTAACCCATGACCAATGCGCTGATGACCATGGACCAAGGGGTACTGCTCATCCCCTGTTATAACGAGGCGCCCCGCATTGGTAGGGTGGTTGACGGCATTCGTCACCACATCCCCGTATCCAACATCGCCGTTATCGACGATGCATCCTCCGATCAAACCACGGCCATTGCACACGGTATGGGCGCCAAGGTGCTCACCCACGCGACCAACCTCGGTTATGGCGCGGCGCTGGAGACCGGCTACCGGTACGCCCAACAAGCCGGATGCCTGTGGCTGGCACAAATGGACGGTGACGGCCAGCACCTGCCGTCAGAATTGCCCCGGATTGTGGAACCGGTACGCGCCGGAAAGGCGGATATCGTGATCGGTTCGCGCTACCGGAATGACGGCACCGCTTCCGGATGGCAGGGCTCAGCCTTGCGCCGGACGGGGCATCGGGTGTTTTCGGAAATCATCTTCCGCTTGACCGGCCAGCGTTTCCTTGATCCGACATCCGGTTTCCAGGCCATGAATCGACCGGCATTCACCTTCTTCACCAGCGGTATATTCCCCTGTGACTATCCGGATTCAGACGTCATCGTCATGGCGCTACGCGCCGGGTTGCGCATCCTGGAGGTGCCGGTTACCATGTTGCCGCGGTCCGGCGGTGTCTCCATGCATGCCGGATTGAAACCGTTGTATTACAGCATCAAGATGCTATTCTCCCTGTTCCTGGTGGTATTGAACGATCGGAACTGGAAGGATTACGCCAACACGCATCATGCGGGCACACAACCGACCTGATCATGTATATTCTCGAGAAACAATATATTGCATCCATCGTCCTCGGGCTCGCCTTGCTGCTGTTGATCGTCCGACTGGTCCAGCAGGGCCGCCTGGACATGGCCTATTGCTGGGTATGGCTGGCCATCAGCCTCTCCATCCTGCTGGTGGTGATCCGCTATGAATGGCTGATCGCCCTTTCCACCCTGATCGGCGCCGTGGAAGTCACCACGACCCTTTTCCTGGGTGCCTTTTTCGTCATCCTCCTGATGTGCCTCCAGTTTTCCCTGGTCATTTCGGCCCATCGGCGGCAGATCAAGCGCTTGACACAGGAACTCGCCATCCTTCGCGCGGAAACGGTGACACCCCACCCGCCCGTCACGGAACCGGAGTCCCATGCCTGAATCCCGCCATCCCATGCTCCGCCCGGTCCAGTCCGTATCCGTGTTTGGACTCGGTAAACTCGGGGCCTCCATGGTGGGCTGTTTTGCTTCAGCAGGAATGCGGACCATCGGCGTGGATATCAACCCCGCATCCGTTCGGGCAGTCAATCGCGGCCGGGCCCCGGTTGAAGAACCCGGCCTCCAATCCCTGTTCACACGGTACCGCAGGCGGATCAGCGCCACACGCGACGCTGCCGCTGCCGTGGGGACTACCGATGCCAGTTTTATCATCGTCCCCACCCCCAGCCGACCGGACGGTTCATTCAATTCCCGGTTCGTTGAGCAGGCGGTCCGGACCATCGGACAGGCGCTCCGCAACCACCGGTCCTACCACCTCGTGGTGGTGACCAGCACCGTCCTGCCCGGCACCATGAAACAGCGCATACTTCCCGTTCTTGAACGGGCCAGCGGCCGGCTTGCCGGACGGGATTTCGGCCTCTGCTACAGTCCGGAATTCATTGCCATCGGCAATGTGATCCGCGGCTTGCTGCATCCCGATTTCTTCCTGATCGGGGAACACGATTCCAGGGCCGGTTCCCGGCTTGAATCCATCTATCGCATCCAGGGCGGTCCCCGAACCCCGATCGTTCGCATGAGCATGGTAAATGCCGAACTCACCAAGATTTCCGTCAACACCTACGTGACGGGCAAGATCGCTTTCGCCAACCAGTTGGCACGCATCTGCGACCGCCTGCCGGGGGGTGACGCCTTTACCGTGGCACAGGCGGTCGGATTGGACCACCGCATCGGACCGGCATGCCTCAAGCCGGGACCGTCTTTCGGGGGGCCCTGCTTCCCCCGGGATAACCGGGCCTTTGCGGCCGTCGCCCGTAAACGGGGACTGCGTGCGCCTGCCGCCGAAGCAACCATTGAATCCAACCGGGCCCACACCCGGTTCCTGCAGCACTACGTGGAAGCACTGAAACCGGCGCCCTCCGCACGCCTGGCGGTCCTGGGTTTAAGTTACCGCCCCGGTACCGGTCTGCTGGAAGAATCCTGCGCGGTTGAACTGGCACACGCCTGGTCGGTATCCGGACCGGTGTCGGTCCATGACCCCCTGGCCGATCCGGGGGAAATCCGCCGACGCCTGCCGGGTTGCTCAAGGGCCCGGACGGTTCCCGCCTGCATCCGGAATGCCGACATCATCGTCTATGCTACGGACCATGAAGCCTACCGGCCGATCGACCTGAAACACGTTGCCCGTCTTGCCCCGGGCGCCATACTGGTGGATGTATGGGGGCGGTGGGCTTCCGCCACGACGCCTGACGGGTTGTCGTACCGGACCCCTGGTTTTCAAACAGCAAACAAACATGACACGATCACATCACGCGGATGGAAAGGACCTACCTGATGAACATACTGGTCACCGGTGGAGCTGGTTACATTGGAACCCTGCTGGTCCCCATGCTGCTGGAGGCCGGCCACAAGGTCATCCTGCTCGATAATTTCATGTGGGGAGTCAAACCCGTCCTGGGGTTTGTCCATCATCCCAACCTCACGCTGGTTGCCGGCGATATCCGCGACGAACGCATCACCGCCCCGGCGGTGCGCCAGGCCGACGCCATCCTCCACCTGGCTGCCATCGTCGGCTATCCGGCCTGCGCCGGCGACGAACACCTGGCCCAGACGGTCAACATCGACGGCACCCGGCTGATCTGCAAACTCACCGGCGCCAACCAGATGCTGGTGTTCGCCTCGACCGGCAGCACTTATGGCCAGGTGGAAGGCATTGCCAACGAAACCACCCCCATCAACCCGCTCACGCTCTACGGCCGCACCAAGCGTGAAGGCGAAACCATGGTGCTGGACAAGGGCGGCATCTGCCTCCGGTTCGCCACCGTGTTCGGTATCAGCCCCCGCCTGCGCCTGGACCTGCTGGTCAACGACTTCTGCTACCAGGCCTGTCATAACGGCGTGATCATCCTGTTCGAAGGGCATCACCGGCGAACCTTCCTGCATGCACGCGACGCCGCACGGGTCTACCTGCTGGCCCTGGATCGGTACGCCGATATGAAGGGCGGAATCTTCAACGTCGGCAGTTCGACCATGAATTACACCAAGCTCGATATCGCACGCGAAATCCGGAAGGTCCGGAAATTCTACCTGCACGAGGCGGCCGTCGGCGAGGACCTGGACAAGCGGGATTATGAAGTGTGCTACAACAAGATCGCCTCGATGGGCTTTTCGGCCACGGTCTCACTGGCGGATGGCATCAGCGAACTCCTGAAGATCGTACCGTATATTCACGTCCAGAACGAATGGCGCAACGCCTGACACCCAACCGAAGGAAAGCTACCCATGACACCGTTTCAAACCGTACTGGTGACCGGAGGCAGTGGATTCCTGGGCCGGCAGATCGTTGCCGCCGTGCAGCAGGCCGGTTACCGGGTCGTCGCCCCGCGCAGCGCCCGGTTCAACCTTGAAACCGGTGACGGCGTCGACGCCTGCTTTGAGGAGCAACGCCGGCAGGGACATCCGGTCGAGGCCGTCATCCATTCCGCCGCCTACTACGGGGGCATCGGGATCAACCAGACGGATCCGGCCGGCCTCATCGAACGGAACACCCGGATGACCATCACGATCTTCAGCGCCTGTGCCCGGCACCAGGTCCGCAAAATCGTCAGCGTGGGCAGTGCCTGCGCCTACCCCGGCCACCTGACCGGCATCATGGAGGAAAAGGATATCTTCAACGGGCGCTGTCATGACAGCGTTGAGGCCTATGGATACAACAAGATCATCCACCTGGTCTTCGGCAAGGCGTTTTCCAAGCAGTACGGCATCGCGTTCAACCAGGTGGCGCTCACCAACCTGTATGGTCCGCATGATGTCTTCCACGAGGCGCGCAGCCATGTGGTGGCGGCGGTCATCAAGAAGATCGCCGACGCCCATCTCGGTCGCACCGGGGCACCCCGCCTGTGGGGGACCGGCACCCCGAAACGCGAATTCGCCTACGTGATGGATGCCGCCGCCGTGATCGCCGATGCCCTGCGCTGGAAATCGGACATGGAACCGGTGAATTTGAACGGCGAGGAGGTCACCATCCGGGACCTTGTCACGATGGTATCCGAATGCGTGGGATACCAGGGGCAGGTTGAATGGGACGCCACCAAGCCCGACGGCGTCATGCGGAAATGCGTTTCCGGCGAAAAGTTGAAGCGCGTCGTGACGTTCCCCTTCCAACCAACCCCCCTCCGGAGGGGATTGAAGGACACCATCGCCTGGTATATGGCCAACAAGGAAGCAGCCGACGCCCGGGCATAACGCACCGTCACCCTTATCATGCCACTACGAATAACCCTCGTCACGGCCCCGGTAGACCTTGAAACCCGGTATGGACGTTTCAGCGGGGCATCCAACACCGAGCCGTCCTTTGCCCTGGTCCTGCTGGCGGCCGTGGCCCGCCGGGCCGGTCACGAGGTGCAATGCCTGGATGCATCCGCCTGCAACCTGTCGGCAACCGAAACTGCGGACCGGATTGACTCCTTTGCCCCCCACCTGGTGGGAATTTCCGCCACGACAGTCGGCATCCATGCCGCCGGTGAACTGGCCGCCATCCTGCAGGCCCGTCACCCGGAACGCCCGGTCATCGCGGGCGGATGCCATGCAACGGCTTTGCCGTCCGAGACGCTCAAGGCTTTCCCCCCGATCAACCTCCTGGTCATGGGCGAAGGCGAGGCAACCTTTGCGGAACTGCTGACCGCCCTGGAGTCAACCGGAACACTCCCGGACACGCTGGCAGGAACCGCCGTGCGGCGAGGCCCGGACATTCACATCAACCCGCCGCGTGAACTGATCCACGACCTGGATTCACTCCCCCTTCCGGCCTGGGAGTTGCTCGACGGGTTCCCGACGCGGTTCCATCCATCCCCGGCACGGGTACTCCGTTGGCCCTGCGCCTCCGTCGTACTGACCCGCGGATGTCCCAACCAATGCACCTTCTGCGACCGTTCGGTTTTCGGCAACCGGTGCCGTTCCTACAGCCCGGATTATGCCGTCCGGTTGTTCAAGGACCTGCGGACCCGTTTCGGGGTCCGTGAAATACTGGTTGAAGACGACACCTTCGTCCTCCAACGCCGCCACGTGGAGGCGTTTTGCAGGGAACTGATCGATCAGCGGGTGGATGTTACCTGGTCCTGCCTAGGACGAGCCGACCGGGTCACCCCCGACCTGCTCCGCCTGATGCGCCAGGCCGGCTGCTGGCACCTGTCGTTCGGCATTGAGAGCGGCGACCCCGGCATCCTGAAATCCGTGTGCAAGAATCTCGATCTCACCCAGATCCGGAATGCCGTCCAATGGTGCCGTGATGCCGGCATGGTGACCAAGGGCTTTTTCATCGTTGGATTTCCAGGTGAAACCCACGAAACCCTGGAGGCAACACGGCGGGTGGCGATGAATCTGCCACTGGATGACATTTCGATCATGCAGATGACCCCGTTCCCCGGCAGCGCCCTGTACCATACGGCCGCCCGGACCGGAACGTTCAACAGCGATTGGCGGAAAATGAACGCCTTGAACACGGTTTATGTGCCAACGGGCCTGACGCTGGACGACCTCGAATCCGCCCGTTCAAGGATCCTGCGTTCGTTCTACACCCGCCCCTCGATCCTGTTGCGGCATGCGGCTCGGGCCTTGCGCCATCCCCGCATGGGATGGGGATACCTTAAGGGCGGTATGGCACTGTTGCGGATATTCCAGGCGCCGAAAACGACATCCCCGGGTTCCCCGGAGTCCGTTTAAAGCGGTAGGGAATACCTTCGCGATACCGGTCCAGACGCAGGTTTAAGTGGGGATCCGGATCCATGCCGCGTGTCTTGCGCAGGACCACGGCATCCTCCGCGCACTGAATCGCCCGATTGAAATCGCCTTTGGCCGCCCACGCCATTCCTTGAATATCCAGCAGGCGGATACTGGGCTCCTGAAACGCGCGATTCAGGGCGTCACAGAGCGCCAACGCCCGGTCCGGATCGAGCAGGTCGGCATCCGGAACCGACGCCAGAAGCATGGCCAGGTCCGCCTGTGCCGGAAGAAATCGCCCATCCATGCGCTTCGCCCGCTGATACCAACGGAGGGCTGAATGAAAATCGCCTTCCATCATCGCCAGGTATCCATTCAAGGCCCACGCTCTCGCCTGTGACGGATCTTCATACAATGCATCGCGAAGTACCTGCCGGGCTTTATCGTATTGTTCCGACTGTGCCAGCGCCATGGCCAGATTCAAACGTGTGGAAGGCGTCTGCCACATTTCCAGAGACAAACGGTAATGCTGGACCGCCATCATGGCGCGGTCCTGCGCCAGCCAGACATTGCCGGCCAACGTGTGGGCACGGGCATGAATATAGGTCGTAAAACGCTCGTCGGGCGCCCCGCTTTCCAGGATGGTCCATGCATGGAACAAGGCCGACGGGTAGTCTTCGGCCTCGTAGCATGCCATCGCCAGGTTGATCCGCGCCCTGCCATTGTCCGGACGTTTTTCAACCGTATCGCCCCACAACCGTACGGCCGATTCATAGTCCATTCCGCGGTACACCGTCAATCCACCCATCAGAATCAGGTAGGCAACCGCGCCGCCGGCCAGGATCGGCCGCATGCCGCGACCATGGACATACCCCCACCGGCCAAGGCTTCCGAGGGCCATCATCACCGCTGCCAGGGGGAGATAAAGACGATGCTCAAAAGCCGGATCCTGGACAACCACCACACTCGACGTAGGCAGAAGGATGCCGAAAAACCACACCCCCAGCATGGCCGCCGGTTGGCGCTTGACGACCCCACAGGCCGACGCCACGGCCAACAATCCAATCCCCGCCCCTTGTATGACGATCATCCAAAAGCGGTTCTCAATCGGCCAGCAGTAGTCGAACACCAGCGGATAAGGGATCATTGACAGACGGATATAATGGGCGATCACGCCGGGCTGGGTCCGCGCGTATTCCCATACCGTATGCAGCGGCGAAGCGTACCCCCCCCGATCCAAGGCATGGCCCCAGGCGGAAAACCAGAGACAAACGCCAGCCGCCATAAGCAATCCCCAGGCAATATGCAACCGGATTCGCGAACGAAAAGGACGGCCGCTCAGCCTTTCGCCCATGATCCAATCGAAGATCACGATCACCAGCGGAGCGACGGCCATCACTTCCTTGGTGGCCATGCCCAGCAAACCGGCAACCAGGGATAAATCGAACCAAAAACGAGGCCGGGTTCCCGTCAATCCCCGCAGGTAGCAGAAAAAGGCCAGCAGGAAGCACGATCCCATCAACAACTCATATCGCTGGCAGATATAAATGACACTGCCGGTATGAAGCGGATGGAGCCCCCAGGCCAGGGCGATCCAGGCGGCGGAAAGATCCGATCGGGACAACCTCCGACCCGGCTCATCCGTCGGTTCAAGCAGGATCCGGACAATTCCAAAGAGCAATACGACGTTGATGACATGAATCGCCACGTTGACCAGGCGAAACGATGCCGGTGTTAAGCCAAGCCCCAGCACGTTAAGCCGAAACGTCCATTCAACCAACCAGCGACTCCCCAGCGCAATACCGTCTCCAAACCGGATTCCCCGATGTCCCAGGATCGCTGTAAAATCATCCATGAGGAACGGATGACCCAGCGTATTCCGATAGACGGCAAACACCAGAAGCGCCATGCCGCCGATCGTCAGAAGCACGGAGCGGGAGTCCCCTTTTCCGGAAACAACCCGTTGCCCAGCCTGTTGGGTTCCGATCATCCATCCCCTTCCGATTGTCCGGGCGGTAAACCGACGGTTGCATCACCGGGCACATGACACAACGATCCGGCACTATGCCATATCCGGTTTGCATCGTCACGGCCTTTCCGCTACGGTGGTCTGGCCAGATGGCGATAACCATGAATACAACCCAGCCTTCATCCGACATCCGGCAGGATCCCAGTTACCGTGCATTTTCCGAATTGCCGGCCAACCAGCGGATCCGGGAACGCTGGTGGCGACAGCGGTGGAGCTACGTGGCCACCAAGGCGCTGACCGACTGGGAACTGCTCAGCATGGCCGATCCACGCGGCAAACGGATTCTCAACGTGGGCTGTTCCGAACCCATCGATGAGTTCCTGTACGCCGGCATCGCCGGCCACTGGACCACCATCGACTTTGTCGAAGCACAACTCCAGACTGCTTCCCGTGTGCTGGACGAAGATCTTGCGCCAGCCCGGCGTTCCGGGGTGTCGTTGTGCACCGCCAACGCCGTCCGCCTGCCCTTCGCGGATGCCACGTTCGACATCGCCCTGGCCTTTTCCACCATCGAACATATCCCGGACCCGGACGACCGGCATCAAGCCATCCGTGAACTTGCCCGTGTTACCCGCCCGGGCGGCCATGTGATCATCACGCTGCCCAATCTCTTCAGCCTGGCACCGCTGGCCCATGTTTACTGGCAATTGACCGGTCAGGCCAATTACGGGTTTGTACGATCGTATGCGCCTTTTCAACTGCGGCGCCAATTGCGCCAGGCGGGATTAAAACTGCTTCGCTTTACCTCGGAATACAAACTGCCCACCTGGCCCCATTTCATGAACCTTCTACCCATGCGTTTCGGCATGCGCATGGGGTATCTGGCGCAGAAGCGTTGACAGGGTTAACGGGTCCTGCACCGGCGGTGGAGGAGCCTGACGGTTACGGGAGCAGTCGTCCCAGGCATTCGGTAAAGCTGCGAATTCCCCTGGCTGAACCACTGTGCTGACCATACCAGTCACGGTTCCGTTGACCCGCGGATGACGGGGTTGTCCCGTTGCCATACAGGTTTCGGCAAAAGGCAACCATGCCATCCACGTCGTCCGGCCGTACCGCGGATCCGGCAACCCCCTCGCCAATCAGGGCCGATAAATCGCTTGGATCCCATTCGAGGATCAAGACCGGCATGCCAACCTTCAGGTAACCGTACACCTTGCCGGGAACCGCAACCCCGCCCATGCCACGCCCCAGGCAGACCAGTCCGGCATCCGCCATCGACAACAGGTCGGCATAGCGTTCGATGGGGACAGGGTCCAGGAATCGTACGTTGTCCAGCTGCTGGTCCATCACCAGCCGTTCCATGGCCCGCCGGCGCACACCATGGCCAACCATCAGCAGACAGATTCGCGGAATTTCCGTCTTCAGGCGGACCGCCGCCTTCAAGAGACCGTCAAACGCATGAATCCACCCCATGTTCCCCGTGTAAATCACCACCAGGCGGTCCTCAAGGCCCAGTTCACGTCGAAAGGCCGCACCTCCCTCCGGTTTCATGACCACGTCATCCGGCACCCAGTTATGGACCACGGTTATTCGTTCCGGCGGAACCCGGTATCCGGCGAGGGTATCACGCATGGCGGGCCCAAGCGTCAGGATATGGGCACAACGGGCATACCCGAGTCCGGCCAGCTTCCGACCCAGGCGATGCAACCAACCGCCCCGCCGGATCATGGCCGTCTCGACCAGGGTTTCCGGATACAAATCCATGGCCCACAACACCAGCGGTACCTTGCGAAACCTTGCCAACCATCCCAACCCGGCATACAGGAAGGGCGGCGAGGTGATGGTCAGGATCAGCCGGTACCGCAAGGACAGGCCAAGGGCCAGCACCTTGCAGGCAAACCGCAACCCCGACCAGCCCTGTGACCCGAGGGAGGCTTCCCTTGAGCCCGACATGGCGATCCGGTACAGGTCAACACCTTGAACCATTTCACGGGCAGGCAAACGCCTGTCCCGGTTGGCATACAACCGATTGGAAGTAATGACCGCCACGCGGTATCCGGCTTGCACCAGTCCCGGCAACAGGCTGTTGAAGGACTGGCAATGCCCGGTGGTTTCCGGATAATAGTGCGGAAGCACAACGACAACGTCATACCGTTCCCGACTGCCGACAAGATTCATACGAATTCCTTCACCCTCACGCTGAAACCATGCCCGACTATACCCCTGACCAGACCGGATTACAATTGCACTGATGGCGTGGCTGGACAACCACCTTCCCCCTGCCGTATGATTGGGCAATGGACCGGACGGATCGTATCCTCAGCTGGACGGCAGGCATTTTCCTGGTGCTGTTCGCCGCCCTGCTCTTCTCAGACAACCGTGCGGATGTCGACCTGTGGGGGAACCTGGGCTTTGTGAAAACCCTGCCGGGGCAACCGGGTTTCCACACCGTCAACACCTATTCCTTCACGGCGCCTGATAATCCCTGGATCAATCATGAGTGGCTGGCGGAATACCTGTTTGACCGGACCAACCATCATACCGGAACCACCGGACTGCTGGCGCTTAAGACGCTACTCGGATTCATCCTGCTGTTCGCCATGATGGCCGGTCAACGCCCCTCCATGCGGGGACCGGGTGCCTGGATATTCCTCCTGCTCATCATCTCAAACCTGGGATATGGATTCGGCATGCGGCCGCACCTGCTGACCTTTTTGTTTGCTGCGGGATACCTCCAGGTATTGTGCCGGGGTTCCAGGCTACGCGGCATCCATGCGCTGACCCTGGCCCTGGCCACCGGCCTGTGGGCCAACGTGCATGGGGCCTTCTTCATCGGGACGCTGTTGATACTGGCCGCGTTGTTCCAGGAACTGGCCGTCTGCGCCATCCGGCGCCAGTCCCCCTTCCGATCCTCCCGTGCGGGATGGCTGACCGCTGCCCTGGTCGCCGGAATTGCCCTTACCCGTCTTAATCCGTACGGTTGGGACTTGTGGAAATTCATCGGCGAGTCCGCCGGGTTCTTCCGGCCCTACCTCTCGGAATGGGCGCCTTTCAACCCACGCACCGACTTCGTCAAACATCCCGATTTCATCGCCCTGGCCCTGGTGGTCGGGGCCGCAGCCTGGCGGTACCGGCGTCATATATCCGGCACCAGTCATGTCGCCCTGGCGCTGTCGTTCCTCGCCGCCTGCCTGATGGTGCGTAACATCCCCCTCTTCGCGCTGACAGCCGGCATGGTGGCATGGCCGGCCGTTCGTCCCCTGGTCGAAGGGCCGCTTGACTCCATCCGCCGGGTGATTCCCCGCCCGGTTCAGCTGGCAGTGCTGCTCCTGATGCTGATCCCCATCGGTTGGACCTTTCACCACCGTCCCGTCCCCCACCGCATCATCGTTGAACCAGGCCGTTACCCCGTCGCATTGATACGCTGGATGCACGATCAGCCCCTGCGTGGAAACCTGCTGACTTTTTTCGATTGGGGTGAGCTTGCCATCTGGCACCTGTATCCACAATACCGGGTCTTCATCGACGGCCGGCTCGACTGCTGCTACCCGCCCGGCGTGATCCGCGATTATGTTGACTTCCTGTACGCAACCGATCCCCAACGCGCCTCGGCAGCCCTCAACCAATACCCGACGGACCTGGTATTGATCCACGTGGAGAATCCGGGTTTCCTGCGCATGCGTAACCGGCCGGACTGGATCCTGGTTGCAATCAGTTATCCCGGCGCCCTGTTCGCCAAACAATCCGTACATGCCGCATGGCTTTCCAGTCTCCATCCGGAACCATCCTTGCCCATCCATATCCCTCCGCCGACCCGGCCCGTTCTTTTCCCATGAACCACACGCGCTCATCGTTTTCACGGCATTCGGATAGCGGGGCCAGACGGGCGGTCTGGACGGGCATCCTGGTTTATATCGGGATCATGGGGCTGGCCGGTTACCGTCAATTCACGTTCCACCGATATGGTGATTTTGACCTGGCCCATCACACCCAGAGCCTCTGGAACATCCTTCATGGCGCATCGGACGGTTCGGTGCTCGGCATCCCGTTCCTGGGCAACCACATGGTATTGATCCTCTATTTACTGGCACCCCTCTATGCCCTTTTTCAATCGCCGCTATACCTGCTGGCCCTGCAAACCCTTGCCCTGGCAGCCACCGCCGGCCTGCTTTATCACCTGGGCCGCCGGCACATCGGCCCCTGGCCCGCAGCCGGGCTGGTTATGGCCTACCTGGTCTACCCGCCATTGATCCACCTGAACCTCTACGAATTCCATCCCGTAACCCTGTCCGTTCCCCTCCTGACGCTCGCCTTCATAGGGCTCGACACCCGGCGTTTCCTCCCGACGGCCATCGCGTTGACGCTGGCCATGCTATGCCAGGAGAACATCGCCCTGATCGTGGCGGGGTTCGGGATCCTGGCCTGGTTCCGCGGCTTTCGTGGACGATGGGTCTGGGGCCCCCTCCTCACGGGCATCGTGTATTTTGTGGTCTGCGTGGGTTGGATCATGCCCCTGCTCAACCGGGATCGCATCCAATTCGCCCGCCTGTACAGTCATCTCGGCGCCGGTTTCGGCGATTGGATCTGGACCCTGCTCCGGCACCCCGTCACATCCCTTGCCACCCTGTCTTCACCCGACCGTCGGGCCTTTCTCGGTGCGCTGTTTTCACCGCTCGCCTTTATCAGCCTGGCAGACCCCCTGACCTGGATTCCCGCACTCCCCGTCTTCGCACAACGACTGCTCTCGAACCGGGCCAGCGAAACCACGATCCTCTTCCACTACCAGGCTGAGTTCATACCCTTCATCTTTGTGTCGGCCATCCATGCCCTCGAACGGCTCCGCCGGTGCCGGTACCGCCTCGCAGCCCGCACCTGGATCACCGCCGCTGCGCTGATGCCCCTGGTCGTGCTTCCGGTTTCCGGCATCGTCCCCGCCCTCCAACAGGCACTCGACCGGTCACCTGCCGCTGTCGCCGATCGATCCCTGCGGGATTCCTTCGTCCAGTCCATACCGGATGATGCCCGCATCGCCGCCACCTTCCGGTTCCTGCCGCATCTCTCCAACCGGTCCGGCCTGCATGCCGTCCACCATCTCTACACCGGGTTTCATATCCTGTCGGATCAACCCTATCCCGTCCCATCGCTGGATTACCTGTTGGTCGACACCCTGGACCCGCTCACCTTCAAACCGTCCGGCTTCTACGGACCGGACCATCACCGCAACCTGCAGGCACTCCTCCGCAATCCCGGATGGCAACTGATCCGGTTGGAGCATCCATTGTTGCTGTTCCAGTTCCAGCCATTGAGCCTGTCACCCTTGCGGGCGGCAACCGGCAGGGTCTCCGGACCACCCGCCGGCCTGGTTATTCCTGAATGGACGGGAACGCCGCCTCCCGTATGGCTCCATGGCGTCCAATGGGAACCCCTGCCGGATTCCACACGTGTCCGGTTGACCTTTTATTGGCAGGTGGGACCGGCCACCGTTCCGGACTTTGAGTTGAAGCTCATCCTGGAGGATCCGCCGGATGCCTGCCCACCGGTAACCATCATCCCCGGGCACCGGATATGGGCGCCGCAAGGCTGGCCGGTCAACGCATGCGTCGCCGATGAACAGGTCCTGGCCATTCCCGGGTTTAAAGCCGGGGAGACCCGTCCCCCCCGTTTGATCCTATCCGCCTATCCGATGACCGACAGCACCCCGTGAGGCAACCCGCCGGGATAATCAGCGGGCGCGCCAGACAGCCGACATCAGGTCGATGGAATCATCCGTCCAGGGACGAACAGCATCCGGAACCGGACGCATCCACCATCCGTGATCATGCATCAGCGATTGTATGGTTCCGGCATCCGCGGACAACGCCATCCAGTGGCTCTCCTCGGCGTCGGGATGCACGGCTCCCGCATTCGATTGTTCACAAACAGCCATTCCAAGCGACTGCGCATTCCGGTAAACAACCGGTTCCAGGTCGAGGACCCGGTTTGACACATGCATCAGCAGGAGCCCCGCCGGCTTCAGCACCCGCCGGTAATCGGCAAAAGCCTCGACCGTCATCAGGTGGACCGGTATCGAGCCGCTATTGAAGGCGTCCACCACCAGGCAATCCAGGGAGGCCGGCGGTTCACGCCGCACCGACAACCGGCCGTCCCCCACGATATAGTGCAGGGTGGCTCCGTTACGCTCCGCACCGGCCAGCGACCGGAAATAGATCGATGCAATCCAGACATTATCCGGATCGATCTCATAGATCCGGATCTGCTGGGGCGCCTTCAAATAGGCGGTCAGGGCGCCCGTTCCAAGCCCGATCATGCCGACCGAGTTTCCGATCCGGTCGGCATCCTGAAGCAACGATCCGATTGGTGTGGTGGGGTGATAATAGGCCATCGGCCGGGAAGCCGTGTCAGCGGCCATTCGTTCCCGGCCATGCAGGGTGCTGCCATGCTGGAGGAAGCGGACCCCGTCGCGATCATAGATTCGATACAATCCATAATAATTGCGATGCTCCAACACCATCGATACACCCGACCCGCGCTGTTCCATCCACCGGGCCGATCCCACCACGGCCAGCATAACCGGGACTATCCAGCGGGCATGATTCAACGCCCACCGGAAAGCCAGGGCCACCGGCACAGCCAGCACCACCAGCAACACGGCCGATTGAACATCGCCCGCACGCTCAACGATTCCAGGCAGATACCGGAACGCCGCCAGCACCAGCGCCATCCAGACAATCGCGGTCAATCCCTCATAACGCGCCCGGGGATCCGGATGACAATCCCGATCGAGCCGGACCAGGTACAAACTGCCCATCACAGCCGCCAGGGCCAACGGATATTCAACAAACGAACGGGTGACCAGCGGAATCAGCCAGCTCACCGCGATCGTTCCCGCCAGCCCGCCGATGGCTATCCACAGATAAAACCCGCTCAACCGCGCCGGATCCGACGGCTTCACACCCACCAAACGGTCATTCACCGACAGGCACCCTGTGAAAAGGATGGCCAGGTGCACGGGTATGGCAACCATGACCGGCAGGGCAAGCCGCAGGGTTCCCAACAGGAACAGCAGGAGCCCCGCCAGGGCTGCCCACCCCGTCAACGAATTCAACCAGCCCGGATTCCAGGGATGTCGTTTGAACGTCACGACATAACTCAACAGGTAAACCGACAGGGGAAGCACCCAGAGAAACGGTATGGACGCCACATCCAGGGTCAACACATTGGTAACCGCCAGCAGCAGGGCGCATCCGCTCGCGCTCAGGACAAACCAGGCGCCGGGACGTCCCCGTTCCGGCGCCGTATCGCAGGGCGCGGTCCCGGCCGCAGGGGTACGCACCCCGTTCTGCCGCGGCAGAATAAACCGGCAGCCCACCAGCATGACCATGTACAGCAACCACCAGACACGTTGCTGGTCCTGCAACCCCAGCAGGGGCTCAAACAACAGCGGATAACTCAGCAAACCGCATAACGAGCCCGCGTTCGACGCCGCATACAACACGTGCGGTTCACGACTCCCCGGCAGGTCCGAAACCGACAGCCAGCGCTGTCCCATCACGCTGATCATGGACAAGGCAAGAACGGGTGGCCCGACGGTGCCGGCCAGCCGCCGGATCACCTCAAAAACAACCCAGCGCCCGCCGGGATCTTCCGCCATGGCTGCAAAGGGAAAGGGATAGGCAAACAACAACAGTACCAGGACATACCAGTATATCCGGGCACCCACCCGTCCCTCCAGCCTGCGACCCACCCCGTGGCACAGGGCATACCCCGCCAGCAGGACCAGCTGGAAAAACGCCATACAGGCGCCCCATACCGCATAACTTCCTCCGAAAGAAGGCAACAGCGCCTTGGCACTCATCGGTTGAACCTGGAACAGAAGAAAAGCCCCGATGAACACCACGGTATTATATAGGGCAACTCGCAACATGTTTTACAACTCTCCGGCTTTACGATATACTAAATCCCCATGCGAGTGAAAGCCATAAGACCGTTTCCCTTTTTCCTGCTGGTTGTGCTCCTGCTTGGCATCTCCACCGGTTGCAACCGAACCGCCGTACCGGACACCGGGGTTCCCGGCGTCGTCCGGCAAACCGGCGGGGTGGTCCTGATGGAAAATCACCAGGTTGCCCTGTCCGTTTGGCACGCCGCCGACATCCGTGATGCCGTGGTCGTCCACGTGGATACACATGACGATTGCCGTCATGTGGAAGCCTCCCGCGTACGGAAACTGCAACGCCTGCTCAAGCGGAAGGATTATGCCGCCATACAGCGGGTCAGTGATCCGGATTCAGCCGCCCAGTGGATAACCCCGTCCTCTGACTTCCTGTTTGACCTGGGAAGTTTTCTGTATCCCGCCATCCAGTCCGGCATGATCCGGCATCTCATCTGGGTGGTACCGGACACCACCCTTTCCCCCGAACGGATCGAGGTATTGGTCCGGCATCTCCAGGGGGTCCTGAAAGTCAACCAACTGGACGCACTGACGACAGGGACCAACCAGTTTGTATTCCGGCTGAACCGGGCGGCGTTTACCGTCACGACCCTGGACGCCCTCGATCCGCAGCTTCCGGGGGCCTGCCTGGACATCGATACCGATTTCTTCTCCTTCGCGGAAGCCCAGGCACAAGGACACCTGACCGGACCCCTGCGCGCGGACCCCGAGACCGTCTGCCAAACGCT
Source organism: Lentisphaerae bacterium RIFOXYC12_FULL_60_16 (assembly GCA_001803315.1). Taxonomy (GTDB): domain Bacteria; phylum Verrucomicrobiota; class Kiritimatiellia; order UBA8416; family YA12-FULL-60-10; genus YA12-FULL-60-10. The sequence goes on from MHBQ01000140.1 coordinate 45,667, forward strand.
CCGGCGAAAAGTTCCTGAACCGGCACCGGTAACTGTCTGTTCTTCGGTCCCGGGCGGATACCTGCCGGTTTCTCTTCGATTCCTCGCGGATGGAATCATGGATTTCTTCGTCGATGGAGCATGGCCGGAGGATGCCCGTGCCCTGCTGGCTGCCGACCATCTCATACGATCCCGCAACACACCACCCGGGACACCGCCCTCCCCGGTTCGTGCCACCTACCTGCCGGCCTACCGCCACCTGCAAGGCATCACCAGCCTGATGCAGGGCCGTGATATTGCCGCCGTGGCCGCCATGGAAACCGCCGCGGCACTCCAACCCGTTTACCGGAAATCCCTGCTGGACCTGGTGGACATTTTCATCAGCCTCCAGAAGCCTGCTTCCGCATGGAAGGCGTGGAACGCCGCCCGGGAAGTTGCCGGAACCGATACCACCGACCTTCTGGCGGTGAAGACCCGCCTTTACCTGAATACCGGCAACCTGCCGGAAGCGCGTCAAACCATTGATCGCCTCCTTAACTGGGACCGGACCCCGTACCATCTCGCACTTCATGCCGCGGTCACGATGCGGGAGAATCGCCTGGACGAGGCTGAAGCGATCTACCGTGAAATCCTGGAGGCATCCCCCTATCAGCCGAATTTCCTCCACAGTCTCGCGCTGGTCATGGAAGCCAAAGGACAGATTCCGGAAGCCATGGACCTCTACCGGCGCGTGATCGCCATCCATCCAACGCATGCCGATGCACGGGAGAACCTAGCCTACCAGTTACTGCAACGGGGCAAGCTTTCCGAGGCGGAACACCAGCTTCGCACCGCGCTGGAATCGGATCCGTTCGACATCACCTCCCTGAACAACCTGGGACGCATCCTGCACCGGCGTCGTCAATTCCCGGAATCGGTCAACACGTTTCTGCAGGCCATCCGCATCAACCCGGACATTCCGGAAGTCCATGCCAACCTGGCCGCCGTGCAACTCGAAGCCGGCGACCCTGCCGGGGCGTTCCGTGCGGCTGAAGCTGCGTTACGCTTGCGACCCGATTGGCCTGCGCTGGTTCAGTTCCGGGAGTTGGCGCGGCAGGCGGTGATCCCGCCCACCAACCCGGCGACCGCCACCCCGCAACCGGATGCCCCTGCGGTTGAAAACAAACGCTGACCACAGCATTCAAGGGAAGCAGACCAGAAACCGGGTACCGGTGTTTACCTTGTGCGGCACCGGATGGTCAGATCTGCAGGATGCGGTTCTCGGGGGAATCGGAACCGTCGGGCGTTTCCAGGTACTGGGTGGTCTTGTATTCGTTCACGGCATTCAAACGGTGCAGGATCTCGCCCAGCCGCTCGGAGGCTTCCATGCTGCCCTTGATCAATTCCTGCACCAGATCGTCACCCGATACGCCTAGATGACGCTGCATGATTCCCAGATTGGCCATCAGGACGGTTGCCGGCTGCCCCAGGTGATGGCAGGCCGCCCCGAGACTCTCCAGCATGACGCGGTGCCGGTCCGATTCACGGACGGCATCCTCGGCACGTTTCCGGTCGCTGATATCAACAAACGAGAACACCGTACCGACCAGTTCACCGTCGGAATTCCGGTTGCCCGTCACCGACACCTGGATGTCGGTTTCAGACCCGTCCTTGCGCCCGATCCGCACTTCACCCGACCAGGTACGATGTTCATCCACCACGGTACGGATCATTTCATCGAGCAGATCCGTGTTGCCGAGCAGGTCACGGACGTCGAGCCCCAACAGTTCCTCCACCCGTTCATAACCCCACATCCGGCGGACCGCGGGATTGACATATTCGAGTTTCCATTCCAGGTCTGCAACCGCAATGCCGTTGCCGGCGTTCTGGATTGCGTTGTGTTCCGTGCGCAACATTTCCTGTTCCTGGCGGCGCACCGTGGTATCACGGATAAAGAAACACAGGCGTCTTACGTCACCGAGCCGGAGTTTGTTCACCGCGATCTCGGCGGGGAAAAACGAACCGTCATGACGGATGCAATACGCCTGTATCAGGGTAAAACGTTCGTTCTCAAGATTCAGGGACAGCGTTTCCAGCAATTCCGACGTGGCGCCGGAAACAATATCGGCAACCGTCAACCCGCGAAAACCATCCCGGTCATATTGCAGGAATTCCACCGCCCGCAGGTTGGCATCCACGATCTGACCATTCAAATCGGTAATCAGGGCGGCATCATACACGCTCTGCAACAATTCTTCGAAATGATCGACCGTTCCGGGGCGACTGTCAACTTCCTGAACAATCGCCGTGGGAACCGGATCATGGGTACGGGTGGGCGGAGCGATAACCACCCGTTTTTTCTTACCCTTGACCGGCTGGGTCGGAACATTCGGAATCAGATCGATCCGCATCGTCTGGGATGATTTATCCATCATTTCCGAAAGCCCTTCCTTACCCTCCCCCTCAGTCTACACCCGGGCCGGTCACCGTCAAGTGTGCTATTTCAGCCATCCTCCCACGACCACATCCGGAGGCGTCTGGTTGGTATCGCTGGGATCCCAGGCCGGGTAATAACCGAGCGGATCGATGTTGAAGTTGTTCTCCGCCGTAATGTTACCCATGGCGATAATCGCTCCGGTGATATGCTTGGCATTCCGCGAACTGAAGTTGCCGCCGGCGAAGATTACACCATAATAATTGTCACGGTTATGCAGGCTGATATTGCCCGTCGCCAGCAGGGCCGGCCAGTTGGTGTTGAAGGACGTATGGGTGAACCGGTTGACGAACGTGATATCACCCGCCGCCACCAGGGTCCCGACCAGCGAACTGTTGTTGCCGAACGACACGTTGCCGTTCACATACAACACCCCGTTCGGGGGCGCCAGGTTGACACCGCCAAAGGCCTGGCCGGTCGCATAATAAAGGCCGTTGGAGATGGCCAGGGCCTCCCATTCATCAAACGGCCGGTAATCCGGAAGCGCGACGGGCGTCGCATTCGGAATGTTGGTGTAGCCCGCCACCGCATCCAGTTCCACCACGCCGCAGGCCGAAGCATCGCCGTTGATCGAGGTGTTGCCGTGCGAGTGCAGGATGTTGCCGTTGGCATGGATGTCACCGTTGATGTCAATGGCGCCGGTATCGATCGTAATGTTGCCGCCGGCCAGCATCACCCCGTCGAGCCCCAACGCCTGGTTGTACATCTGGTACTTTTCGCCCAGCAATTCCAGCACCGTGGTCCGGGTTTCCTCCCCGATCTGCCCGGTACTGGTGATGGTAATGTTGCCGTTGCCCGAATTATAGGTTGTCACAACCGAGTACGTGCCACCGCCAAAACTGGCGCTGTTGGATGCCTCCATCCATTGCACATAGTTCGTCTGCAGACGGCTCAGCATGTCGGCCACACCGGCTTCGGCGACCGCCAGCGCCTGTACACCCGTGGTCAACTTGCGGACCGTGTGCGCAGAACTGCCGGTGATGAACGACAGTGACAGCCCGACCATCAACAACAATCCGGCCAGACACATCACGATTACGAGCGCACTACCGTCACGGGCAGTCGCCCCAATTCTCCGCCTGCTGTTTGCTTTCATGACACCCTCCCTGTTTATTTACCCGTATTAAGCGGACGCACTTCCAACATCCCACTGGCGCTGTTCCAACCCAGACGACTTTCCTTGAAAATTGTCATTTCCACCACCACACCCTTGATCAATGCCTGGCCATCCACCGTGGCATTGACAATCCCGAGATCCGGCCCACGCCCGAAATCCACCGTCAGGTCAACCAACCCGCGGGCGCCCGGCCAGTCAATGGTCAAATCCCGCAAGACGGCCGTCGGCCTATTGGTATGCGCACCCACCACGCCGGCACGGCCGCATTCCAACAAGGCTTCATATTGTACATACCGCTTCTTGGGCAGATTGACCAGGTTGTTGTTGAGGTTACCCTGGAAATAACCGTTATTGAAACCGTAGGCTGTCAGGAAGTTGGCATCCGTTACATCCGCCATAAGCGGATCATCGCTGGTCCGCACCCGCACATCCACATCACCGCCCTCGGCGTAAAGCTGAACTTCCGTCCATGACATACGTTTATAGGCGGGGGCTGCCATACGGGTGTCGTAAATACCGGACCTGAACCGCGCAAAGCGTGGATACCCCACTTCAACGGCATAAACGCCATACAGGTTGGTGGTGACCGCTCCATTCACCGTCGATAACGTAATACCGTCGGTGTTGCCGTATACTGACGGACCGTTCACGCCACCGGGTTCCCGATCGATATTCACAAACGCAGGCGTAAACCGGGCCGGTGTCATGGCGCTGGTAACCTTCGCCGCCCAACTGGCATTGGTGTTGTTGCCGGTATTCTGGAAATAATGCATAAAACCAACGCTGCAGCCGACATAGAGGTCCAGGTCCCCATCGCCGTCCGTATCCGCGAAACGGGGCACGCCATACAACTGGGTGCCGCTTCCGGCATAAGCGTTCGTGACCAGCGTAAACTGGGGGTCCAACACCGTTCCGTCATTACGCCAGAAATAAACGCCACCGGCCATCGAACCGCTGAACAGGTCAAAATCACCATCGCCGTCAATGTCCGCCAGTTCAGGGGCACTGTAGGCGTTGACACCCACGGTCAGACCATCGGCCAGCTTCCAGGAGTATACCGGCGTATCCCAGAGCGGGCTCACCGGCGTTCCAACATTCTTCACGAACACAAAATCACCGGCCATTCGTCCGGTGATGTAATCCAACAGTCCATCGCCATCGATATCGGCGACCACCGGCACCCAATAGGTGCCGCCTGCAACCGCGGGCCAATTGGCGGTTTGCACCGGGAAGTTGGGTGTCTTGCTGTTGCCCGTATTCTGATAAAAGCTCACGTTGTTGTTGTCGCCAATGAACAGGTCATAAGCGCCGTCTCCATTAATGTCGGCAAAGAACGGCGCCGGCCCGACGTTGACGGAAATTGCCTTCCAATCGTCCACCGGAGCCGCCCAGACAGGGTTGGTACCGGAACCTGTGTTCTGGTAAAAACGAATTCTGCCGGGGTTATTCATCCCGGTAAACATGTCCAGATCATTATCGAAGCCCATCTGGAAGGTCTGGAAGCGGACCATGTAGTTGGACTGCTTGGCAATCTCCCACATGGGAACCCAATCGCTGTTGGTTTGCGTCGGGCTGTTGGTGGTCAACGCGAACCAGTTCTTCCCGTTGAAGGTGAGATTTGAAGAACGCCCCGACCCCACATCAATCAGGCGGGCATTGGTAACCAGCAGCGAGTATCCTGCAGCCCTTTCGAAATGGACTTTGGCCCATCGTCCATTCAGGCCGATGGTGTAGTTGCTGATGCCGGGTGAACCATAAATATAGTTGGTGATGGTTGTGAGTGTGGCAAACGATTGGACCGGCTTGGAATCGCCGCACCCCGCCGCGGTCCAGGCCATGCCCTTGTCCATGGTCACCACGAAATCCGGAATGTACGGAACGGTCGAGGTGAACGTATTGTCCAGTTTGGCACTGCAGTTGCTCAAGATCGTCGGAACCGGCTGGCTGAAGTTATTGTCGCACCACAGGTCGTTGTAGATCTCGAATTTCACGCGCGATCCGATACCGGTTGGGGCAAAGGTCAGAACGGCGTTCCCAACCCACCCCTGCCCGGCCCCCCGGTCCAGCGCACCCAGGGTTCCCCCGTATGCGATGGCGGTGAAATTCGAACTACTGACGGGATGCCGGCGTACCGGTGTAAACAATTCCGCATCCCGGTCACTGTTCGACGAACTTAAGGTAAGTTTATCAATTTCGATCTTTTTCCCGGAAGAATCAGGATCCTGGGCCACCACGATGAACTCGATGTCATGCGTCCCGCTATCCAGCACGATGCTTCCCCAATTATAGGTGCCCGCCTTGAAGCGGGTGGGCGAATACATATCGTAGTCGGCGGAAGGAGGAAGAAACTTCAGGTTTACGAGATTCTCGAAAATAATCTTGGAAGCCGAACTCTCTCCCGTCATGCAGGCAGCCGCGATTCCCGCATCATTGGTTGCCTGCACAACCGCTGCCAATTGCGCATAGATTTGCGCCGGTGTGGCATTGGTGTTCCGGCTGTTAATCACGGTTCGTATTAACTGGTCCGGCGCACCCGGCCGCACATGATAGACAATGGTTCGGTTCCAGATGATCTTGCCATCCGTCCCCCGGTCCAGCAGCCCGTCATTGTTCACATCCATGGCCAGGGGCATGCTGATGGCGGTATATTCATTGGAGGTGGGAGGATAAAAAGCCATCAAGCCCACCCCCACACTGGAAAGCCTCAAATCGGAACGAATCCACTCCATGGCCATCTCTAGGTTCAGATTCAACTCATTCTTAACCTGCTCCTGCTGCCAAATCTGGAGGGCACTGAGAAAGGCGCCCATCGCCACACCGATAACAACCACTGAAATGGCAGAAGCCACCATGACTTCCACCAAGGTGAACCCTGAACGCTTTGTCGGTGTAAGGGTCTTCATTTGCATGGCAGTTCCTTGATATTACACCTACTCGTTTGCCAACATTGAATCATCGAGCAACGTGGACACTTCCACCGGCTGGGTGCTGAAAAAACCGCTTTTCGTGGCAAACGAAACCTTCACCGTAAAAGCCACACACGTGGGAGACACATTACTCACCACCGTTGTTCTCTGATAACGACCTGATGCTGTCGGGTTTCCGATTGAATCAACAGTCAACTGATTTTCGACCAACAATTCCAAACTACTGAAGTCAAGGGTCCGTGCCCGTTGTATACGGTTCCGGGCCAGACACATCGCCGCATAATAATCGGTTGCCATATACTGGGTCCGCAAGGCCGTCAACATGGCTGCCGTAAACGCCGTCGACACCATAAGAAAGATCATCGATGCCACCATCAATTCCGTCAACGTAAAACCCGCCGTCCCACAACCGATCATGGAAGTTGGTCTTTTGCCATCAACCACCCCATCAGGATTATACACCACTTTAATCATGATATTGCTCCAACCGTGAATACCAAACTTCATCTAGCATTTAAGCAATTATCAGGCCAAGAGTAAAAAACTCAATAAAACTCAAAACATCAAACACGTATTCTCAATTATGACACAAACGCCAGCTACAAATATTCGCACATAAGACAAATATTGTTACAATTGTATGATTCTATTGACATAACGCAATATACAAGTATTCTGGTTGACGTGGTTTGAACCCGTTACATTTGCACGGAAGCACTGTCCATCGATCGGACACCAGCATGCATGTCGACTTGAGCATCTTACACGGCGTCGCAATATCATCACGCTTATTCCATCTACTTTAGTTACTTGCCACCCTGCATTCCATCTACTGCCTACCCCCACCCTATATGACGCCGTCGCAACAAATTCAATTTTTTTATTGAGGAAACTCCAAATGCATGCCTAGTATTAACCCTTGGTTATAGAATCGAAAGGGTGATATGGCGTCATTGAACGATATCCTTGCACGGTTTCGTAAGCGCCCGGTTGATGTCAACGGAATTGAAATATCCTCAGCTTCCGCCCGCATCGTGCACATGCTCAAGGATTCATCAGGCGCATATTCCCT
>MHBQ01000140.1:53256-78092 GCA_001803315.1 Lentisphaerae bacterium RIFOXYC12_FULL_60_16
ATTCCCGAAAGCCCGGCTCCAGCGGAAGGCACCCCCGCCGCACCTCCGGAACCCCTGATCGTTCCACCGGCCATCCGGGGTAAATACGCTTGTCTGACGGTCCCCGCCAATACGTCGATCATCAAGCTCCTCAATTTCCCCGGGCATTTCAATGAACAGGCCGAGGCCAAACTTACGGAAAGCATTGGCATCGAAAATCCTGACGCGTTCCGGGTTTCATACAAGCTCCTCGTCGAAGGACACGGTAAATCGGAATCAAAGGTTCTGGCTGTGGCCCTTCCAAACGAGGATGCCACACGGGCGGTTGGTTTCTTTCCGATGGGGCTCCCCGCACCTTTTTCCCTGGAAACCTCCACGCTGGCGCTGATGACCGCCTTCCTCCACGCCGTCCCACTCTCAAACGACGAAGCGGTCGGTCTTATGGATTTTGGCGAAAACGTCAGTTCCCTCGCCTTGTTTAACAAGGGCTCCGTCATTCTGTTTCGCCGCTTCGATGTCGGCACCAATTCCCTGCTGGCAAAAATCCAGGAAAGCCTCGGGGTCGACCGCGAAACCGCCCACGGCATCATTTCCGACGGATCCTTCGACATTTCCCAGGCCGTCAGCGATGTGATGGAACCCCTCACCAAACAGTTGACCGTTTCCCGTGACTTCGTCGAGCGACGTGAAAATTGTCACGTCGCAAAAATCTACGTCTCCGGCGGCATGACCGTTTCCCGTGATACCATGGAGGAAATGCACAATGCCATGGGCATCGAGATCTCAACCTGGGACCCCCTGGCAAACATTACCGTTTCGGAGGGGGCCATTCCCGAGGATATGCGAAACCAGGCATGGATGCTGGCCGCAGCCGTCGGAGCCTGTATCGGCACGTTTGAAGAGGCAACATGAACCTGCGCATCGATCTCATACTGGAATCGGAACAACGAAGCGCAACCACGCTGAATCTCAAGCTGGTCGGTCGCGTCCTGCTCTTTGCACTCCCCACCCTGCTGGGTTTAATCATCCTGGCAGCTACCTTCAGCTTGATAAGGCTCAAAGGACAGTTGCGGGATGCCGAAGCCCAGTGGTTGGTGGATGAGCCCCGCATGAAGGCCGTCCAGGAAATCCGTAAACAGGCAAACGCCAACCTCGCCATCCTGCAGGAACTTGAAAGCTGGAAAAACAGCCATGTCGATTGGGGTAACCAGCTTCACGGCATCCAGGAAGTCTTCCCGGCAACCCTCCAACTTACCACCCTGACCTTGGCCGACAGTATTGACCCCAAAATCCAGCCTCCCACCTGCAACGCCCTGATAACACTCCGAGGCAAGGCATTCGACACCAACGCGGACCGCGATGTCCAACGGCTGCGCCGGGCCCTGCAGCGAACCGTTTTTTTCACCAATCTGGTCACGGATGCGGAAGTCCGCCAATTCGAATGGGACCCGGCAAACCGGAACAACCGGCTGTTCCAGATTGCAATCCTCTATAAGCCACGGGCATTTCAATGAAATTCAAACTCCCCGACGACCCCCAGGAACGGAACAAGATGCTGGCCCTCATCGGCATTTTTGCCGTGTTGATCCTGGTCGGCATCGGGTACGGCGTGATCACCCCCTATTCCAGCGCCAAGAAAACCGCTTCCATACGCCTCGAACAAGTCCGGGATGAACTGGAAAAAGCACGCAAGGAAATCAACAAGCGGAAATTCGAAATTCGGCGTAACCTCGAAGCCCTGACCCGGATTGAAGCCATCAACGACACGCACATGTTGAAGCCGATCCTCGGCAACTACCTCCTGGCGGCCACCGCCATTGTCGACCGGCATTGCCGCGCAACCGGCGTCGCCAGGGCGGCTCAACCCTCCGAGATCGGCATGTCTTCCCCCCTGCCCGTGGTTCCAACCGGACGCGGCGCCGTATCCCGCTCCTCCCAGGCATATACGGCACGCATAACCCTGCGTGAAGGTCTGGCAGGCGTCATCCGCCTGATCCGTTCCATTGAAACTGAAAATCCGTACATCAGCATCCCTTCGTTGACCATTCAGGGTAACCCGGGCACACCGGAACGGCACAAGGTCACCATCGACTTGCAGTGGCCGGTCTGGATGGACGACGAAACACCCGCCCGCATCAAGGAAGCGCTCAAACGGGACGCCGTCGAGGATGAAGAAGAAAACGAAGACGAAGCCGACGACACACCCGCTACCGAACCCACACCCTCAACGGGAGCCAACCCGTCATGACCTTCCCTGCCCCTCATGATTGGCGCTACCTCGCACTGGTTGGACTTCTGGCCGGCTCCATCACCATCGCCCAGGAAGCCGCAGACGACACCCCACTGGCGGATGTCGACCAGACGGAAACCCTGCGTGACCCGTTCTGGCCGCCCGGATTCACCCCGCTGCCGGACAGCGAGGACGATGTCCCGGTATCCCCTATCGACGACACCCCTCCCCCCATGGATCAGGCCAAATGGCCCCAGCCCAACGTCCAGGGGGTTACACGGGGGCCGGACGGGAAGTATTTCGCCGTCGTCTCCAATGTCGGCGTGGTTGAATCCGGACAGGAGTTCACCCTCCGAAAAGGTCCTTTTATTTATGTTTTCCGCGTGGATGCCATCACCAGTCGTGGTGTGAAATATAAACAGTTGGAAATTCGACCCGCACGATAAACGGTCCGCCGGACGGCGGGTAGCGAAGCAGGAGAAAACCATGAACATAAACCGTTGGCTGAAATGGTCCGCATCACTGGTGGTTGGCGCATCCCTGGCACTAACAGCCGTCCTACTCTCAACCGGGTGTGAAGACGATCCGGATATGGGCGATAGCGAATCCTATTTCGAAGATAACCCTTACCGATCAGAGACCCGCAGCGAGGTCTCACAAGATGAGGACACCCTTCTCATCACCCCGAACACACCGGTTGTATCCATGATCGGGCAAAACATCTCGTTCAAAGTTGATGGAGGATATACACCTTATACGTGGAGCGTAGCCGATGCCACCCGTGGCACCATTGCCCCAAATGTTAAAAACAGCGATTCTTCCATCTACACATCACTGGCCGTTGCCGAGAATGCCTTAACAGTCACCGACAACGGAGGTCGTTCTGCCACCGTCAATATCAATGTAAGGGGAGCCACGGCGCTGCAGATCGTTCCAGGCGAAGTCACCATACTGGCTGCTGGCGCTGATTATCAGTTCCAGCAAGTGGGTGGAGTGGCCCCATACACGTGGGCCTCAGCCAACATGATCCTTGGCACGATCAACGCCACGGGAGCTTACAATCCTACGGCAGGACAGACCGGAACCAACACCATCAACCTGGTGGACAGCGCTGGTGATGTGGCTACGGCAACCGTAATTCAAGAATAGACCTGACGATCATTGCCCGACTTATACGGGGAGAATACCGATGAACCGAATGAAAACCGCAAGTGGAATACTGGCCGTGGGCCTCATCATCACCACGGTCCAGTGGTTACACTCTCAAGACTCGACACCTGCCCCGCAGGCCATCGACACCAATACTCCGGCCCAGGTGGTCCCGGCTCCTCCGGCCGCTGACGCACCGGCCGTTCCCCAGCTACCCACCCCGCAAACGAATGCCGTTGTATCCACCCCGGCAGATGCCCCGGCTCCTGACGGCGAAGTCGGGTTTGCCGAGATCGCTGACGAGACCGAGGAGATTCCAGGTGCTACGGCGACCCTTAATTCCGGCGCCAACCTGATCACCATCACACTGGATGACGTTGAGATGGTGGATGTGGTCAAGATGTTCACCCGCATCTCCGGCGCCAACATCATCGCCAGCCCGACCAACCTGCAGGGACGGGTCACCGTCAACCTGACCGATGTGGAATGGAAACCCGCCTTGATCTCCATTCTTGAGATGCACCAGCTCGGACTGATCGAGAAAACACCCGGATCGGAAGTCTACAGTATCGTGGCCAAGCCGGTGGGAGCCCCCGAACCCTTGATCGTGGACACCTTCTTCCTCCGGTATGCATCCGTTTCCAACGTTATGCCGGTCGTCAGCGGCATGGTGCCAGCTCCGGGAGGCGTATCGGCCTTCCCGGCTCGGAACGCGCTCGTGGTGCGCAGTACGGCCGCCAATGTCGGCGAGGTTAAGAAAATCATCACGTCCATCGACACCCTGCGCGAACAGGTTTATATCGAGACCAAGTTCATGGAACTGAACGACGAGGCCATCAAGGATTTGGGCATCAACTGGCAGGTCCTGCAGGGATTCAACCTTACCGCCGCCAACCTTCAGCGAAATCTTGACGAATCCCGTGCATGGAAAGATACCAAGAATACCGCTGACAACCGCTGGGACAATCGTCAGCTTCAAGACAATGTTAACGAGCGGTACGACATCAATAACGAACAATACCAGGAAGAAACCACCACCTATGTCGAGACACCCCCAGAATCCGGCAATTACGTTCAGCAGACCGTAATAACCCCAACACGCCTGGTGTCGGATACGATCGACAAGGGGCACAACATCAGTGAAGACATATCCAGCACATTCACCAAGGCGGCGAACGACGTACGAACCGCCGTGTTGAGCGCCGACAATTTCCGCGTGGTGTTAAGCGCGCTGAAAAAACTCGACGGCGTCACCGTGGTTTCGAATCCGAAAATCGTCGTCGCCAACGAGGAACCGGCCATCATCCATATCGGCCAGACGGAACGGCCGTTCATCTCCAGCGTGACCCCCGGCCAGCAGGGCATCGCTCCCGTGATCACCTATAACCCGGGCGAACCGGTGGATTTTGGTGTCAAACTCACCGTCACACCGACGGTCAATACGGAAAGCAACATCACGGTCAAAATCGAGCCGGAGTTGACCCGGTTCCTGCGCAATGCCGTTGCCCCAAACGGGCAGACCTACCCGATCATTGCCAAGAAAAACATTCGGACAACGTTCTGCCTGGAAAGCGGAAAGACCGCCGCCATTGGCGGGTTGACGGAAACACGGGATCAGGATGTAACGACCAAGATCCCCCTGCTGGGTGAAATCCCGTTAATCGGAAAGTATCTCTTCTCGCATACCCATGCGGAAAAATCACAACAGGAAACGATCATCTTCGTCACCGTGGGCCTGGCACGGCCCCAGGCGATCGAGTCCGAAACCGGGATGCCGGAGGACACGGAGCTGGCCCGGCGCCACATCATCCGCCGAAATGCCCAGCGCCGGGAGTTCAACGAGGACATTGAAAAAATGCACCAGGCATCAGAGGACGAACTGGAGCAGAAGACCAAAAAGGCAAAATCCCGTTTGCTGAACCGCTGATTGCTGCATCACGCGTTCCTGAACCCCCGGGATACCTGACCGTTTCCCGGGGGTTTCTGGTTAAAGGGTATTGGATCATGCGCATGTTTCGAACGGAGTCGGTTAGTTACACAGTCCTCCTGATTATCCTGTTTACCATCTCCGCGGTGGCCGTGCGCCATACCTTGGATTTCATCGAATCCAGCATCTCACCGCATGATTTCAATGTTGCAGCCGCCATTATCTGGGCCTTGACCCTCGGCTTCATGTTCCTGGCTGGAGCCTTCGGATTGTGGGCCATCCAGTTTTCCGCCGAACGCGAAAGCCGGCGGCGTATCGGGCACCTGGTCGATCATATGGATTATTTCAGCGATGGGATGGTGGTGCTTGATCGCCGGGGAGGAATCGACGCCATGAATCCAACCGCCCGGCAGATGGCCGGCGACACCCCGGACACCCCCCGCGAGTTGCACCAGGCTTTCCCCTGCCTGACCCGGGACGATACCCGACGCTTGCTCGCCAGTGCCGAGCCGTATGAAATCGAACGGACCATGACATCCGGCAACCCCCCCTCGCGCGTCCTGCGTTTCAGGTCCCAGCCTGCCGACGGCATTCTCCTGATCCTGATCAGCGACATCACGTCCCGTTCCAACCAGGAAGCCCACCACCGGGCGGCAGCACGCATCCAACTCGTGGGCCAACTGGGGCGCGGCATGGCCCATGACTTCAACAACCTCCTCTGCGGGATTGCCGGTAATCTATCCCTGATCGAACGGCCCAACGCATCCCAGGCGGAACAACGGCAGTCACTGGAAGCGATCAGCAACGCCACCAATCGCGGCCTGGCCTTGTCGGGCCACCTGCTCGAACTATCCCTCCCGGAAACCGGGCGAACCGCCTCAACCAGCTTTGCCGACGCCCTGGGTGCCGCGCTGGAGCCCCTGCGGTTGAGTCTTCCCCGTCAATGGACCATCGGGCAGGATATTCCGCCCGACCTGCCACCGGTCCCGTTCCCCCTGCTGCAACTGGAACAGGTGATCGTCAATCTTGCACTGCTGGTATCCGAATCCCGTCCCGAACCGGGACACATCCGGATCGTGGCAGGCGCGGCCGGTTCACGCCCGGCCTTTCCTGCCGATACGCCATCCAACACCATGGCCATCATCCTGACTGAATCGCCCGGACATACCATCGATATCGATCAGCTTCAACCTTCACCGGCCATGGAATCCGGCGTCATGTGTTCCCTGGTGGAATCCCTGGTGGAAGGGGCCGGCGGACATCTGGACCAGCTCAGGGGGCCAGGCGGCGTATTCGCCTTTCGTATTCGATTCCCAGCGGTATCGGCCTATCCCAGCGCCCTGCCCCTGTCGGACGAAAAACTTCCCGAAGCCTTGCTGGCCTACCTTTCCAAGTGGAAAATCCTGCTGGCAAGCAACCGGCCGTCCACCATCCGCCAATTCGAGATCTGGATGCAGGCCATGCCGGTGGAACTGGAATCGATTACGGAATTGCCAGCCCTGCTGGCGCGCATCGAGAACGGCCAGGATCTGACCGTGGCCATCGTGGAACAAACGCTGATGGGCACGGAATTCCGGGGGCTCCTGCGCGCCATAACCAAGTTATGTCCAACCGTCGGAATCGTCCTGTTGGAAGACCGGTCACAGCCCACCATAGATCCGGTTCCGGACGCCATTCCACTGGCCTCCACCACCGACCAGCGCGCGCTTATCACGGCCTTGATCGATGCGCGCAGCCTGGCGATACGCCGCCAGACACACACCACCCGTTAAACCGGTTCGATACCGGCCGGATTCAGGGGGTCCAGGAGGATATTGTCAATCAGACGGGTTCGTCCGAAACGAACGGCCACCGCCAGCAGACATGGGCGCATGATCTGCCCGGCGGGTTCAAGGGTATCCCAATCGACCACCGTCGCATACTCGACCACATCCGGACGGCCAACCGCAAGAACCTCCCCGACGCACGGTTCCAGCACACCGGCCGCCCGTTCCCCGGATTCAAACAAAACACGCGCCGCCTCGAGCGCACGCCGGATGCACAAGGCCCGTGAACGCTCGGACGGGGACAGGTAAACGTTGCGGGAACTCATGGCAAGCCCGTCCGGTTCCCGTACGATCGGATGCACCAGAATGCGGACGGGAAAATCGAGATCCTGCACCAGCCGCTGGATCACCCGGACCTGTTGGGCATCTTTCCGGCCGAAAACCGCCAGATCCGGTTGAACAATATTGAACAGCTTGGCCACCACGGTCGCTACCCCGCGAAAATGACCGGGGCGCATCCGCCCGCACAACCCTGACGACACCCGGGTTTCCTCCACGACGACCGAGGCTCCGGCCGGGTACATGTCGCCCGCATCGGGGACAAACACCGCATCAACACCCGCCTCGCGGCACAGCCGATTGTCACGATCCAGATCACGGGGATATCGGGCATAATCCTCGGAAGGACCAAACTGCAGGGGGTTGACGAAGTTGCTCACCACCACGTGATCCGCGGACTGCCGGGCCATGCGGACCAGCGCCAGATGCCCCGCATGCAGGCAGCCCATGGTCGGCACCAGGGCAAGACTCCGGTTTCCGGTCCCGGCGGTTCGCGACCAGCCACGCATTTCGGAAATGGCATGCAATACGTCCATACAAAATAACCGGCCGGCGCTCAAACACCGGTCATCCCATGGGCAGGCGTGCCTTCACGGCATCAACCAGTTTGTCGCCGGTCACCGGCTTGGACAACAAGGCGTGCCGGGGTTGGCGGGCGATGACTTCGCGTATTGAGTCGGGGGGAATAAACCCGGTACAGAACACAACCGACGGCATCTCCCAGCCGCGCGATTCACACATCCGCTTGAGCTCAAGAAAGGCCTGCTGTCCATCCATGACCGGCATGTGCAGATCCATCAGGATGACGGCATGATGCTCCTCCGCGAACCGTCCAACCGCTTCGGCGCCGTTGGAGACCGTATCCACACGGCACTGCGGCAGGGCCGAGTTCATGATCATGCGGAACAATTGCTGGATGGTCTTCTCGTCATCCACAATCAGCAGGGTGCCGGGGGTACAGGGCACCAGGTGGGCTGCCCCCCCGGGTACGGCTTCCGACCCCGTCGTGTTCCCCGGGCCCGGTGGCGTCGAAACCTGGAAATACAGGGTGAATACACTGCCTCCACCCTCCATCGACTGTACGGTAATCGTGCCCTGATGATCACGCACCACCCGATACGCGATGGTCAAACCGAATCCGGCACCCCGGCGCTTGAGGCTCTTGTGGGTCGTATACAACGGATCAAAAATCCGGTCACGCAATGCCGGGGATATCCCCTCTCCCGTGTCGCTGACCCGGACATAAGCATACGTGCCCACGGGAGGAACCGCTCCATAGACACCGCTCAACGGAGTCGAGAGGTCCGTCAAGCCGGTCTCCACCGTCAGGTTGCCGCCTTTTTTCTCCATGGCCTCCAGTCCGTTACGGCACACATGCATGACCGCTTCAGCCACATCCTCGGCACACAGCAGCACCGGCATCCCGACCGCTCCCGGCTTAAATTCAAACCGTATCGATGGGTGGTTTGCAATGTCTTCCCGGAGTCTACCCGCCGTGTCCGCAATCAGTCGGTTGAAATCCATCGGAATCCGGTTGCGCGGATCCGTTTTGGGCACCAGTCCCTGCAACTGGCGGTTGATATAGACCATGTCACGGGCCGTGTTCTCAATGACCGACAACAATTCATGCCCATAGGCATCCGGTGCCAGATCCCGTGCAATCAAGGCGGGATAGGCCAGCAAGGGGGTCAACAGGTTGTTGAAATCATGAGCCAACAGCCCGGCCATGTCACTCAGGGATTCCAACACGCCCGGGCACGCCAGGCGACCGACGGGCTGTTCCGTAACAGCAGAGGATCTTGTTGCTGTCATCCTTTTCTCCCTGTGTGCATGAAAAGTCAATGGTATAGCCCATCCGCCTCCCGGTCACTACAATAAAATCCAGTATGGTGCAATTAACGGCAACCGCCTAGAATAGGGGGATGATCATGAAATGGTATGGAAGGTCGGCCTGTCTCAGCCTGTTGCTGGGCCTCCTTGCCGTGCCGTCATCGTTCGGGGCCATCTATTATGTCGCCACCAACGGCAATAATGGCGCCAGCGGCCTCTCAACCACCCAGGCCTGGGGCAGCATCAGCCATGCCCTGCTTCAGGCTGTCGGAGGCGACACCATCCGGGTCATGCCGGGCACCTATCCGGCATTGCCGCTCGGCATCCCGTCCGCCATTCACCTGGAAGGTAGTGATACCTATAACCCACAGGCTGCCCCCCATGAACGCCATACCAGCCTGACATTCCTGACCCTGACCAGCACCAACTACGCGCAATCCGCCGCCATCACCATCCAATCGACCAACGTCCAATTGTCACGATTCACCCTGAACGGCGACTGGAACAACGATGGCATTCCCGACGTGAAGGCCGGAATCGATTCCCCCCATCGCCCGATCGAGATCCGGCAATGCCACCTGTCCACCATCGGGGGTTACGGCATCCGGATTCTGGGTTCCGCACCCGCTCCCCTGCCGTCGGACACGGAATTCTACCGGTGCCGGATCATCGGCAACACCCTGTCCAACATCCTCCACACCAACGTCAACTCCGGCGCCGGTATCTACCTTTTCCAGGCGCCTGCCGACTGCATCAGCAACGTCATCAACAGCGTAAGCGGTTTGAATTCCCGTGCCGGCATCTATCTCGATCGCTGTTTCTATACCGCCGCCATGTCCGGGGGATCCCGGGTTGAAGCCAACCACCTCGACCACTGTACCGTGGGCGTCTGGGCATCCATGTTCGGCTACATCGGGGAATCGATGTCGATCGCACACAATACCATCTCCAACGGCGTGATCGGCATCCGGATCACCGCATCACGCGGGCCGGCTTCCATCCTATCCAACCAGGTCCACGTGAGTGGATGGTCACCCTCCGGCCTCACCCCCGCCCGCGGCATCTGGGTCCAGGCAGACAACAATCCCTGGGACCCGCCATCCATGACCGATCATGCGGTATCCGGAAACGAGGTCCAGGGTAACGCTACGGCGGGGGACGGCACCGCCGGCTTGTGCTTTTCATACAACAGCTCCGTCACCGACGGACAAAACAACGGGGTCCGTGCCACGGCAACCTGGAACAGCGCCTCCCGGTTTGACCACGGCGTGCGGATCGAGACCGGAACCAACGGGGTGAGTTTGCCACATACACCGTTGGTGGAGGTTAAATTCCACTACAACGACCTCTTCGGCAACCAGACCTATGGCGCCCAGACCATCGGATTCACCGGAACGCTCAACGCCGCCAGCAACTGGTGGGGATCCTATTCCGGCCCCACCAGTCCCCCGGCCAACCCGCCATCTCCCGGTATCCTGGCAACCGCCTGGCCATTGGGCCGGTATACCGTCGACACCGATCAGGACGGCATCCGCGACCATCTGGACGCCAACGACGACGGCGACCGGTACAACGATCTGCAGGAAATGTATATCGGCAGCGATCCGGCCGATGCGGCATCCCAATTCCAGTTCGAGCAGGGAACGTATGCGTCGGGGGACGGCGTCACCTTGTCATGGCGAAGCCTCACCAACCGCCTGTACCACATTGTGCGGTCCACCAACCTGCTGGTCGCTTTCCCAACCACCACCTACGCCACCGTTACCGGCGCACCGCCGACCAACACCTGGATCGATCCCGCCACACCGCTCCCCCCGTATTTCTACCGGATGAGCATTACCAATCCCTAAGCCTTTCATCAGGAAAGGGATGACACCCGCTTGGATGGCGAGACTCCCTGCGAGCCGTAATCGAAGGGAGTGCTTAACGAAGCGAGGCGCTCCAAGACCCCTTTGCAGAAACGGCTCGCGAGCCGGTGATGGTTTTGCAAGCGCCTCAAGCTCCATTCCCGTCAACCGGGCTTCGGCAACAGCGGCCGCTTCGGATCTCCGGCCAGGTACAGGGTCTGGGTTGGGAACGCGAAATCAATACCCGCCGCATTGAAACGGCGTAGGATCTCCAGGTTAACCCGGTGTGCAAACTCAAGATACAGCCAGTAATCGCCCGGGTGATACCAATAGATCATCTGGAGATTCAGGGAGGCATCATTAAACGCACTGAAATGGACGCGCGGCGGATATTCCGGGCGGCACCCCTCATGATCTTTGAGGATGTCTTTCAGGATCTGAACGGCTTCCTCCACTTTATGCGGCGGGGTATCATAGGTGATCGTGATATGGGCCTTGTGACGGATAAACAACCGCTTGCCGACATTCTCGATGGTTTCACTGACCATCTCGGAATTTGGAATGGTTACCAGACTTCCATCAAGGGTACGCACACGGGTTGAACGGAAACCGACGGATTCAACGGGCCCGTCAAACCCTTCGAACCGCACCCGGTCGCCGATCTCAAACGGCTTGTCAGCCACGATCACAATGGAACCGAAGAAATTCTTTATGGTTTCCTGCCCGGCCAGCGCAATGGCCAGACCACCAACCCCGAGACCGGCCAGTACACTGGTAATCGGGCGGTCGCTGATGGCATCCATCACCTGCAGGCTGATCACCACCAGGATCGTGATCCGCAAACTCTTCCCCACCAGGGGCGCCAGCATGTTGTCGATCCGGCTCACCGTCCCGGCGGTCCATTTACTCAGCCAGTGATCCACCACATCAACCAGGCAATAGATCAGATAACCGATCGCCACCGTACCCATGACCCGCAGAATGGTGTTCAACACCTCACGGACGGAGGGACTTACCGTCAGGTAGGCAAACCCCAGCCACATGCCGACCGTCAGGCATATCAACAGCAGGGTGCGTTCGGAGCTCTTCAGGAGCACACGAACCCAGCGATCTTCATCAAGGGGAAACCGCCTGCCGAACCGGGCGATGACCAGACGGGCCAGCCGCCCGGCCACCATCGCGCAGAATATGACGCCGAGGAACAGCAGCACCTGCCAGAGTTCATTGCCCGGCATAACTTCTTTTCGGAACCATCCCAGCATAATCCCCTCCCAGCCACATAACCCAATACGCGTTACTTTTGCCCATGCACACCCGGTACGTCAAGCTCTCAGCAACAACCCTGCTTTTGCATCTGGACGGATCAGGCCGTTTCGTTATACTGCCGGTAAATGCGACATACTCGTTTAAAGGTTCATGCGGTCAAGTCCATCGGCCTGCCGGTAATCGCCCTGATCAGCCTGCTGGCATGGACCGGTTGCAGCGATCCGACGGGCCAGACCCAGAAGCTGAAAGGCATCGAACGCCTCCAGGCAGGACGTGATCGTTCAGCGTCCAACCTGCTCAAGGAATCCATTGACCGACAACCCCTCTCCGCTTCAGCCCACTACCATCTGGGCGTCGCCTTGTCCCGTCTGGGCGACTTTGAGCCCGCCGAAGCCGCATTCCGGAAAGCGGCTGATTTACACCCCGACGACACGTCCGCCCTCGAATACCTGGCATATGTCTTGATGGAGCAAAAACGTCTTCCCGAGGCACAACGCGTCCTTGAACAGGCCCGGGAACTCGACCCCCAATCCCCCCGGATCAAGACATCCCTGGCCCTGGTTACATTCCGGATGGGCGCCATTCAAGCGTATTGGGCACAGTTGCGCCAGATCGTCAAACAACACCCCGACTATCCGCCTGCCCTTTACAACACCGCACAGTTCTACCAGGAACGCTTGAAACAACCCGACAAAGCCCGTGAATATTTCGGCCGCTATCTGGAATTGTCAGCCGACGACCCACATGCCGAAACTGCCCGACGGGGCCTGCTGCAACAGGTTGAAAAACCGGCTCCGGCGCAACCGGCGCCGAAACCTACACCCCCACCCGTCCCGGTTCGCACCGCGCAGCCGAAACCGGCGACACCACCCGCCATTCCGCCTCCGGTCATTACCCGGGTTCCCGTCGAACCCACCCCTTCCGCCAAACCCCAGAACGACGACTTCGATGCCATTTTAAAAAACGCGCGGTCCGCCATCGACCGCAAGGATTATGACACCGCCCTGGTCCTGTTTCACCAGGCTGTACAAGCCAATGCGTTTTCGGCGGATGCCTTATGGGAACTGGCCACGCTCTACGACCGCCATCTCCGCTATCCGGAAAGCGCCAGACGCACGTATGACAAGTTCCGCAGGCAGTTCCCCAATGATCCCCGCGCACGGAACCTCCCCTCCGATCCGTCAACCACCCCACCCGCCCAGTCAACCGCCCCGTCACCCAGGACGGTCAAGGCCACCCGTGATTGGAACCAGCTTCCCTCGATCCGCCGCCTGGACGCCGATGAAGCCTTCAACCAGGGCGTTCTCCTCCAGGAACAGAAACAGTGGGACCAGGCACTCGCCGCCTATCAACGGGTGCTTGAACTCAAACCCGATTATGCCAATGCCGAGTTTAATCGCGGCTTGATCCTGAAACAAACGGGCCACACGGCCAAATCGATCGAGTCCTTCCAATCCACCCTTAAAATCAAGCCCGATTTTTTCAAGGCCCGCTACATGCTCGGCCTCATCTTTCGCGAGGAAAAGGACTACCCCAAGGCGGTTGAAGAACTCAATCAGGCCATCCGGCTGAAGCCCGATTACGCCGAAGCCCACTTTGCCCTGGGTCTGACCTATCGTGATTCCAAGCGCTATGACGTGTCGCGTATGCATTTCGAACGTTACCTCCAACTGGCCCCCGACGGGCCGTCATCCGCCACGGCCAGGAAGTGGCTGGAAACCTATTCCCGTTGATCCGCCATGCCGGACCTTTCCACGCTTTCACCTGTCGACATCGCCGCCGTGGCCATGGTGGTTGCCGGAGCCGTCGTCGGCCTGTTCCGCGGCCTGTCCGGCGAAATCTCCCGCCTGATCAGCACCCTGGTCGCTTTTATCCTGGGCATCCGCCTATGCCATCCGGTCGGACTCTGGTTGTCCGCCCACACACGGATTTCCGGCCCCGCGGCAGCCACCCTGGCTTTCTGCCTGACCCTCATCGCGGCCATCGTGGTCATGCTGGTGATCCGCCTGGTGCTCAAGCAGATTTTTCAACTGGCCGTGACCCCTGCCTGGGAACGGATCGGAGGACTCCTGGCCGGCAGTGTGCGCGCCGCCGTCTTCGTGGTCATTCTCTTCTGGATCTTCAACCTGGTTCCCCACGATTACCTGAACCGTCTCTTCGGCGAGGAATCCGTGGTCGGCACACAGGTCCGTACCCTGATCCCCCATATTCAGCTGGCCGTTGAATCCGTCCAGGGTGACCCCGCCGATCCGTCCGACCCGTCACCGTAGACCCGCGAACCAAAGGAAAACCCGCACCATGTCCCGCGGCCTATCACGTGAAGTACTGGATGACATTCGCATCCGCAGCGACATCGTCGAACTGATCGGTTCCCAGATCCGCCTGCAAAAGGCCGGGGGGAATTTCAAAGCCTTGTGCCCTTTCCACAAGGAGAAAACCCCCTCGTTCCAGGTCAACCCCCAGCGCCAGATATTCCACTGCTTCGGATGCGGGGTAGGCGGCGATGTGTTCGCTTATGTGATGCAGACGGAACATCTCGACTTCATGGGCGCGGTGCGCTACCTGGCCGACCGCGCCGGTATCCACCTGGAATTCCAGGAGGGGGATCACGCCGACCACGACCGCAAACGCGCCATGTACGAGACGCTCCAGCAAACCGACGCCTTCTACCAGCGATGCCTGAAAACCATGCCGGCAGCCCAACCGGCACGGGACTACCTGGCACAACGCAAAATCGAGGCGGCATCCATTGAAGCCTTCGGCATCGGCTTTGCACCGGACCGCGGCGACACCCTTGAAAAAATGGCCAAGGCGCGCCATCTGGAGATGGACTTGCTCGAAACCGTGGGACTGGTCGTACGCCGCGAAAATCCCGGCCGGGGATCTCCCTGGTACGACCGCTTCCGGGGCCGGATCATCTTCCCCATCCGCGATGAACAGGGACGCACCATCGGGTTCAGCGGACGCATCCTCACGCCCGACGCAAAAGCCGCCAAGTATGTGAACACCCCGGAAACTCCGCTGTTTCACAAGGGCCGCATCCTCTACGCCATCGACCGGGCGCGCCGCGCCATCGCCGATCAATCCGAAGCCCTGGTATGCGAGGGCCAGATCGACGTCATCCGCTGCCATGCCGCCGGGTTCACCAACGCCGTGGCGTCACAGGGCACCGCCTTTACCGCGGACCATGCCCGGATCCTGCATCGCTACGCCGACAGCACCATCATCGGGTTCGACGGCGACACCGCCGGGGAAGATGCCGCCATCAAGACCGCCGGCCTTTTCCTGCAGGCCGATCTCAGCGTGCGGGTCGCCACCATGGCGCCGGGCGAAGACCCCGATTCCTTCATCCTCAAGGAAGGCGCCGACGCGTTCCGGACCCGGATCGAGCAGGCCCAATCGGTCATCGCCTTTCAGGTCCAAATGCATATCCGGCGTTCCCCGCCCCGTAACCTGGCGGAATTCATGCGCATTTCCAGGGCGGTCCTCGAAACCATTGCCATGAGTTCCAACGCCACCATGCGGGAACGCCTGATGCAGGAGGCCTCCCGCCTGCTGAACATACCCCTGAACACCCTCCACGAGAACTTTCGCAAGATCCTGCAATCCAACCGGCCGCGTCCCGATGCCTCCGATCCGAACACCCCCGACGCAACGCACCCCACCGACGACAACCCGCCGCCCGTCGAGGAAATTGAATTATGCACCTACCTGGCACGCTATGCCGACACGGCCGCCCTCGTGGCCCAGTACCTCCCGCCCAAACGGCTCACCCATCCGCTCTGCCGGGCTTTTGTTCAAGCCGCCCTTTATGCCGCCGAATCCGGGCAGGATATTCAGGATGTCATACGGGCGGATGAATCGCCGGCCCCGGGGCTGGATTCCTTTGCGGCACGTATCTTCATGGCGCCCGCCAAACTTGTCGGAACCGAAGTAACACCACAAGCCCCCATGCAGGACCTGATCATGAAAATCTGGCAACGCTCACTGGAACTTGAACGGAACCTGCTGGGCCCCGACCAGGCGGAACGTCGTACCGAATTAACCTGTTCCCTGCGTCACTTCAAATCACGGAACTGGGATGACGCTACCGGTATCATGACCCTCGAAACCAGCCCGTAGCCGGCACGATCAGGCCTCCCGTCGATCCGGGGTGCGGATGGACGTCAATACCTCGTAGGCGATTGTGCCCTGCCACTGCGCCAGATCGTCCGCACCGATCATTTCCCCGCCCTGGCAGCCGATCAGGACCACCTCGTCCCCTTCTTTCACCGGCGCATCCGGCCCGGCATCGACCATGGTAAGGTTCATGGTCACACGTCCACGAACCGGGCACCGCCGGCCCCCCAACAACACCATTCCCCGGTTGCTGAGAGCCCGTGAATAACCGTCGGCATACCCCACATTCAAGACGGCCAGCCGGGTTGGCGCCTGGGTATGGAAGGTGGAGTCGTAACTGACCGGATACCGGGCCGGCACATCACGAATCTGGATCACCCGTGTCTTCCACTGGAGAAAAGGCCGGATGTTTGCCGGCAACGCTGCCGGAATCGGCGGATACCCGTAGAGAAGGATTCCCATCCGAACGGCATCCAGATGCCATTCCCGGTCACGCTGGAATGCGCCGCTGTTGGACACATGAAGAAAGGGAATGGGAATCCCCGCAGCCCGGCACCCGGCCACAACCAGGCGGAAACGCCGCATCTGTTCATCGGCAAACGCCCGGTCCGCAGCATCCGAAGCCGCCAGATGGGTATAGGCCCCTTCAATCCGGAGTCCACCCAGACCACCGGCAACCCGCAGCTCATCAACCGCCCGCTGCCAGTCAAACCCCAGACGCCCCATCCCGGTATCGATCTTGACGTGACAGGGAAGGACGACGCCGGCTTGGCGGGCTTCCCGCGCCAGGGCGTCGGCATGCCGGGGGCCCGTCAACGCCGGAACCAGGCGCAAGGCCGCGGCACGCGCCACCGTGGCCGGATCCAGCACCCCGATCATCAACACCTGGGCATCCGGCAGGCATTGCCTCAAGGTCTCCGCTTCATCCAGATGGGCAACCGCAAAACGCCGAATCCCCTCATCCCAGGCAACCTTCACCACACCGGGCATGCCATGGCCATAGGCATCAGCCTTGACAACGAATATCAGGTCGCTTCGAGGCTCGACGGCCGCACGCACACAACGGATATTGTCGCGCAACACCGGGGACACGATCTCCGTCCAGGTCCGGCTCATGCGCGTCCCGGTTCCGGTGCCGGCGCAACCGGCGGCTGCGGCAATACCGAAGCCCGCAACGGGTACCGGACCTTGATGTCGCCTTCAAGACGGATTTCCACCCAGTAGACCCCTTCCGCGTCAAAGCGGACGTTGACAAAAAACTCAACACTGGTGGCCGTCGCCATTTCAGTATCCAGTTTGACCGGGATCTCCTTGCCCTCCACCAGCACCGAAACGCCGTCCGGTTTGATGATCCGGCTCTGCTGGTGGTATAATCCCTGCCCGCAACACCACCGGTTAACCACGCAAATCCTCTGGAACACCGCCGGATAGGCCGGCACCGCCAGGGCATCGAACAATCCGATCAGGATGAATTTCCCGTTATGTTCCTGCCGGACATCGTCACACACCAGACTCGATTGCAAGTCCGGCAGCATCTGCGTGGTATCAGGCATCGGTTACCTCCCGGCCGGCATTCAAACGGCGTGCGGGATCCTGCATCGGTACCCCCCAGCCTCCAAGGGTTTTTTCCATAAACCCGAGGATTTCCGCATGCGCCTCACGGCCATTACCGCTGACTGTAACGGGGGGCCCATACCGGAACCGGAGCGGCTGATTCCGTTGCAACCGGCCGATATCCTTGATCCACCGGCCATTGGGCTGGAAATCCGTCCGCAGCGCCAGCGGCACCACGGGAACACCGGCCCGGCGCGCCAGCTTGACGCCAATGGATCCAAAACGGTCACGGTCAAACCAGTCCGTCCGGGTGGATTGAGGATAAATCAGGATTGATCGGCCCGCATTCAGCAGGGCGGTGCCTTTTTCCATGACCACCTCGAAATCCTCGCGGGGATTCCGCCGCGAAATCGGCATGGAACCGGCCGCCCGCATGATGTCGCCGAACAACGGAGTCCGCAGCAGGCTTTCCTTGACCACCGTTGCAAAGTGCTTGAACGGCCCGATCAGGCACGGCAGGGAAAAGGTCTCGAACATGCTCATGTGGTTGGCCACCACGACCACCGGACCGCTTACCCCGTCCAGCAGGGGGGCGTCCTCCACGATAACCCGGCCCCCGCAGGCCTCGGCCGCCTTGATGCTCATGTGGGACAACTCGACAATATAGTCATCGCTCCAGGCGCCGCGCCGGCCGGTCCGGCTTCCCACCACGACAACCCGGAACAACAGGATGTAATACCAGGTATCGAAACGCCACAACCGGCACCGGACGGAATCCGGTGTTTCGTACCGCCCGGTCCGCATCTGCCGGATAAAATTCTCAACCGTTATGTCCATCCCGGTTTGTACCATTCCCCGGGAAACGGGGCAAGTCCCACCCACCATTTTCCGGCAACAAAAAAATAACACCATGGAAGCCCGACGGTTCATCACACGTCCTGCCTACCACCAACCCATCCCGGGGCGGGGTCGCCCCGGCTCCAGCACCGAGAACTCGGCAGGTAAAATTCTACTTGAATCCGTCATCCACCGCGGAGATAATCTCCCGCTACCGAAACGCCTGAAAGGGATCGTCCATGGCTTGGTTTACCCGGAGCGAACATAAAAAGCCTGCCGTCTCCAAGGAGGCACTGTGGGAGATATGCCCACGGTGTAAAGCCCACGTCTACAAGGAGGAATGGCAGAAAGCACTGAAGGTATGCCCCAAGTGTAATTACCATGGGCGACTGACCGCACAGGAACGGGTCCAGTTGACCCTGGACAGCGGATCCTTCGAATCCCTGTTCGATCACATCACCCCGCAGGACCCGCTTCATTTCTCCGACGGGAAAGCCACCTATGCATCCAAGGCGGAAGAATCACGCGCCAAAACAGGCCTCAGCGAGGCCATCCTGACCGGAACCGGCAAGATCAACGGCCTTCGAACCGATCTCGGCATCATGGATTTCCGGTTTCTCGGGGGCAGTCTGGGTAGCGGAACCGGCGAAAAATTCCGCCTGATTGCCGAACATGCGCTCAAGCACAGGATCCCCCTGATCATTTTTTCAGCATCCGGTGGTGCCCGCATGCATGAGGGCATCGTATCCCTGATGCAAATGGCCAAGACCTGTGCAGCCGTCGCACGACTCAATGATGAAGGCATCCCTTATATCAGCGTACTGACCGACCCCACCACGGGCGGAGTGTCCGCAAGCTTTGCCATGGTGGGTGATCTCAACATTGCCGAACCCGGCGCCCTGATCGGGTTCGCCGGCCGGCGCGTGATCGAGGAAACCATCAAGCAGAAACTGCCGGATGACTTCCAGACATCCGAGTACCTGCTCCAGCACGGTTTCGTGGACAGCATCGTCAACCGCAACGAGATGAAGGGGTTCCTTCACAAGGTCCTGTGCTACTGGACCCGCTGATGCCGTGCCCCGCGGAGTCGCCCTATGAAAAAAGTATTCGCCGAGATTGAAATTTCAACCATCAAGACCCGTACGCCCCTGCTGCGGGACACCCTGGGTGATCTGGCCACCCTGGAAGGGTCCATCCGGAAATTCGGACTCCTCGCGCCGCTCGTCGTGGACGCGTCGGATACCCTCATCGCGGGTGCCCGTCGTTTGGAAGCCTGCAAACGTGCCGGATTGGCCCGTGTGCCGGTCTGGAAACTGGATGTTCCCTACAGCAGTCTCCAGGCACTGGATGTCCAGACCGATGAAAACCTGTGCCGGGAACCCCTGTCCGCCACCGAATTGTCCCGCCATATCCGCGACAAGAAGCGCACCTTGAAACCCCGCCTGCCACGATGGATACAATCGATCATTGAATGGTTCCAACGGCTGTTTCACCGCCCGACCAAAGCCCGCTGACACCGGAGGATAGGTGCCCTATGGAGTTTGATTTCGAAAAGCCGGTTACCGAACTCGAAGCCCGCATCAAGGAACTTAAGACCTTGAATACACGTTCAAAAGGGCAGTTTGCCACGGAACTGGTTCAGCTCGAGCGGGAACTCGCCGGGATGAAGACCCGCCTCTACGGAACCTTGACCCCCTGGCAGACCGTACAACTGGCGCGCCATCCCGATCGCCCCAACATCAAGGACTACACGGCCGGAATTTTATCGGAATTCATCGAACTGCACGGCGACCGCCATGTCGGGGATGATCAGGGAATCATCGGCGGAATGGCCACGATCGGCTCCCTCAAAATCATGCTGATCGGTCATCAGAAAGGCCGCACCCTGGACGACAACCTCAAATCCAATTTCGGCATGGCCAATCCGGAAGGATACCGCAAGGCGATGCGGCTCATGCACCTGGCGGAAAAATACCACATGCCGGTTGTCACATTCATCGATACCCCGGGCGCTTACCCGGGATTGGATGCGGAAGCCCGCGGGCAGGCGGAAGCCATCGCCCGCAACCTGCTGGAAATGGCCACCCTCAAGACACCCGTCCTCACGATCATAACCGGTGAAGGCGGCAGCGGCGGAGCGATCGGCATCGGGGTGGGCGATATCGTGTTGATGTTGTCCAACGCGGTGTATTCGGTGATATCCCCCGAGGGATGCGCCTCCATCCTGTGGCGGGACGGCACCAAGGCGCCCCAGGCGGCGGAAGCACTCAAGATCACCGCACCCTCCCTGCTGGAACTCGGCATCATCGACGGCATCATTCCAGAACCGGACGGCGGGGCACACCGGGATCCGGCTGCCGCCATGCAGGCCGTGAAGGCCGCCATCCTCAAGTACCTTCCGGAACTGCAGAAGCGCTCCATCCGTAAACTGGTCGATCTTCGCTATGAGAAATATGCCCGCATGGGGCAGCCGGCCAAATAACATTTCCGTGTCACCCAAGGGAGAACCAAACATGACAGAACGCGCATCCAAGAACCGCAAACCTGCAGCCTCCACCGGTGGTCAACGTGTCGACATGCCGGTTCGCATCACCGATACCACGCTTCGTGATGCCCATCAGTCCCTGTGGGCCACCCGGATGCGGACTGCTGATATCCTGGGCATCGTCGAACTGATCGATCAGGCGGGCTATTACTCCCTGGAAGTCTGGGGCGGCGCCACCTTCGACGTCTGCCTCCGGTTCCTCCGCGAGAACCCGTGGGAACGGCTGCGCCAGATCAAGTCAAAAACCCCGAAAACCCCGTTGCAGATGCTGCTGCGCGGCCAGAACATATTGGGATACCGCAACTATGCCGACGATGTCCTGGACCGATTTATTGCACTGGCGTGCGAAAACGGCATCGATATTTTCCGGATCTTCGACGCGCTGAACGACAACCGGAACCTCGAACACGCCATCCGGTCCGTCAAGCAGCACGGCGGCCATGCTCAGGGCACCCTCTGCTATACCATCAGCCCGGTCCACACGGTCGACGCCTATGTGAAGGTGGCGCTGGAACAGGTGGACATGGGCATCGATTCACTGTGCATCAAGGATATGGCCGGCATCCTGTCTCCGGTCGCCGCGGAACAATTGGTGGGCGCCCTGACCCGGGCCATTCACATACCGGTGCAAATCCATTCCCACGCCACGAGCGGCATGGCGCCCGCCAGTTACCTGGAGGGAGTCAAGGCCGGCGCCGGAGCCATCGACTGCGCCATTTCCTCCATGGCCGGGTTCTCCTCCCAGCCACCGGTCGAAACGATGCTCTCGATCTTCGACGAGACACCCTGGAAAGCCAACCTTGACCGGAACATCCTCCGTCAGATCTGCAAGTACTTCGCCGACCTGGCCCCGGATCGCCAGCCCGCCCATCACCCGCCGAACATCATCGATCCCGAGATCCTCCTGCATCACATCCCCGGCGGCATGATCTCCAACCTCCGCTCACAGCTTGACCAGCAGGGCGCACTCGACAAACTTGACCAGGTGCTTGAAGAACTCCCCCGCACGCGGGCCGACATGGGATACCCCCCCCTGGTAACCCCCACCAGCCAGATCGTCGGCGTCCAGGCCGTCATGAACATCCTCTCCGGTGAACGCTATTCACTCGTCCCACAGGAAACCCGTGACTACGTCAAGGGCCTCTACGGGCGTTCCCCGGCCCCCATCGATCCCGCGATCAGCAGGAAAATCCTGGGCAACGAGAAGCCCGTCACGGGCCGTCCGGCGGATCTGCTGGGCCCCATGCTCCCCACCGCGACACGCGACCTCGAACCCGGACTGGTCCAGGCCGAGGAAGACATCATCTCCTACTGCCTGTTCCCGGAACAGGCCCTGGAATATTTCAAGTGGCGCAAGCTGCCGGAAAAGGAACGCCCGAAATCTCCAGCCGATGTCGAGATCGAGAAGAAACTTGAGGCCAAGACCCCAACGGTCCCGCCACCAAAACCGCTCCTGGCACCGTCGGATTACCTGGCCCTGCACACCTTGATCGACCGGATCCATGCCCTGAACTTCTCGGAAGTGACCATCCGGCGCCAGGACGTCACCCTCAGTCTCAAGGCCGGTGCGGGCGACTCAAAGCCCACCGCCGAGACCACGCAGGGCGCACCGGCAGCCGTGGCAACGCCGAAGGCACCCGCCGAACCGGCACCCAGCCCGGTCGAGCCGGCCGGAACCAACGCCACGGCAACGGATGGCCCCGCCATCAAAGCCCCGCTTAACGGGACCTTTTACCTTTCATCCGGTCCGGGCAAACCGCCCCTCATCAAGGTGGGGGATGTGGTCAAGGCCGGCAGCACGGTCTGCATTGTGGAAGCCATGAAGCTGTTCAACCAGATCAAGGCCCCGGCCGATGCAACCATCGTCCAGATCCTGCTGGAACACGGCAAGCCGGTCAAAAAAGACCAGCCGATGATCGTTTACAAGCCCGCCTCCTGATTCTCGGAATCAGGTTTCAGGGACCCTGGGTGGAATGACACGGAGTGTCAGGCATCGCCCGGTTCCACCGGCGCCACTTCATGGCGGATGCGGCGGCCAAACAGATCCAGTTGCACATCCTTGATCAAGTCGTAGGTCTTGAGCAGACGGACAACCTGGAGTAAATCGGATTTCGCGTAATTCCGGTTCACGGACACCGACCGGATCAGTTCGATCAGGATGGTGGCAAAGCTGATCACGCCGTCCACGCCTTTTTCCCGCAGGACCCGGATCGTATCCGCCTTCAGTTCGCCGGAGGCCGGGAGACGCGGCAGGCAGAGGATTTTCGCCAACGGACCGGGTCCCAGCTGTTGACCGGCAAACAGCAGGGCTTTCGGTTCGACAAAACGCAGGATGTCGGGGGTCTGCTCGATGGTGGATACGTAAAAGCGCTCCGTATGCCACCCCCGGATTCCCACGACGGCACGCGCCACATGCCGCAAATCATCCGTGGTCCAGACAATGCGGTCCGGCAGGGCATGCACCGCCCGGGCCGGATGCACGACCAGCAGGTCAATATCTTCGCCCGGTTCCCGCTTGCGGCGCCCGGAATTCTCATACTTGCACGGCTGCTGCACCAGGAAACCGCACGTCTCAAAATATTCACGCACCACCCATTCACTGACGGCTGACATGATCCCCCGCCTTTCCCCCTGATGCCATGCAGGCTTGATGCGCCCGCTCCAGGACATCTGCGGACACCTCGCAACCAAACGTCACAGCGCCCAACGCATCCATCAGCACAAAACGGGGAACGCCCGAACGGGTCTTCTTGTCCGCCATCATGCCGGCCCGGAGCGCCTCCCACCCCACATTATCCGGCATCCTGACCGGCAATCCCAGACTGGACAGGGTATGGCGCAGGGTGACAGCCACCCCTGCATCACAACGTCCTGCCTGAACCGACACGTTCGCGGCAAACACCATCCCCAATGATACAGCTTCACCATGCAACCAGCGCCCGTACCCGGTTACCGTCTCTAGGGCATGCGCCATGGTATGCCCGAAATTCAGGATCTGCCGCAAACCCGACTCATGCTCATCCTGTCCCACCACATCCGCCTTGATCGCACAACAGCGCGCAACGATCGTTTCCATCACCGGCAGATCCCGCGCCAGGATCAGGGCATGCCGCGTCTGCAGATCGGTAAACAAGGCGGCATCCCGGATGACCCCGTATTTGACGATCTCGGCAAGCCCGGAGCGGTATTCACGGTCCGGCAATGTCGCCAGGGTGTCGAGATCCGCCACCACACCCACGGGCTGATGAAAAGATCCCACGAGATTCTTGCCTTCCGGCAGATCAACGCCGGTCTTTCCTCCCACGGATGAATCCACCATCGCCAGCAGGGAGGTCGGAACCTGCACCAGGCGGATTCCCCGCATGAACGTGGCCGCCATGAATCCCGCGACATCCCCCACCACCCCGCCACCCAGTGCCACCACGAGGGAACGACGGTCCAATCCCGC
>MHBQ01000140.1:78153-106655 GCA_001803315.1 Lentisphaerae bacterium RIFOXYC12_FULL_60_16
GGAAAAACAGCCCGATGAACCCGGCAGCCGGCCCCTGCCAGTGCCGACTCGCACGCGGCGCCAAACAGGCCGTCAACGTTGGAATCCGTTACCAGCAGGACCTGTGTCGGGATCCCGCCATCCAACAAAAAGGAGAAATCCATGCCACGGCCGATGCAGACCGTGTAACTACGCTCACCCAATCCAACCGGTACCGTCTGATTCATGCTGCTGCCGCCTTCTCCATCCGACCACCCGTCATCCGTTATCCCAGGCAGGTGCCGGCATGAACCCCATGCCCGTGCACATAATCCCGTCCCGTCATCCGGGTACGCCCTTCAGGCTGGACCTCCAGCAACCGCAGGCCGCCGTTCCCGGTCATGACCAGCGGGCCTTCCCCCTCCGGCTGCACAACCGTTCCCGGTGTTCCGATATATCCCGAAGCGTCTTCAACCGTCGCCCGGATGACCCTGAGCCGTCGTCCGGATCCGGCCGGCGCTTCGCAGAAACTGCCCGGCCACGGATTGAAACCATTGATCTCATGGTACAACCGTACCGCGGTCCTGGTCCATTGCATTCGCCCGTCTTCCTTGCGTAATTTGGGTGCGCCGGTGGCCTGCGCGGAATCCTGGACCAGGCGCGGCGCGGATCCCGCACGAATCGATTCCAGGGTGCGGCGCAAAAGGTCCGCGCCGGCAACCGCAAGGCGGTCATGCAGTTCACCGGCGGTTTCACCTTCCCGGATGGCGACGCGCTGCTGGTGGATGATATCGCCGGTATCCATGCCGGCATCCATGAACATGGTGGTAACGCCGGTCTCGGAATCCCCGTTAACCAGGGTCCACTGGATCGGGGCAGCACCACGGTACCGGGGCAGCAAGGAGGCATGGACATTCACACAACCGTGCAGGGGAATCCCCAGGACCCGTGGTTTCAATAGCTGGCCATACGCCACCACCACCACCAGGTCCGGCGCAAACCCCTGCACGGCGGCAACCGACTCGCCGGTATTGATGGATTCCGGGGTAAGCACCGGCAGGCCAAGACGCCGGGCACAAAGCTTGAGCGGACAGGGCTGCAGGGCCAGGTTGCGCCCCTTGGGCCGGTCCGGCTGGGTGACCGCCGCAACCAGCACATCGCGGCTCTCCGCCAGCATTTCCAGGCAGGGGCACGCCAGCGCCGCTGATCCCATGAAGACAATTCGCATGGTTCCACCTGTTGTTTGCAACCGATCAGATATGCCGGGCGAATCCCGATTCCCGCAACACGGTGGTCAGGGCACGCCGCGAAGCGGATTCCACCTTCCGGTAAACACTCCGGCCCCGTGTATCGATCGCCACCATGGCGTGAAAATCACGGACTTGAAAATCCCACAAGGCCTCGGCGGCGCCGAATTCCTTCAACAGGAACACCCCGTTGACTTTTTCAACGCAGCGCGCCAGGACGGCGCCGGCGCCGCCCACCGCCTGCAGGTAGACACAACCGAAACGCCGGCACGCTTCACGCGTCATCTCGCCCATGCCGCCCTTGCCGATCACCATCCGCACCCGGTGCTTCTCGATGATACGGGCCATGTACGGCTCCTCGCGAATCGACGTGGTCGGCCCCGCGGACAAGACCTTCCAGGCGCCGTTCACCTGCTGGACAATCGGTCCGCAATGAAAGATCACACCGTTATGGAAATCAACCGGGGAATGCCCGCCGTCAAAGAGATGCCGGTGCAGCCGGTCCCGGCCGGTGAAGATGCGGCCGGAAAACGACACCGTTTGCCCGGCGGTCAATGCCCGCACGCTGGCCTCGGTAAATGGATATTCCAGCACTTTCATCATCCTTAATACATCCAGCGTTGAACGCCGCCTTCCGGCCCCAGCAGGACGCCCCGCCGCCGGAAAGCCCAGCACATATAGGAGACCGTCACGAAATACGACGCCGGAACCCGGCTGACGGCCCCGACCTTGACTCCCAGCAGGGTTGTCCGGCCGCCCAGCCCCATGGGACCGATACCCAGCCGCCGGGCATCCCGCATGATCCGCTCTTCCAGGCGCGCCAGCACCGTCACCTCGGAGCGGTCATTCAGACGCCGCAGGAACTGTTCCTTGGAATGCCAGTATCCCGTACTCCGGTCCCCCCCGATGCAGACCCCGAGTACACCCGGCGCACAACCGTTGCCCTGCGCCCGCCAGGCGGCATCCAGCACGCACCGCCGCACGCCCTCAAGATCACGCCCGGCATCCAGGTCGGTGTCCGGGAGGCTGTATTGATGCCCCATGTTCTCGGACCCGCCACCCTTGAGGATCAGGCGGACATCGACGGTCTTGCGGGCCCCCTGCTGAAAACTCACCACGGGTGACGACGGGGCCACGTTGGTCGCAAAGGAGGCGCCGGTAATGGCATCAACCGTGTTCTGGCGCAGGTACCCGTCACGCGTCGCCAGGGCGACCGCATCCCGTGTGCTGGCCAGCAGGGCATTCGTATCAAACCCCACCGGCACGCCGAAATGGAAGATCATCGTACCGGTATCCTGGCATAAGGGGACTCCCTGTTTGCGCGCCAGGGCGGCATTCTCCAGGATCGTTCCCAAGACCCAGGAGGCATGGCTGTTACGGGCTTCATGCTTCAAGGCACGGCGGATCGATCCTTCGACATCCGCCGGCAGGTCGGTGGAGGTCCGCCGGATCAACTCCTTGAGATTCTTGACCCAATGTACATGCCGCACGGAAATCGCTCCCGCATCCCCGGTCAGGATGCTGTTGCCCGGACCCTCAATTGCGTCACCACCGTATGGGGAACCGCCAGTGAACCGAATCCGGTTCCCATCCGGATCGACGGATTCGAGGCGCCATGGAAATCACTGCCGCCGGTGGCCACCAGGTCCAACCCCTGGGCCAGCCCCAGATATTGGGCGACTTGCTCATCCGTGTGTTCAGGATAGAAGACTTCCACGCCACCCAACCCGAATCCCTTCAACTCCACCACCAACGCCTTTAACGCCTTGCGTCCAAGCTCCAGCGTAAAGGGATGGCTCAACACCGCCACACCACCGGCCGAACGGATGGCCGCGATGCTTTCCGGGGGGCCAAGACGGAACCGGTCCACATAGGCCGGCTTCCCCTTCCCCAGGTAGTTATCAAAGGCTGCCTCCTTGGTGGAAACATACCCGCGCGCCATCATGGCCTGGGCAAAATGGGGACGCCCGACCACGTCTTCGCCGGCAAAGGCCGCAATTTCATCCCAGGTCAACGCCATCCCGCATGCCTGGAGCTTTTTCAGGATCGCATGATTGCGTATTTCCCGCCCCTTGCGAATCTGGACCAGAAGCGTTTGCAGTTCGTCCGAGGCCGGATCCACAAAATACCCCAGCACATGCATGGTACCATGGGTCACTTCCGCGCTGATCTCAACCCCCGGGATGCCATCCACCCCCACCGCGACACACGCATCCTGGAACAACCCCACCCCATCGGTCGAATCGTGATCCGTCAGGGCGGCTGCCGTCAGCCCGACGTCATGCGCCATCTGCGCCAGTTCCGCCGGCGTCAGGTTGCCGTCGGAAAATGTGGAATGAATATGCAGGTCCACCATGGGGATTCGGGCGGCCTAACAGCCACCACCCTCCTCCCCGTAGCAGGCACTGCACGACGGAGTCTCGAAAACCCGTACCCGGCGCACGGTGATGCGGGGATCCGTCAGGCTCGCGGCCAGTCCCCGGTACAGGTACCGTGCGATATGCTCCGACGAGGGATTGATCGTGCGGAACATCTCCAGGGTATTCAGGTCCTTGTGATCAAGCTGGTCCATCAGATGCGCCACCAGGCGCTTGAGTTCACGGAAGTCGATCAGCATCCCCGTATCATCCAGGTGATCACCCCCGACAAACACTTCAATTTCCCAGTTATGCCCGTGCATCTCCTCACAGGAACCAGCATAACCGCGCAGGTGATGCGCGGCGGAAAAATGCGATTTTATGCAGAGTTCGTACATGGAGGCATCCTAGGCAAGCTGGTAGCAACCCGCCACGTCCGCATACGGACGCCCGGCAAGGAATCCGGCAATCGCCTGATCATAATCCGCCGTGTGCTGGAACGCCTTCTGCGCCAGCGCCAGGCGGGTTTTCAGGGTTATCATCCCGTTGTTTGCAGCCAGTTCTTCCAGGATGCGGCTGTAATCCGCCGGATCCGTGACGGACGCCACGCGCAGGAAATTCTTCGCCGATGCACGCACCATGCAGGGCCCGCCGATATCGATGTTGGTACGCGCTTCCTCGGGGGTAACCCCGGGTTTGGCCACGGTCTTGACGAACGGGTAGAGATTCACCACCACCATGTCGATGGCAACCGCCCGGGTCCGCTGCAAGTCCGCCTGGTGCGCCGCATTGTAGGTCTCGCTGAGCAATCCAAGATAGATCTTGAAATCCAGGGTCTTCACCAGACCACCCTGCATTTCCGGCTGACCGGTATAGTCGGAAACCGACACCAGATGCTTCGGGGTAGCGGCCCCCAGCAGTTCCGCCAGCGCCTTATGGGTTCCCCCGGTTGAATACAGGCGAATGGCGGGATTCACCTTCAGGAGCCCGGGAACCAGCCGGTCAAGACCCGTCTTGTCCGATACACTGACCAGGACATTCCGA
The DNA here is from genome assembly GCA_001803315.1 of Lentisphaerae bacterium RIFOXYC12_FULL_60_16. Lineage (GTDB taxonomy): Bacteria > Verrucomicrobiota > Kiritimatiellia > UBA8416 > YA12-FULL-60-10 > YA12-FULL-60-10. Next base: position 82,760 of record MHBQ01000140.1, read on the forward strand.
ATCGCCACACGTTCATCAATCCGATCCACGATGTTCAACGCCATATCGACCTCCCTGCATCAGGCTGGTTACCGCCATGGCCTGTTAAACTACCAAAAGCACTCCCCACCTGCCAACAGCGAACTCTCCCGAGTAACGGACGCATCCTCCTTATTCCAAAGATAGGTCGGCCATTCTTGGCCGACCAGGTCGGGCAGGAATGCCCGACCTACTGGAGCGGCACGCGGGCCGGCTCCAGCGCAAATGCACAAACTCGATGCGCCCCGCTTTAAGGTCACGCAGCAACATCACTTCCTGCATGCTTGCGCTTGATCCACCGGACATTCCAGCCTACGTTCCTCGGCGGAGGACAACCATGCCCATCGATTACCCGAACGAAACCTTGTTGCACCGGGATGATTTCACGGATTTCAGCCGGTGGCACCACGAGGGGATCGGCCGGTTGGAACCCGTCCCCGGCGCCAACGGCATGCGCCTGCATTGTGACGGCAGCGCCCAGGGCAAGGAGGCCTGCATGGCCTTCTTCCGCCCGGATCTGCCCGACCCGGTCGTTATCGAATATGACCTCATGGTGCACAGCCAGGGCGGACTCATAATCAATTACTTCGCCTTGCGCGGCCTGAACGGCGAGGACGTGATCGCCGACCGTGACAAGCTCCCGCCACGCACCGGAATCATGGCCAACTATTTCTCTACCCGCTGGAAGCTCCAAAGCTACCATGTTTCCTTCAGCCGGTTCGATGACCGGGGCGTGCATACCGGCACCTCGAACTGGCGGCGGAACCCGGGCGGCCTGCTGGTGGGCCACGGAAACGATCCCGTCATGGAGATCGGGCGCCGCTATCACCTGCGCTTCACCAAGGACCGTGGACACCTGCAAAGTTACGTGGACGGCATCTATGCGCACGGGGTCATGGACCGGGATACATCACAATACCCGATCCCGGATACCGGAAAATTCGGCTTCCGGCTGATCGGATCCAACGTCAAGGCCGACATATCCGCGTTTCGCGTTTTTCAAACCACGCCACAAGATGCCCTGTGGAAGCCCTGGCCGTGACCTACCATTTCTCATCCGCTTTACGCGGCTTGGGCTGCCCCGGCACAAAGGGGGCGGCAGGAGCCGATGGAGGCGCAATGGTTCCCGTATCCGCTTTCACTGCCGGCACATTCGTAAGGGCAGCCTGAACGGCGGGGGTTTGGACCGCAGCCTCGGCAGCCAGCTGGGACACGGCACGGATACGCATCAGGCTGCCTTCCTTGTCTTCGCATTTCCACGCATAGTCCACGTCGAAAAAGCCATCGACGACGTTCTGTTTGACGATCCAGTATGCCGTCTGAATGGCATCCACAGGCTTGACCACATCCAGGGGAAGGATCACGGCCGTCAAGCGGCCTTTCCCGTTGAAAATACCATTCAAGCGGGGTTTTGCGCCCTGGAATTGGGCCAGGAATGGAACCTCAGCCGGAACCGGCCCCACCCGTCCCCCCTCGACAAGATTCAGGATCTTCGTCTGCATGCCGGATACCTGGTCACTGGTCGGCACTTCAGCCACCAGGGTCCCGCCATGGTCACAATATCCCTTGAGCGCACGGTGTACGGCCGGACTGGTCAAATCCGCATCCGGCGTCAAGAACACCGTCGGCAATCCAACCAGGTGATGCGCCTGTACCTCCGGATTGACGGCCAGGTAGGTCGGCTCCACACCATCCTTGGACTTCAGGGTGGTCAACACCCGGGAAAACAACACGGGAGGAGGGGTCTGCTGGCCGGCCTTTGGCACGTAACCCGACACCGGCAACCGCACGCCATCGGCCAGGAACAGAATCGACATGGCCGTATTGATCACGGGCCGGGACAGGGCGCTGTACCCGTCTCCCCAGGCATAGCGCTTCCACCAGGCATCCCCATCAAACGGAGTCCGCTTGTCCGGCGCAAGGTTCTCCTGCTGTTTCAGGTGGACAACTTCGGCGGACTTGATGCGGAACTCCTTCCAGCTTGACGAATGGATGGCCACGTTCTCGTTTTCCTTGCCCCAGGTACCATTGGGGTTCTGGATCATCACCAGTCGATAGGCCAGCCGAAGCCACAGGTCACGCCGGGATTCCGCTTCACTTCCCTGGTGGCGATGGAGCCCGGTCAGGGCAAGGAAGAAATCATACGGTTCAAACATGCGCCCGGCGGCCTGTCCATCCAGGTAAGAGCGCGCGGATTCCTGCTGGGCGTTGGCAGCCGCCGATGCCACCGTTCCGAATCGCCCCATCAGCTTGGCCATGCCCACCACGCGGCCGGCGTTCAACAGCGAAGCATACCCCTGCACCGTGCTTAAGTGGGTGACCGGTGCCTGCAGTTGAAGCATGGCCTGGGGCATCAGGTCAGGCAAACCCAGCGCCTGAAAAGCCGTGATAGGCTGATGCGTATTGCACTCGTCCCACTGGCCATTGGGTTTCTGCCGGGCCTGCAGGGCCGCCGCCATCCGCGCCAGGATTGCATCGCTCTCCTCGGGCGGCGCGACCGGACGGTTGCGCGACATCATCCAGCGCAGGGAATCCTTGAGCAAATAGCCATGATCCGCCGCTTCACGAATGGCGAACATCGCGTAAAAGGTATTATCCATGTCTGCCAGGGCCTGGTTGAAATACGGATAGGCAAGGCCTGGCACGCTGATGGGATTGATCCCTTCGCGTTTCCGGACATTCGTGCGGGCGGTGATATCTTCGCGGGGCGGGAAACGAAGCCCCTGCTGGGTAACCCACCGGTAGAACAGCACATACTCCTCCATCAGGTTTTCCGCTTCTTCCGCCTGTTTTCGCAACTTCTCACGGTCCTTGCCCGATTCGGCGGCCGCCTTCTTGGAGGCCTGGCGCTGCTTGTTGAGTTCCTGCTCGTACGTCAGCATGACGGGAATCAATTCGGTATTGATACAGACCGGACCCCAGAACCCGCGACCCGGTCCCTCCTTGACCTGCCCGTCGATCAGTCGGCTGACCAGGTGATCCCGGTACAACTTGTACCGTTCCTCCGAGTTGTTGCAAAACGCAGCCGCCAGCCAGGCAATGTTCCAGGTGTCGTCCGGAATGCCGTAGTCGTTCAGCAACCGCTCAAACTCGCGCATCATGTTGTCGAGCACCGGATGATTCTCCGGAACCCCACACTTGCGCAGCGCGGTGTAAACCAGGGCATTGGCGCCAAGGTTGCCGGGTTGAAAGATGTCGTTGCCTTCCCCGTAGATCGGTTTCCCCACCCGCTCATAGGTCTTGACAATCGGCCCGTTGGGATCGGCTTTGAGGCGCTCCTCGTCGCGGGTTCCCACCTGTTCACGCCCCACCACCCGCTTGGACGGAACCTTGATGATGTTGCGTCCCTGGGGTGGCTTTCCATTGACCAGGGCCACCGGTCGGCGCGCCTTGACCTTGCTGATGCTCCGTGCCTGCGTGGAGGATCCTCCCCCCATGTCGAAGGTTTCATATTCCTCAAAATACGCGTCGTAATCCTCTTCGATATTCTTGAAGATGGGAACCTGCACGGTTTCGGAACGGTACCGGACTTCGTAGGTCGTCCGCTCCTCATACCCGACCACCGGACGCTGGGTCACCGGCGGCAGCGCAAAGGTCATGTAGTTGGTCTGGCAACGGTTCAACAGGTACTCCACCGAGTTCGCCAGCGCGCCCCGACAGGCTTCGATCAGGAGCAGCGTGTCGATATCCTGCGCCTGCGGCACCGGTGCCGGCGCATCCCGGCGCATGACCACCACTTCCTGTGACGTTGCACCCGGCGACACTACCAGCAGACACGCACAGCCGATTACCATGTGAATCAATCGTCGGGACAACATACCTGACCTCCTGCCGGTTACCGGGCTCCAGAACCTGATCTCCCCTTCAGGTTAGGTGCTGGATGCCATTGAGTAAAGCGGAATGGTCCGGCTTGGGCGCATCGCGCACCTGAGAGTTTAACGTTAACATGTGACGGATCGATTTTACCTCCATTCCAGACTCTTTTCCTTATTCCATCGCGGTACCGGCGTACTCGCCCGGACCGCGAGGTAAACCCGGGCTTGCCGCGGTGAAGCTTCTGTGCGAAGCCCGCTGCTTGGTCACACGGCCTGCCAACCGCCAACCCAGACCGGCCCGAGGTCGGGCCGGCTCCAGCGCCGAAACGTTGCACCGGACCGCAAAACGGTGTAAGGTGTCCTTCAAAGCAATAAACCGCCTTGCAAATCGCACCACCCGTGGATACGTGTGGAGCAGGAGGAACGTCGATGCACCCTGTACACCGTTTGGTTATCGCCCTGCTGGGCCTGTGGGTCTGCCTGACACCCCTCCTGGTCGGTGCCGCCCCCAGTCTTGAAATCATGATGAAAACCGCCGATGCCCTGATCACCGAGTCGGAACTCATGGAAAGCCGGAACCTCCGCAAAGCCGTCCAGGAACGAGCCGCGGAATTATACGCGCAGGTAGCCCGGGAAGATGCAGGCCCCAACGGCGCCGCCGCCCTGCTCAAGGCCGGAAATCTCTACACCGACCTGGGGGGCGACACGTTCCTCGCACGCGCGCTGGAATGCGCAACCCTGGCCACCTTCCGTCCGGATTCCCCCCGGCTCGCTCCGGACGCACTGATGCTTAAAGTCCGCATCTACCGTCTGCAAAAAGAATGGGGTCGGGCGGTCCGAAGCGGGCTGGCCTGTGCCGAGACCTACCCGAAAAGCGAGGCGGCACCCCGCGCCCTCTTCGAAGCCGCCCAGGTATTCGAAACGGCCATCCGTAACCCGTCGGAAGCCGAACGCTGCTACAGCCAGGTCGTTTCAACCTATCCGGCCAGCCCCGTCGCCGACGATTCGTTGATGGCCCGGGCAGGACTGCGCGCCAAGGCCCGGCAATACCAGCAGGCCATCGCCGACTACCTGGCGGTCGCGGACAGCTACCCTGCCGGCGATCTGGCCGACCAGGCACTCTACGAAGCCATCGACCTGTATGAAGGCGAACTGAAGGATTATGTAAAGGCGTATGAATTATCCGTCCGGTTCCGCAAACAGTTCCCGCACAGTGCCCTGCTCAAGAAAGTCGAAAAGATCGAGTCCAAGACGCTCAAATATGCCAAGGACACTCCCGGGTGATCGATGCAGGCGCCCCGGTTATCAAAAAAGACTGCACGGCGCCTGCTGGTCGCAGCCGCCGTCTGGGCCATCCTCTGGCTCCTGACGGCCTTCGACTCGCCGCTGAACCCCTGGCTGCTCCGACGCGCGGCCGCCTTCCAACGGACCATTGAACCGAACCTTGAATGGTCCTGCGCTCGCGCGGGAATCGGCAAACTGCCCAACCGCCTGCAGGCCCGGGACCTTCGCCTGAAGGCGCCCGGTCTTGAATCCCTCACCGTCGAAACCGTGATGATCAAGTACCGGTTGCTTCCCCTGCTGATCGGCCGCATCTCCGCCCGCTCCATCCGGGTGACCGGCGTACGGGTGCAAACCACCGTGGACCTGGCCGCCATGCCGGCCGGTACCACCCCGACCAACGTCCCCCCGCCCCCGGCCGCCCTCGACCTCGCCCGCCTGCCCAATATCGAGGTAACCCCTATTACCGTATCGCTCCGGCTGCTCGATCCCGCTTCTGACGTGCCCATCGAGATCCGTCTCACCAATGGAAACATCCGGGCATCCATCACACGGCAACGAACCGAAGGATTGCCTTATGAATTCACCGCACAGGCGAACCTCGTCGTCAACCACCGTGATCCGGCACCCCTGCTGCTGCATGGATTTCTCGACCCGCACTCGCTGACACCCGCCGAACTCGACCTGGACGCCGACCTGTCGCTGGACCAATTCCCCATGACCGCCCTCACCGCCACCCGTCCCCGATCCGTACCCTTCATTGCGGAATCCGGCATCCTCACCGTGCGGTTGGGCCTGTGTGCCCGGGACGGCCGCCTCTCCGGCCTGGCATCCCTGCGCATCCAGGACATGACCATCCGCGAGAACACCGGCGCCGACAACGCCCGGTTCATCACCCTTCCTTTCAACGCCTGGCAGTTTCTCACCCGTCAACGCAACGGCACCGTGGAAGCGGAAACGGAAATCCACGGCACCCTACTCCAACCGGTGGTCCCCATCGGCAAGGTCCTGCAAAACCAGGCCGGCAATGTCGGACGGAACCTGACCGTCCGCATGCTGGAAGCCATCCCGCTCGACGCCACCCGCGACCTGGCCAACCGGATCGAAACCAACCGTACCGCCATCAGCCGCCACGACGATATCCTCAAGATCGCCCGGCTCCCGGAATTCGAACAGCATTATGAACGGGGCCGGCATTATGAGCGTATTTTGAAGGGATATCCCGCCGCGGTGGAGGAATTCAAGCGTCAGGTGGAACGATTCCCCACCCAGACCAACCTTGCCGTGCAGGCCCTGATGGCCTCCGCCCTGTTACACCATAAGGAACTGGAGGAATCCAGGGCGGCGCTTGCGGACCTGCGACGGATACTCGATGACTACCCGTCCCACCCCGATGCGGACAACGCCCTGTTTGAAATGATCCGCATCGCCGAAAATCAGCGCGACTATCCTGAAACCGACCGGTTGTGCCGCGAATTCCAGCAACGATTCCCCGGCAGCGAGTTCGCACGGAACATCCGGGACACACTCGCACGGGTACGCCGCTTCGTCTGGTAAATAAAAAAGGGCCCGCCGGTCACCCGGCAGGCCCTCGATACACCAATCATTCACCTCAGAGATCGACCCGGACACCCGCGCCCAGGAACAGGTCGTCAACGTGGGTCACTTCGGCAAATGCCGAGAACATGTCGTTTACCTGGTACAACGCGCCGCCGGTCAATGCCAGATCCGTTTCCGAATCATCGTTATTTCCCACGTCGGTACTGGTCCGGGCAAATCCGGCGCCGCCGTAAACGGTCAGGCCGGTAACAGTCAGTTCCTTGCTGGCAATGCCCATGACCGTCATCGTCAGGACATCGACCGATTCTTTCCGCCCGGAACCGACTTCGATATCGTCGAAGAATGGCTTCGCAAGGGTGGCACGGACCGCCACATCAACCGGCAATTCCATCGGCAGCGCATATTGGGCACCGCCTGAAACGCACACAGCGCTGTCCAGGGAATCACTATCCGTGTCCACAAGGCCCGCACCGGCGAACACCAAAAGGTTTTCAACCAGGCCGTATGACAGCCGACCACCAAAATACATCAGGTCGAGGTCATCGGATTCGCCCGTATTGAATCCGCCCGTGACCCGGAGTTGTCCCTGCTCGGTCGCTGCGGCTGATTCCGCCACCTGCAGGTCAAACCCCTGGGCCAGCACCAGGTTCGCCATCATCACCACACATCCGGCCATCAACATAATCTTGCGCATCACTACACCTCCCGTTTACCGATTAACTGCTGATGCACGCGCCTGCGTACATCCTCCTAAAACCAGCCCGGAAATCTTGCCAGAATCTCCGCCACCGGTTCAACCGCTCAATACGTCCACAATTTTCCGCCTAAAATCAAGACATAAGCGACCGACAAGTTTTCGAAACGGGCAAATTCCGTCAATTTCCCATCCCATCTGCCACGAAATGGAAGCCCGTTGGTTCATCATACGGCCGGCCTGCCAACAACCAGACCAGACGGGTTCGCGGAAGCCCTTCGACTTCGCTCAGGGCAGGCTCGCCCCTCCAAACCAGACCGGTGCCCGGGCCCTGCGCCTACGTTGACAGCCGATTCACACTGTGGTATCCATGCCGCCTTTAATGGAGAAACCAACGATGGATGCTTTTACCTACCGCAACGGAATCCTGCACGTCGACGATGTCCCCCTCAACCAGCTGGCCGACCAGTACGGGACCCCGCTCTATGTATATTCCCGGAGCCATCTCAAGGCCCAGTTCAAGGCGCTCGTCGACGCCATGGCGGAGGTGAAACCCCTGATCTGTTATTCGGTCAAGGCCAACTCCAACGGCGCCGTCATCCGCACCTTTGCCGACCTGGGCAGCGGTTTCGACATCGTGTCGGGTGGTGAACTGTTCCGGGCACTCCGGGCCGGCGCCGATGCCGGCAAGATCGTGTTTGCCGGAGTCGGCAAAACCGAGGATGAGATCCGGTATGCCATCCGGGAAAACATCCGGTTCTTCACGGTCGAGTCGGAGCCGGAAGCCATGCAGATTGCCCGTTGTGCGGAATCCATGGGCGCCCGCGCCCGCATCGCGTTCCGCATCAACCCCGACGTGGATCCCAAGACGCACAAATACATCAGCACCGGCAAGAAAGAGAACAAGTTCGGGCTCGATATGGAACGCGCCCAGCGGGCCTACGCGTTCGCCGCCACCCTGCCGGGCATCGAAATCGCCGGCCTGCACATGCATATCGGTTCCCAGATCCTCACGGTCGAACCGTTCGTCGAGGCCCTGGACAAGGTGCTCCCCCTCTGCCGCCAGTTCCAGGCGCTATACCCCACGTTCAAGACCTTGGACATCGGCGGCGGAATCGGCATCCAGTACAAGCCCGACCAGGCACCCCTGGCCGCCGCCGCCTTTGCCGCGGCGGTCGTACCGGCCATCAAGCGTTCCGGCCTCTCGATCGTCATGGAACCCGGCCGTAACCTGGTCGGAAATGCCGGCGTTCTTTTGTGCCGGGCCCACTACATCAAGGAAAGCCCGTTGAAGGTGTTTGTCATCGCCGATGCCGGCATGAACGACCTGATCCGCCCCTCCCTCTACCAGGCCCACCACGACATACGGGCGGTTCGCCAGATAACCGGCACGCTCCAGGGTGATCTGGTCGGCCCCATCTGCGAGTCGGGTGATTTCGTGGCCCAGGACCGCGTCCTGCCGGCGGTCCAGGCCGGTGACCTGCTGGCGGTCATGAGCGCCGGCGCCTACGGCTTCTCCATGGCGTCCACCTATAACAGCCGGCCGCGACCTGCCGAAGTCATGGTCGAAGGCAAACGGCTGGCATTGATTCGGGAACGTGATACCCGCGAAGACCTGGTGGCCCGCGAACCGGATCCGGCCGGCATACGGTTTTGACATCCACCCCCGCACGGCTATACTGATCCCGACCGAATGGAATCATGCGGAAAGGAATCGGCATCATGTTTGAAGGAACCTATACGGCTATCGTCACCCCCTTCACCCGGGATGGGCATGTGGATTACCCGCGGCTCCAGGACCTGATTGAACGGCAGGTGGCCGCCGGTATAACCGGCGTGGTCCCCATGGGTACCACGGGCGAATCCCCCACCCTCGACATGAAGGAACATGCCGAAGTCGTTGCCCGGACAGTCACCTTCGCCAACCATCGGCTGAGTGTGCTGGCCGGCACTGGCGGCAATTCCACAACCGAAGCCATTGACCTCACCCGGCAGGCGCAACAGGCAGGCGCGGACGGAACCCTGCAGGTCACCCCCTACTACAACAAGCCAAGCCAGGAAGGACTCTATCGCCATTTTTCAGCCGTGGCGGATATCGGCCTTCCCGTGGTGCTGTATAATGTTCCATCCCGGACCGTCCGTGAGATCGCGATCGAAACCATCGTGCGGCTCGCGGCCCATCCCAACATCGCGGCCGTCAAGGAGGCCGCCGGTTCCGTGGACCGCGTCAGCGCCATCCGGAACGCCTGCCACCTGCCCGTGCTCTCCGGCGACGATTCCCTGACCCTTCCGATGATGATGGTGGGTGCCGTCGGGGTTATCAGCGTGGCGTCCAACATCATCCCGGAAGCCATCGTCCAGCTGGTGCAGGCCGCACGCCGGGGCGACTGGCCCGGAGCACAGGCGATCCACCAGCGGTACTACCCCGTTTTCCGGGATCTGTTCATCGAGACCAACCCGGTTCCGGTGAAAGCCGCCATGGCCATGCTGGGTTGGGTCGAGCCGGTCTACCGCCTCCCCCTGTGCGAGCTCTCCCCCGCACAGGAACAAACCCTGCGCCGGACCCTTCAACAAGCGGGGATCCTGTCATGATACGGGTCGCCATTCTCGGGGCGGCCGGCCGTATGGGCCAGGCGCTGATCCGTTGTATCGGCGCCTCCTGCGACCTTCAACTGTCAGCCGCCATCGAACAGGCCGGGCACGCCCGCCTCGGAGCCGACGCGGGGGTCACGGCAGGCATACCCCCGCTCGGGATTCCGATCACCGCGGACTTCAGCGCCGTGAAACCGTCGGATGTAATGATCGACTTTACATTCCACCAGACCGTTCCCAACAACGCACGCCAGGCGGCGGAATGGAAAATTCCCATGATCATCGGGACCACCGGCCTGCTCGATATTGAGACCGCCGTGGTCCAGAAGTCCGCCTCGATCACCCCCATCGTCTGGGCCCCCAACATGAGCCTCGGTGTCAACCTGCTGTTTGCCCTGGTCGAACGCTCAGCCGGCATCCTGGGATTCGCCTACCGGACATCGGTGGATGAAACCCACCACGTCCACAAAAAGGATGCGCCCAGCGGCACCGCCCTGCGGCTGGCCGAAAAAATCGCCCAGGGCCGCGGGCAGGACCTCCATCAGGTCCTGGTCCATCGTCCCGAGGGAACCGGCGACATACCAAAGGATGAAACCGCCATTACCGTGCAGTCCTTCCGGCAGGGCGAAGTGGTGGGCGATCACACGGTTCGCTTCGAAAACGCCGGGGAGATGATCGAATTGACGCACCACCTCGAAAGCCGTGATGCCCTGGCCATGGGGGCCCTGCACGCCGCCCGCTGGATCATCGGCAAGCCCCCCCGCCTCTATGACATGCAGGATGTGCTCGGCTTGACCGCCGTGCTCGAATAATCCGGGTACCCCCTCGCATGAAACTCACGGGAATCAGCCTTGGATCAAACCTGGGCGACCGGGTTGCCCACCTGGTGGCAGGTCGTGCCGCCATCAACGCCATCCCCGGAACCCGTGTCACGGCCCATTCCCGGTTGTATGCGACGGAACCGGTCGATGTCCGCCCCGAACACCAGTCGCTGCCGTTCCTCAATGCCTGCCTGCTCGTTCAAACCACCCTGACACCGGAAGCCCTCGCCGCCCACCTGCATCGCATCGAGAACGCCTGCGGACGCAACCGCACCGCCGACCCCCATGCGCCGCGCACCCTGGATCTCGACCTCCTGTTCGTGGACGACCGGTGCATTCAAACACCCGACCTGACCGTTCCCCATCCCCGCTGGTCCAGCCGCCGGTTCGTGGTGCAACCGCTCGCTGATCTATGCCCCGACCGCATCCTGCCCGGCGACCCGCGTACCGTGACCGGCGTGCTTTTATCTTTACCCGACCGTCCGGTCGTGGTTTTGTTTAAGCCGGATTGGTAAAGCAGACAGGAACCCACGATGAACGCATGGACCGCCAGTCGTATCCGCACAACCAAGGGCCGGCAGAAGCTGGCCTGCCTCACCGCCTATGATTTCACCACGGCGCGCCTCGTGGATGAATCCGGCGCCCCGCTGATCCTGGTCGGCGATTCACTCGCCATGACCGTGCTGGGATACGACAACACCCTGCCGGTCACCATGGACGAGATGCTCCACCACGTCAAGGCGGTGACACGCGGCGTAAAGCAGGCCCTGGTGGTGGCCGACATGCCGTTCCTTTCCTTCCAGATTTCCGTTGAAGACGCCATTCGCAATGCGGGCCGGTTCCTCAAGGAAGCCCGCGCCGGCGCCGTCAAGATCGAAGGCGGCGCCACCCGGGCCACCACGGTTCGGGCTCTGACGGACAACGGCATCCCCGTGCTGGGGCATATCGGATTGACCCCCCAGAGCATCAATGCCATGGGCGGCTACAAGGTACAGGGACGGCGGCCCGAGGAAGCCCAGCGCCTGCTGGACGATGCCAAGGCCCTTGAAGGCGCCGGGATATTCGCCCTGGTACTGGAATGCATGCCCCCGGCCCTGGCAGACGAAATCACCCGCGCCGTCCAGGTGCCCACCATCGGGATCGGCGCCGGCCCGCATTGTGACGGACAGATACTGGTAACCCCGGACCTGCTCGGCATGCACGGATCCGTCCATCCGAAATTCGTCAAGGAATACGCGGCGCTGGGAACCGCCATGCAGCAGGCTTTCCAGGCATACCGGGACGATGTGGAAAACGGCCGGTTCCCCACCGCCGAGCATTGCTATTGACCGTTTCCGTCGCCCCAGATGCGGCGCAGGCTCTCGGTGATGGCCCGGGCATCACGGTCACCCAGCTCCGGCTTTTCATCATCGGCAGACAACCCCGGACCGGCAGCCCGGTACAACATCGCCTCGAACTGGCGAACCGTCCACACATCCGCCCGTTCACGCCGGGCGCAATCCGTCACCTCCCGGTCGTCCGACACCACCTGGTAGACCATCCCCGGCTGGTGCGCCTGCAACCAGGCCATCATCCGTTGATCCGCGGTTTCGCCCGACCGGGTAAACACCACGTTGACACCGGGTGCACCACCGGCGCCGGGTTCCATCACCGAGGAATCACCGTCAAACACCAGCGTGCATTTCAGGAAATCCCCGCGTCCGGCCATCCAATCCGCACACCGGCGCACCAGGGCCGTCCGGGCAGCCAGCAGGTTCTTACCTAACGCACGACGCAATGCCGGTATCCGGTGAATCACGTTATAGGCATCGACCAGTAATATCCGGTTTGTCTTCATGTTCCCGTTACACATTGTCCGGCAGCAGGGTGCCGGGAACGATCCCGTAAATGCCGCGCAAACGGAAGATCCGCCGGCAACAATCCGTCGAGCGAAACCAGGTCGTCCGGATTCAGCCATTGCATGGCATCATGATCCTGCAACCGGATTCGCCCGTGATATCCGTCGACACGCAGGAAATACATCCGGATGGTCCGGTCCGGATAGGCGTGTTCACCCGTCCACAGCAGCTCGCCGATCCGGGCCTGAATGCCCAGCTCCTCATCCAGTTCACGCGCCAGGCAGACGGCGGGCGTCTCCCCGGCTTCCATCTTTCCGCCGGGAAATTCCCACATGCCGGCCAGGGACCGGCCGGGCGCCCGTCGCATCACCAGCACCTTGCCACGCCGCGTGATGACCCCACCCGTCACGTGTATCATGGGGCATCCTGCGGCGGCGGGGGCGGGGCGATGGGAACCCGGGGTTTCCCGGATTGCGGTTCAACCATCCCGGACTGGTCACGATGCGCAATGGCTTCCACCAGGATGGCCTCGTAGGCAACCGCCTGCATGATTCCGGAAGGCGCAAACAACGGGATGGGATACCCTTCCAGGTTGACACAGGCGTCACCAAACGGAAAACGCAGCGGCACATACAGCGGGGCCCCGGCCTTTTCCCCCAACCAGTCAGGCTGGTTATGATCCCCGGCCACCAGAATCCAGGGCTGGTTCTTTTCCTTGAACAACGGGGGGCCCAGCGGATCCAAGCCATACGTTCCCAACCGGAGAACCAAGGCGCCATCCGGGACCCCCTTGCGGAACCCTTCCCGTTGACTTTCCAGGAACAGGTGCAGTTGCACCGAGACACACCATGCCGCGTCATCCCGCAACGCCACATAGCCTTCCGGCATGTGGCCTTCCCAGGCAACCTGGATTTTCCGCCCGGCCTTGATTTCATCCCCCATCCGTACCCCCGCCTGCCGGACAGAATCCAATTCCCGGTCCCGGAACTGGATCACCAGGGACCGGATCGCCTCGATATACCGCCGGCCCAATTCGCCTGCGGGACAGGGCGGCACCTGGATATCATCATGGAATTGCTGCTTGCCCAGGTATCGATTTCCCCAATCCTTGCCATCCGGCCATCCATAGGACTTCCACATGGTCGGCATTTTGCCGTGACGCGTCAGGGCCCCCACGGTTTCCGCCATCAATACCCAGCCATGCAGGGCGTTGATCACATGATTGAGATGCCCCACCCGTGTCCCATCCGACAGAAGCACCTGTCGATCATCCGCTCCGGTTCCCGTATCGAAGAACACCTCGAACTCCGGCACCACGGGGGCAATATCCGGATGATCCCGCGGGCCCAGGCCGATCATCAGGAACCCGCGTTTCTTGTCGCGTTCCAAAAATCCACGGTCCTCGGCATCCAACGCACGGTCAAAGCCCAGGATGGTCATGTCCTCGGCGCGTTCCGCGTCCGTCCGATCCTTCTTCCAGGGCCGTTCATGCCCGATATGAACGAAGTTGCCCGACCGGCCGTACAACTCGGGGCCCAGGCTCTGGTTGCCCCAACAGGTCCCGATGACCCCGCCTTTGAGATGCCGCACAGCCATTCGTTCCGCCGTCGCGGTAAACGCCGGCAGGTTGGTGAGCGCACGATCACAGGCCTCCAGCACGGTTTGTAAATAGGCAAACGACGGCGACACCATCCGGGCCGGGGCCGGCTCCGCATGCCCGGCAATACCCGACATCAACACCCATACCGCCAAAACGACACAACCCCGGCAAATTCCGGCTTTCCGCATCATGGTCATACCTCCAAACTCCGTAAGCAATGAAGCCGGGTAAAACAACCCGGCTCCGTGAAAACAACGACGGATGACCCGCCCCCATCCAACCCGATTCAGCCCGGATCCGTTCCGGCAGACTGTAGCGCCTTCTTCACAACCGCCAGCAACTGATCCACCTTGAAGGGTTTCTTGACATAGTCAAAAGCCCCCAGCTGCATCGATTCAATGGCCGTGTCAACCTGGCCATAGGCCGTCAGCATGATCACGGGCAGGTCAGGCCGCTGATCCCGCACATAACGCAGAACCGACATGCCGTCGACCGGTGTCATGTGAATATCGGAAATCAAGAGATCGAAATCCTGCTCATGCAGGGCCCCTTCCACCAGCGACCCATCCTGCAGGGTGATGACGGTATGCCCGTCGACACCCAGCATGACCTTGAGCACGTTGAGAATGCCCGGCTCGTCATCAATGACAAGAATTCTTGCCATGCCCCGTAGTGTAACCGCTACGCCGGCACAAGCAAGCCTGTCGTTGCAGGTGTTTCCGGCTCGGCTTGACCTTGCGCATCCGATTCTCTAGGGTTCTTGCCACCCGGCGCACCACGTCACGGGAAAGGATTGTCCGGTTCATCATGCGGCATACCCGGTTCATAATCATCAGCCTGTTGATCACCCTGGCCGCCTGGCTGGTCATGTCCTGGCCCCTGCCCCGTTTCGCGGCACGCGGCATCCCCTCCTCGGCTGAAAACACCGAACGGGACCATTACCGGGCCATGATTCCCGGTGACCATCTGCAGTTTTATTACCACCTCTGGCTGGCCCGCGACACGTTCTTCGGGCCGACGGCCTGGTTCCATAATCCCTACGAATTCAATACCGGTAACGATGCCGACCGGCGGGAGTTTTCCACCTATTACCTCCCGTTTTCCTTCGCCTTTGCGGTGTTCAGCCTGGTCCTCCCGCCGGCCCTGGCCTGGAACCTTACAGGATGGCTGGCACTCTGGATCACCCTGGCCGCCACCTGGGCGTTTTGCCGGCGATTCCAGCCCGATCCCGTGCTCAGTGCCGGCGCCGCCATGTTGTCGGTACTCTTTCCCTACCGGTGGATGACGCTGATGGGCGGCAGTCCGACCGGCCTGGCGATGATGTGGGTTCCCCTGGCATTGCTCGGGCTCGACGGGATGATCCGTGATCGCCGGCGACGGGGTGCGGTACTGGCCGGGCTATCCATTTTCCTCGCCGGCTGGTGCGATGCCCATGTCCAGTTCTTCACCTGCCTTGCCATCCCTCCGGCGGCCCTGTTGATCTGGTGGCAGGCGTCGGGACACCTCTGGCCCACCCGCCGTGAATGGTCATCCCTGGTCCGGGCCGGATGGCCCTTCCTGATTTTCATCGGGCTGGTGGCACTGCAAGCCCGGGGTGTCCGCTCCGGTCTGGAAGACACCGCCCTCGCATCAACCGGGCGGCCCTGGCGGGAAGTCATGGGATCGTCACCCCACCCCGACGGATGGTTCAATCGCCGGGCACACGGCATGGATGCACACGCCTATATCGGCTGGTTCCTGCCAGCCCTGCTGGTCGCCGGACTGACAGCCTCCACCGCATGGTACAGCCATCCCCGCCGCCGCCAGTTCCTCCAGGCAGCGATGATAATCGTCCTGCACCTGGGGCTGGTCTTGCTCGCCCTGGCGGCGGTCCTGCCGCATCTGCCCCAGGGTGAACGCCTCTGGGCATGGATCATCCGCGGGTTCCCGCCATTCGGCATGATCCGCCAATCCGCCAAGATCCTGGTGCTGGCGCCCACCCTGATTGCCTGGGCACTCGCCCTGGACATGCAGCCGCTGGTTCCACGGTTGCGCACCACCACGGCACGCATCCTGCCGGTCAGCCTGGCGCTGATATTCCTCACCGCCGATTACGGAAAGCGCATCAGCCCCACCATCTGCCTGCTCGACACCCGCCAACTGGCCTACGAGGCCATCGCCGACGATGCCGATGCCCGCGGTGAAAAACCACGCGCCATCGCCCTGCCGCTCTGGCCGGGGGATTCGCACTGGACCTCCGTCAACCAATACTACACCACGCTTTACCGGATCCGTATGCTGAACGGGTACCGTCCCACCGTTCGCCGCCATTATTTCACCAGCGTGTATGAACCCCTGGAAAGCCTCAATGCCGGAACCCTGCTGCCCGGCCAACTGGACCGGCTGACCGCCATGGATATCCGCTACCTGCTGCTTCACGAGAACGCGTTCCCGGAAAAGGTAAGCCCGTTCTCCGTGGCCTACACCCTCTCACGCCTCCTGGAAGAGCCCCGCCTGCATTTCCTGCGGCAGGACGGTCCAGTCTGGGCCTTCCGGATCGAAGACCGGCTTCGAATGCCCGAACATTTCCTGCCCTGCAGTTACCGTTTCCCGACCCGCTCCTGGGAGGCCGAACACCTTCCATCAAGTAACGCAACCATCCGGGCCGAACCGTTCACAAGCGCAGACCGTTTCCTGCGCATCGAATCCGGCGGCCATTGCACGACCCGCCCCTTTGCCGTCGGCGGCATGGAAGATATCGGATTCCTGGCACGCATCCGCACCCCGGCCGCGGGTGCCGCCGCCGTCGTCACGGTGGAAGGCTCACCCACCATGCCAACCCTGACCCTTCCCCTGCCCGCCTCCACCGGAAACTGGGTCTGGGTCCGGGCACCGATACCCGCTTTCCAGGGTTTCAATCCCGCCCGCCTGACCCTTCGCGCCGGCGAGGGAATCCTCGACGTGGATTCCATCCTGCTGACCGGAATGGAATGGGATCCGGACCAGGTGCCCGATCCCCTGGTCCTTCCCGCTTACCTCTTCTTCCATGCCGGGCATACCGATCTCGCCCGTCATGACGTGGTGCTCAATCCGGAGACCGATCCGGACGATGTCATCATCTACGGCCCCAAACTCCCCTTCCCGGCCGGCGCCTATGAGGTCACCATCGATTTCTCATCGGACGCGCCGGCTGGAACCCTTTTGGCACGGGTGGGATCACGATACCCGACCACGCACATGGAAAGCACGCCGCTCATCGCCGGCGCCCCCTTCCGCCAAACCATGATCCATCCGGCCAATCTCCGCCTGTCCGTCGACATCCGGTATACCCGGAAAGGATCACTCCGTATCCGCGCAATCACCTTGCGCCGGACCGGACCCGCACCTTCAAACCCGACACCGCATTGAACCTGCAACCGTCACCGCGCGATTAGGGTTGGCATGGACTTTGAGCCGGCGGTTTGCAATAATTGACGCCCGGGTAGAATGATGTTTCAAGCGAGAGGTCAGCATGCATACGTACCGGATCCGGAAAGTAACGGTCAAACCTGAACTGATGGGCTTGTGGAGAGGTCACGCGTGGGATCCCGTACCCGCCGTGGATGTGAGTGCGTTCCGTCCGGAAAGCAGTGAGCACCGGCCTGAAACCCGCGTCAAGCTCCTGTACGACGACCAGCACCTGTTCGGCATCTTCCACGTGCAGGACCGCTACGTCCATTGCACCAACACCAAGTATCAATCCCCCGTCTGCAAGGACAGTTGTGTGGAATGCTTCTTTCAGCCATTCCCCGGCTCGGACCAGCATGACCATGCCGGCTACTTCAATTTTGAATTCAACTGCGGCGGAGCCCTGTATGTTTCCTACATCACCGATTCCACCATCGGTCCCGACCGGAAATTCAAGGAAGTCACCATGCTTCCGCCCGAAGACGGCAACCAGGTGCGCATTCACCATTCCCTGCCGGAAGTGGTCGATCCCGAGAACCCCGATCCCCAGGAATGGATCCTCGAGTTCTCTATCCCCCTGACCATGCTCGAACACTACGTCGGGCGGGTACGCCCGCTGGCCGGATGCACCTGGAAAGGAAACTTCTACAAGTGTGCCAGCGACACCACCCACCCCCACTGGGCGGCCTGGGCGCCGGTGGACAAGCTGAACTTCCACCTTCCCCGTTGCTTCGGAACCTGGCAGTTCGATGCTTAGAAAGGCCTCATGAACCGATACGGTCTGGTTGCATCCGTCATCCTTGGATCGATCTTCCTGGGTACCCCTCCCGTCCCCGCCGATGACTGGTTCGTCGGCGGCCGCGCCAAATCCGACAACCGCGACTTCAGCCTGCGGGCAGCCTTCGGGCAACTCCGGGAAATCCAGATCGGCGTCAAGGAAACCACGCGCCGCCTGTACGACGTGACCGACAGCAGCTGGAAACAGGAGACCGCCGAGGATTACGACCTGAACGACTTCGGCATGTCCGGCGGCTATAACCTGACCGGCGCCTCCCTGGAGAAAATCGGCCGGTATTTCACTTTCCAGCTGGATGCCGCCTTCATGAGCCCCTCGGCAAACCCCACCGCACAACGCGATTACTACATCGAGGTGGGCGACTCCATTGAATACGACGGCCAGTCCTACAATCAGATGAAGATCCCGGATGGCTCGGAATTCCAGGTCGAGATGACCGGCGGCTCGGTTGAACTGCACGGTCTGATCACACCGTTCACCGTCAAGCCGGCACCCGCATTCAGCATAACCCCCTGGGTGGATCTTGGCCTGTTCAGCTTTATCGGCGACTACGACATCGATGCCGGTGAACCGCAGGGCGTGGTCCAGTACCAGAACCCGCCGGAAGATTTCGTGGTCGGCGGCCGGTCATCCGGCTTCATGGGACTTGCCCTGCCGGAATGGGGTGGCGGCGGCGAAATACGTTTCGGCGCCCCGGGGGAATGGAACCTGGTGCTCCAGGCCTCTGCGACCATCTGCCAGTTCACCGGCAGCACCAAGATGCTGACCGTCAACGAGCACCGGGAAAAGAATGTCGACATCGACCACCGGAACCTGCGCCTGCGGGTGTTGTTCGAGGTGCCGCTCAACGATTCCATCGCCCTGACGGCCGGCGTCCACTACCAGAAGATCGAGTCCTTCGCATCCATCACGTCATCCGCCGATTCACCCGAAGAAGTCATCGCCACCCGGGAACGGTTCGACAAGGAAGTGGATTTCCGGATGGACAGCCTGATGGGCCTGGTTGGAATCACATTTTGAATCACGATTGGTGGCGGAGAGGAGAATCGAACTCCTGACCCAGGGCTTATGAGTCCCTTGCTCTACCATCTGAGCTACCCCGCCCGAAAAAGGACGCCGAACTTATACGCCAAACCTGCAAACCATGTCAAATCCATAGCCTGCAAAGGAACCATTCATGAAAATCAGCCCGAACAACCTTCGTCGAACCGCAACCACCCTCTTATGCCTTGCAATCCCCCTGTTATTCCCCACCTCCAGTCCAGGCGACCCACCCGTCCCCCCCACACCGGGAAAGGCCCCTGCGCCCGCCATTCGCTGGGAACAACGGGAGGTGCCCCTGGATGCCGCCATCCGGCAGAAATATCCGGAAACCATCGTCCTGGTCACCGCGGCCCACTCGAACGGCCCGCCCAACATCATCACCGTTGGCTGGAGCATGTTCTGCTCGGGTGATCCCGTCATGGTCGCCATCGCCATCGGCAAGCAACGTTATTCCCACGGCCTGATCGCAGCATCCCGGAGTTTCGTCTATTGTTTTCCCGATGCCGCCATGGAAAAGGCGGTCCGTTACTGCGGCACGCATTCCGGAAAAAACGTGGACAAGTTCAAGGAAACCGGCCTGACCCCCCTCAAGGGCAAACAGGTGGCCGCTCCGCTTATCCAGGAATGTCCCGTCAACTTCGAATGCGAAGTGGTCCAGGCCGTGGACGCAGGTAGCCATACGATCTTCATCGGGCGTGTCGTCGCCGCCTGGATGGCACAGACCAACACCCTACCGCCCCGGTTATACAACCTGGGCGGCGGACAGTTCCTGCCACTCCCTTAGTTTCTCCGGCAAATCATTATTCCTCAATGATCCAGATGTAGCCATTTGCGCGTTGGCGAAATGATCCCGTCAACAGGTTACCGTCATCAATGATCCTGTCGATATCAAGCATGGCGCCCGCATCGCGGTCAGGAAGATGTACCGACACCCCGGCACGATACCCGAATTGATCAAAATCCCAATCCCATTGCCCCCCGATCGATGTCGGGTCCGTCCATTTAAACCGTGGCAAATAGGACTGGACCTCTGCGGGCAGCACACCCGGCGTTTCATCCCCCGGATAGGTCCCGGAAAATGTCACCAGCATCTCAAACGCATCCCGTGCAATACGCAAATCATTCTCGAACTTTGCGTTCTGCGTACTCAAACGCGCCTTGCGCAACGAAGGCAGCGCAATCGATGCTAAAAGGGCAATGATCGCCACTGCTATCATGATCTCAACCAGCGTGAAACCCTTGTTATTCATTGCTCGAACTGAACAGGTTGTTTTCATGTCAGCCACCCCTGCTTATTAAAAGCATGTATGATACCAACCACAGAAAACATCACATTTTTCCTTTGTTTTCGACAAACATCATCCGCACTATTCTCACAATCAAGAATCGGTCGTTTACTTGACTGTTCCATTCCGCCTGCTATGGTTTCGAGCACATGTCATTCACCGATTATTTCCTGCAAAACCGGGTGCGGATACTGATTCTGGCCGCCTTGCATTTCACCATCGATTTCTATGCCGGCCTCACCATCCCGTTGCCTGAACCCACGCTGGTTAATCACCTCCAGCGTGGACTGCCCACCATTCTCTTTGTCACTACATTATCCTCCCTGATATGCAACATTGTACAACCGGTTGCCGGATCCCTGATGCACCGGGACGGACATCCCTGGCTGCTGTTGGTAACCCCACCACTGGCCGCCCTCACCGCCTGCGTGGGGCTGGTCACCAGCCTGGGTGGATTTGCGGCCTTGTTCTGCGTGGCCTTCATCTGCATCGGCATCGTCCATCCGGAGGCGGCGTGGATGGCCCAGTCGCTCACCCGCAACCGCAAAGGCCTCGCCACCGCCTGCTTCATGTCCGGCGGATTCATCGGGTATTCAACCGGTGCCCTGGTAGGCGCCTGGTGGGCCAGCCACCATGGCTTGGCCGGCCTCTGGTGCTTCAGCTTGCCGGCATTGCTGCTGACCGCCCTGATAGCCGCCAGTGGCCTGCATCGGCGCCCGGCCAACCCCATACCGGACGATCCGCCTTCCGTCGGCAGGGGAAAATTGCCGTTCCTGCCCGTCTTCCTCGTGGCCATGACCATTTCGGCTTCCGCCTGTGTACTCACACGCCTGTATCCCGTCTTTGCGGTCCGCACGTTCGGCGTCGAGGCCCAGGCATGGGGCGGCCTGGTCCTTTTTTCCCAGGGTATTGTCGCCGCATTCATGGCCTACGTCTGGGGCCATCGCTCGGATCGACGGGGATGCGGCAGCACGATCCGGCTGATCGAATGGATGGGCCTTCCCTTCTTCATCCTGCTGATCCTCGTCCCGGACATCCGGCTGGCGCCGCTGTGCGCGATCGGAATCGGCATGACTGCCGGCGCCGCCTTTCCGCTGTCCGTGGTACTGGCCCGGCATGCACACGGGCTGCCGCCGCGGTTCCGGATGGGGCTGTGTATCGGCGGTTCATGGGCCATCGGTGAACTGGTGGTGATGCTGCTGTCCCTCTACATCGGCCGTTTCCCCGACGGGGCGGTTGAACCCCTTCGCCATGCCTTGTATTTTCCGCCTGCCGCCGCTATCCTGATCGTGATACTGGCATCCTGGTTGAAACGGTGGGATTACGGAACGGCATTGCCCGCCGCAACCATGCCCGGCAGCCCCTGACATCATGATCATCGACATCCATACCCATGCGTTCCCCGACAGCCTGGCTGAACACGCCGTCCGCACCCTGGAAGCCGAAACGGACAACGTCAAGGCACGCCTGAACGGTACCGTCGCGGACCTGCTCACCTCCATGGATCGGGCCGGGGTGGACCGTTCCGTGATCTGCTCGATTGCCACCAAACCCCGCCAGTTCGACCCGATCCTCCAGTGGTCCCTCGCGATACAGTCCGAACGCCTCATTCCGTTTGCCTCGGTGCATCCCCGCGATCCCGACGCGATTACCCGTATCCGCCAGGTACGCGATGCCGGCTTGAAAGGCTTGAAACTGCATCCCTACTACCAGGACATCGACCTCGACGACCCCTCCCTGCATCCCTATTACCGCGCCATCGCCGACGCGGGACTCCTGCTGATCTGCCATACCGGGTACGACATCGCCTTCCCGAAAATCCCCAAGGCATCTCCCGCCCGGATCCGCAATCTGCTCGCCGCCATTCCGGACCTCCGTCTCATCACCACCCATTTTGCCGGATGGGAAGATTGGGACGCCGTTGAAGCCCTGATCGTGGGACAGCCCATCTACATGGACATCTCCTTTTCCCTGCATCTCATGCCGCCCGACCAGATCCGGCGCATGCTTGCCCGCCACCTCCCCACCCACCTCCTCTTCGGCAGCGATTCACCCTGGAACGATCCGGCGGATACCCTCAAGCAGGTGCGCGACCTGCACCTCGATCCCGGGCTTGAACAGGCCCTGCTGGGCGGCAACGCCGCCCGCCTCCTGGCCGGGGGTTGATCCCGGAATTTTGTTTTATCGGGCGGATTTTTACGGTATCATATTCCTATGAAATCCATGCATGTTCCAATGCTGTGCCGTATCGCCATGCTGCTGCTCATCGCCGGAATTTCCGGGGCGGATGAGGAACGCACCTTTGAAGCCTACCCGCTCACGACGCCGGACCCCGAGCCGCTGATCGAGGCTGCCCGTGAACTCGTGGGCAACCAGGGCCGGGTCATCTATGAACGAACCGGCCATCAACTGCTGGTGAGTGCAACCGCCGAATCACACCGGCAGCTGGCCGCCCTGCTGGCCAAGGTGAATGTCCCGGCCGCCAACATCCGGATCGACGTGGTGACCGAGGATTCCGGCAGTTCGCATGACACCGGCGCATCCATCGGCATCGACGGAACCATCCCGATCCCCTCATCCAAGGGTCCCGTCTCGGTCGTGGTCAAGCCCTCCATCCACCACCGGAGCACGAAAACATCCGACAACACCCGCCAATCACTCGTGGTCATGAGCGGGGGAACCGCCAGCCTCGAAATCGGGCGGGAGGTCCCCCAGGTCAACTGGCTGATCGAACGTGGCCGCCATTGGGGTTATATCCAGGCCGACATCCAGGTCCGCCAGGTCGGCGCCAACCTGCGCATACAGCCCCGCCTGCTGGGAAACAGCGGACGAGTCGCTATCCGGCTGATACCGGAATTAAGCGTCCTGACCGAGGACGGCAATATCCGGCAGGTGCAGTTCATCAACGTGGCCACCGAGGTGGTCGCCCTGGACGGACAAACCGTGACCTTCGGCGGGTTCGATCAAAACAAGGATTTCTATGACCGGTTCCTGATCGGTTTCCGGGACGGCGGCAACCAGCGCCGGGTCCAGCTCTCACTCACCCCGCATATCATGCGGTAGGCACGGAGGCCTTTGACCCGGCATCCGGCGCATGACGCCAGGGCCGGATCCACCCGTGTACC
>MHBQ01000140.1:106693-109717 GCA_001803315.1 Lentisphaerae bacterium RIFOXYC12_FULL_60_16
CGCAAAACCGAAGGTCAGCCGGTAGGACCCGCTGGTTTCCGCCAGCCAGCCGGCCAGCACCGGCGTCACCAGTCCGGTCAGCCCCACCACGATTTCGTTGATGGAAACATACTGCGGTGCCCGGTGCGGATGCGCCAGGGCATGGAATACCAAATAAAAATAAAAGGATCCGGTATAGATACCGAAGGCAATGGCCGCCAGGTACAAGACCGCCGGGGCGCCGGACACCACCCACAACACCGGCGCCAGGATGCCCAACAAGCCGAATCCGCCCACCCAGACCGCCCGGTACATCCAGACCCGGCTCCGGCACATGATCAAACCCACGATGGCCTGCACGCCGCTGACCAGGAAGAAAACGTTTCCCTGCACACTTTCCGCCAGATGCAGGAGTTTTTCACCCATGGCTGGAAAGATGCTCCGGAACACCGTGAGCGCAATCAGCCCCCCGCCCGCGCCGATCCAACCCAGCCAGGCCAGATCGGGCGCCGCCGCCAGGGACTCATCCGCCGTGGCAACCGGCGCCACGTATAACGGAGCCGTGCGGCCCGGATCACGCCGATCCATCCAATATAACACCACACCAGAAACCGACGCCACCACCGCACCCAACACAAAACACCACCGCCAACCCTGACTGCCCAGTTCCATCAAATGTCCCGACACCCAGGGCCCGACGGCAAACCCGGCGCTCCAGGAAAACGTATACATGCCCGTCGACCACGCCACCGAACGCGAATGCCCGCGGTCCACACGTTTCATGAACACCTGGAACGGGGGAAAGAATAACCCCGCACCAACCGCCGGAATCACCGTCCAGAGATATATGGTCTGGATCCGTTCGGCAAACAGGTTGCCGATACAGGAAAGACTCAACAGTACCGCCGATATCACCAGGCAACGGCCGGCATTCCGTTCATTCAGCCAGCGGCTGTTCGCCATGCACGTCAGCACATACGGAATGCTCCAGGCCGTCCAGAAACAGGCAATCAGCAGGTCCCGGCACCCCATCTGGGCCGCCCGGACAGAATTGACAAACAACAGCTGGGCCACAACCCCGTCAATCAGGGCGGGAAACAGGTAAATGAGAATCGCCACAAGACCCCACACCTTTCTGCTTTTCGGAAGGCGGGATCATGTTCATGACGGCCGGACAAAGTCAAAACGTTTCCGGACATCCGCCAGGCGTCCATCAACGAAATCCACCCCCTCGCCGGCCAGGAGCGCGAGCTTGCGATGGATGACTACCCCCACCCGTCCCCCCTGGAATCCGCCCGGACTTAGGTCGGAGGCAATCACACGATGACACGGCACCTCCGGGGCAAAGGGATTCACCCGCAACGCCTGCCCGACCGCGCGTGCGGAACCGCACCCGATCGTGCGCGCCACGGCAGCATACGTTGCCACCCGTCCCCGGGGAATCCGGGATATCGCCTCGTAGACACGATGCTGAAACGGGGTAACGCCTGGTAGATGGGATGTTTTCATTGTGCCGCGGGTGGTGCCGGTGGCGCCATATATCCCCAACTCACCAGCCGGGACTGGACCAACGCGGAATGTTCGCCACCGGGCGATGCGGCATGATACTTCCCGTACGCTTCCGCCGCCTGCTGGCGATGGCCCATCTTCTCATGGCAGAATCCCTGGAAGAACACGGTGTTTGGATTACCCGGCAAAGTCTTGTCATACGCCTCGAAATCCACCAGCGCGGCGGAGAACCGGCCCGCCGCCAGGCGTGTCTGGCCCGACACGAAAACCGCCTGGGCTTCCTCCGGATAGACGGCCTTGGCCTGCTGGGCGTACCGTTCCGCCTCGGCATGCTGCTTGAGACCCAGGCAACACTTGCTCATCAACACCAATCCGGCATAGTCGTCAGGGGCCTTGGTCAGCGCCTGCTTGAGTATCGGTTGCGCTTCCGCCAGCTTGCCGCCATTCATCATGTCCTGGGCCTTCTGCATGTCCTCGATCGCACCCTTGATCCGCCGCAACCCGGCGGTGTGATCCATATAACGGTCCCGGTGACGCGGCAGGTTGCCCGAATCGGGATACTGTTCCTTCACCCGCTTGACCGCGGTGGCATACCGTTCATCGCTCATCGGATGGGTGGCAAACAGCAGCTCAACCGCGCCGGGCTTGTGCGTGAACAGGTTGCGGAACACATCCATCACGCCCACCATACCCTCGGGGTTGTAGTTGGAACGCACCAGGTAATCCATGCCCAGCGCATCGGCCTCCCGTTCATTCTGGCGGCTGTACCGGCTTAGCAACAGGTTCGCCCCGATCCCGCCCAGACCGGCTGTCAGGATCGCGGCATCCCCGCCCTTCTTGTGCTCCACATACGCCGCCGCCGCGGCCACCGCCAACTGGGTCAGGATCGCGGTCGTCTGGCTCTGTGAACTGTGCCTGGCATTCACATGCCCCAGCTCATGGCCCATCACGGCGGCCAACTGGGCCTCATCCTCCAGTTGAATCATCAGGCCCCGGGCAAATCCCATGCTGCCGCCGGGAAAGGTGTAGGCATTCACTTCGACCATGTTCAAGACCCGGAAATTGTAGGGCATGCCCGGCCGATGGGTAACCGCCGCCATGTCATTGCCGATCTGCGACAGGTAGGCATTGAGCTTCGGATCCTGCACCGCCCCGTAATTGGAGGAGAACTGGTGCGGTGCCCACTGGCGGTCCGTATCGACCTCTCCGGATTCCGATACGAACATCAGTTGCCGCCGGCCGGTTACCGGGTTGGTGGCACACCCCGTCACCGCCGCCGCCATCGATGCCGCCGATACGCCTAAAAATTGCCGCCGGGTCATGACCATGGCCAAACCTCCCTGAAATGGAATTGCCTCCCATTTTACACCATCGCCCATCCCGGATGAAATATGAAAACACACTCCGCACCAACTCCAATTCTTTTCCATATTCCATACGCGGTGCCGGCGTATTCGCCCGGACCGCGAGGTAAACCCGGGCTTCCATTTCGAAAAGGGCAACGGATTCGCGTCAGATGGCTCCAGCCGCAAGGCG
>MHBQ01000141.1 GCA_001803315.1 Lentisphaerae bacterium RIFOXYC12_FULL_60_16
ATTCGTCAGGGTGGCTGACCGGCCATATCCCGGGAACTCAATCTTGAGCTTATAGGCCCAAGACCCCATGTCGGCGGCAACAACAGAGGTGGTAAGGCAAGCCGCATAAAACAAGACGCCAACCCGTATCGATCGCGTGGTTGTCTTCATCGAGGAAACTCCCGTAATTAATGCCCCAACGCACAAATCAAACCAAGAAATTCACCCAGAGATGCATCATTGTCCGCGCCCTGCGAACACCTCCCCGAGTGAATTAATGAGCCCTTACCAAAATATGCAAACGTCTGGCAAATTATTTCTCGTGTTATTTTTATTCTGTTGTCTAAATCACGTCCTCTCATCTTGCGCCATACCGTCGGCCGCGTCCATCAAGCCGGGATCGGGAACATTCTGCCGGGTATAACACGCACGTACGCCGTGGCGTAAAAACCAGGACCCGGCACCCTTGCAGGGCCATATCCATACAAAACCTGAAGTTACAGGGTTGTAAGCGGTGGATTCAAAGACAATTACAGCAAATGCAAGAGCCCTGCAATCGTCAGGAAGAATGCCCCCAATATTATCTTTGAAAGCACAACATTACGTTTACTCCACGCCAGAAGCGATGGCGTATGCATACCCAGCCCGACAGCCACGAACACAGCCACTAAGGGCAGCACAAAGGCCGCATTATACCCCAGCAAATACAACCATTCCCGCAATCCGGCCAGCCCGCTTTTGATTAACAACACCAAGACCGGAACATATAACTGACCCGTACAAATACTTTCCAACGCTGTCACCCCTGCTCCCAGGAGAAACCCTGAAACAGCCAGATGCCGAAGGTTGAGCCGGGCCATAATCAACGCCCGGATTCGCCTTTTGACCCCTTCGGGCAACTGCAACACGACTTCTGAAACAATTTCATGTCGCCAGAATTTGTACGCATCTCTAAAGGACAAGTATGCCAGCACACCCAGGATGACGATCGTGATTGATTCTATACCCGCCTGAACCAGCGGAAAGCCGCGGGAAAGATGCAAGACGCGCAACACCCCGAAACCGATGGCCGTATAGGTAAGAAATGCGGCCACACAATATGCACCGCCCATCGCCACAAGACCCGCGCCCCTTACCTTGGCCACCGACAAAATGCTCATCAGGAACACCAACATCGATATCGCGCACGGATTGATCCCGTCCGCCAATCCGGCGCCCAGCACCACCGGGAAGGTCATTGTCAAAGGTCTTTGTTGGGCCTGGGCATACGGCCGGGATGCTTGATCCGGCGACGGGACCGGAGATTCCGGCATTTGCCAGTCTACATCCTGTCGGGCCGCAAGTGCTTCATGAATAGACTCTCTCAATCCATCACGTATCGCCTGGTACCCGTTCAAAACCTTGCGGTAATCCACCACCATACAGACGGGTTCGTTGCCGGCTATCCCCAACGCTTCCTGATAGGCGGCCAGTCGCGCCGTATGTTCCATGATTCCGACATCATATTCCTCGATGCGATAGATTCCCCCGAATTGCTCCTGAATGGCCGGAAGAACCTCCGTGTTAACCAGTCGGCATTCCCGGCAACCCGGGGCACGGAAAAATTCAACAAGCACCGGGTCATCGAGGTTCGCCAATAGGGATGTCGCCACGGCCATCAACCCGGCCAGCATCCTGTTTCTCCACCGTTTCATGCCCGCACCATACATATAGCCGCCCGATTTGGCCAGCACTCGCCGCTTTACCCTCCCAACACTATCCGATATGGTCAGCGGATGCACCGGTTACTGCCATACGCTTTTGCAATTGTCGCCTCGACCATCACGACGATTACGGCCAGCCCCCGGATTGCTGTTGAGGGCTCAAGCCTGGTCGATTTTGGGGCATACCCGGCTATCGAGCAGAAACAGGCAACCTTTACCCTCCGGAACACCGGTGATTCGGACCTGCAAATCCGAAACGTCAGGAAAACATGCGGTTGTGCCACGGTAGTTACAGGCCAGACTAACCTTCCGTCCGGCGCCACCACCACTATTCAGATAGATATTCTTTCCAACTCGATCGCGGGACTTTTCACCAAGAACAACTATGTTGAAAGCAACGATCCCGCCAACCGTTTCCTGTGTCTGACGGTAGCCGGAAATGCGGTCCCTCTGGTTCATATCACGCCCTCGGAGTCCCTCTATGCGGGGCGATTGCGGCTCAATACGCCATGGACTCAGACCTTCTCATTGAAGTCAACCCATACCAATCTCGTCTTCGGCGCTCCTCAAACAGAGAGCACTTACCCCGTGAACGTAACCCTGGATCCCACGCAGGCCGGCAGGGCCAGCCTGTCGATATCGCTGATCCCGACAAAAATTTCCGGGGACTTGAAGTGCAGGGTGACCATCCCCGTGAGCAGCCCGACCAATCACCCTCCCGTCAACGTCTCGGTCACAGGAAAGATAGGGGCTGAGTTGGCGATACTGCCGGAAATATTGTATCTGCCCGTTTCAGAAGCGCCCATCAGCCGCACGTTCCAACTGAAACTTCTCGGTCAGCGAACCCGGAGTCTCGAACCAAGCGAGGTGACACTCTCAGCACCAAAGGATATTCAATATCAGATTGGCGAAAAGGATGGTCAGCACGGTGTCAATTTATCCATAAAGTTCTCACCCGAGTTCTGCCGCCAACTCATGGCTGAGGAGACCATTTCCCTGGACATCCGCGTCCCGCAAGCCGCTTCAACAACACTGACCCTCAAGACCAAGGGAAAAAAGTCCCCCCTGGCGCCTTAAGGATCCCGGGCATTTAACTTTTCGAGAGCTGCTAGGGCCGACTTACGAAGCCGCACGTCACTGCTCTTCACATATTTCTCAAGCAATTCTCGATCACCAGCTTCTCCCAAGACTCCAATGGCTGCCAGCGCCGCCATTCGCAGGGGCACATAGGAGCTTCCCGATGCCCACTCGCGCGCAATGGGTAGCGCCTCCTTATCATTAAGTGTCGCACAGACCTGGATCGCCGTCATTTTGACCGCCTCTGCATACGCCGGTTCCCGGCATAATTGCAGCGCCTTTTCCGATACCGCTTCCCGGCTGATTTCAGGACCTCCGACATTTAATGACAGCGACAGGAGCGATGTCCCGGCAATCGTCCCCCGCTTTGTCTGGGTGGCATCCCAAAGGGCTTCGGCAATGGCCTTCTTTTCAACATCGGACTCCGCCTTACCGTACCAGCCCCCCAGATGTTGAATGCAATAATCACGCCACATGGGGTCATGTCTGGTGTCCCGATACATCGCGATGAGGAGCCCGCTTATTCCTGGGGGACGGGTGGTCTGACGCCACATCACATTGAGAATATCGTTCTTAACCGTATTGAGTTCCGCGGAAGATAAATTGTCCTGGAGTTCCGACTGGTTAAGAAAGGCGAAAAGGGTCTGAACATCCTCCGGCGAAAGATCCCGCCCCAGTTGATTTACGGCACGAAGTCGGGAAACGTATGTCTTCTTCTCTTCATACCCCAGAACCCCGCGCAGATTATCTGACACCGTCGACAGATCTAGCGGTGGAGTAATGGCAGCAGGAGGATTCGTGCCAGGCATTTCCATCTCAGTCCCGGCGTATTCTGTTTCAGTCATTCCGGCAGAACCCTCGGCATTTTGTTGCCGTGGCCTGCCCCCTCGCATCAACAGCCAGGCAAGCAGCATTATAACAACGAATCCGATCGCACGTTGCACAACCATTTGTCGTTTCATGGGCTATGATTATCCTGCTTCATCAATTCTCACAATATCGGCATACAGCCGGCCCCTCGCCCCTCATACCAATCAAGAAGGCATCGTGCTGGCGGGGGCAGGATAACCCGGGCATCCATCTGGTTCAAGCTCACGATACAGCTCCCGATTCATCTGGAATGTCCTTCTCAATCTCACGGGTGAAGTGCTACCGTGCTCCCAATGAAAGCATCTTCCTCCGTGAAGGTCGCCGAATATCTCCACCGGGTTACGCGCGGTGAAGGATTCATGCCGTGGCAGAAACCCGAGGTTTCCTCCCCCGAAGAACGCCGGTTCCGCGCCACCATGGAACGGCGCAAGGATACCATCCTGTCGCATCAAAGCCGGACCGGTCATCCCGTGCTCCTCTCACCAGAATCCCTTGCCACGGCACGGCCAAACATTTCAGCCTGCCGTCCGTACAATACCGGGGGTAACAACCGATGACATCCAACGAACGCATCCTGGCCTCCTTGCAGGGAAAACCGGTCGATCATATTCCGTTCTGCCCGTTTCTCGCCTATGTCTGGGAACATTTTCCGCAGGCAATCCAGGACGAAGGCCAGCTTGCCTTTCACCATCGCATCGGCGCCGATCCCCTGTGGCGTGGGGCCCCCTGCCCCGTGAAGGCCATCCCGCCGGCCGACATGGAATGCCGGACCACGGAAGGCGGGGGTCGGACGGAATCCGAAATCAGGACCCCGGCAGGTACCCTTCACCTGGCATGGGCCAGGAGCGAAACCGGCAACACGAGTTTCCTGGTCGAACACCCCCTCAAAACCGAGTCCGACTACAAGGTTCAGTTGTGGATTGAAACCAACACCACGTTGGTTCTCGACCTGGCACCGGTCAACGATCACTTCGCGGGAGAGGGACGGGAGGGTTTCTCGCTGGGCATGCTGATCCCGCGCGGCAAATCCGCCTTCCAGTCGCTGGTGGAGCACCATGTCGGAACCGAGGAACTGGCCTACGCGCTGGCGGATTTCCCGGAAACCGTGGAAGCCCTCTGGAAAACCATGGTGGAAAAGAATACCGAGGCAGCCCGCCTCTCGGTCCAGTCCCCCTACACCCATTTCATCACGTGGGAGGATTCCAGCACGCAGAATTATTCGCCCACCCAGTACGACACCTTTATCGGTTCCGAAAT
This sequence comes from Lentisphaerae bacterium RIFOXYC12_FULL_60_16, assembly GCA_001803315.1. Lineage (GTDB taxonomy): Bacteria > Verrucomicrobiota > Kiritimatiellia > UBA8416 > YA12-FULL-60-10 > YA12-FULL-60-10. The sequence goes on from MHBQ01000141.1 coordinate 4,887, forward strand.
TACCGGTTGGTGCAACCTGCTGTCCAACCACGGCAGGCATTATATCCAGCATGCCTGCGGACACCTGGCCGCCCTGGTGGGCAGGATGAAGGCGCAGGGCGTTCATTCCGTGGAGAGTATTTCCCCTCCCCCAACCGGAAACATCACCATCCGCGACGCACGCAAGGTGATCGGTTCGTCGATGGGGATCATCGGCGGCATCGAACCGACCCGGTTTCTCCAACTGTCTGAAACGCAACTCAAACCGTATGTCGAATCCGTCATCAGGGAGGCGGCAGGCGGTCCATTCATTCTCGCGAATTCCGACTCATGCCCACCGGGCGTTACGATCGAGAAATTTGAACAGGTGGCCGGGGTCGCGCGGCAAACCGGCCGGTAACACCCGCCCGGGCGACCTTGACCGTACGGCCCATCAAATCCCCAAATCAATCATCAGCTGCTGCTTGCCTTTATTGTACGACTCGCTGTTTTCGGCGGGAGCGCCACATCCATCCCACCAGACCGACGGCTTGGCAGGTTCGAGCCGGCAGATATCCAGCGTGCCGGGTAAGCGTTCGAAAATCAACCGGAACAGTTCCCTGGCCGGCCGGACATCCCCGAAACTCAACCCCAGTTTCTGCAGCATGCGCAAATCCCGCATACGGTTCGGCAGTCCCCCCGACCCCAACTGGTTGACACACCCGTTGATCCCCGGCACACGATACGGGCACGGGGCGCACATCATCCAATCCGCGCCGGCAACCAACAGGATCAGGGTTTCCGGCTTTTTCAGGATCACCTGGATCAGTTCGGGCAGGTTGTCCTCCGCGTAAGGGGGGCGGATACCGTTCCCGTACTGGCAGACCGCACATAACAGGATATGCGGCCGGACATGGACCGGGCTTGCCTGGTACATCGCCTCCAGCGAAGCCGCCTTTTCACGTTCCAGTTCCCCGACCGGACGCGGCGGGATAAAGGCCGAAATTCCAAGCGCCCGCCCGCGTTCATAGTTTCCGGAGCCGGCGTCCGGACAACCTTCCCACGCATCGGACGTCACGCGGGGATACCCGCATATCCCGGCAACCGTCTCAATCCGGTCCAGCAGGCGGTGGTAAAGGATTCGGGCCGGCAGGGTGCATCCCGGTTCCAGATTGAGCTTGTGCAGAATCTCCAGATCGCGGCGAACATTAAACTCCGCCCCTTCAGGGGTATCGTCCGCGGTGCCGGGATCCTGGTAGGCAAACACTTCCCCCACATTGCATGAGAGGGTCACTGGAAGGTCCGGAGCATCCTGGACGGCGGCCAGGATGGCCCCGACGCTTTCTGAAACAGACGCCGCCTTGCCACCCCTTGCACAGACCGAACACACCAACTGGTAAGGCCGAACCGTTATACCAACATCTGCCGGCATATCAACCGTCCTTCCAATCCGAATCATCGACACGTCGAATCATTCTTTTCACTTCCTACACGACTACCGGTATATCATAGTCAACGGTGTTTACGATTAAAGGAGTTTTCCATGACAAAGATTCCCGCCATGACCTTGCGACCCTACCAATTGATTTACGCGGTGTGCGCATTGGACGAACAAGGAACCCTGCCGGCTAATCCCGCGATACGATCCCTCCTCGACTCGGTGCGAAAGGAACCGGACCTCCCCATCACCCTGCAATGTAATGTCGGAGAAGTGTTCAGCTACCAGGATCCAGGAACCAAGGAGGACACACCGGAGGGGTCTGAATTCAATGTCCGCCGTGACCTCGAGATTCTGCACAAACTCAACCTGGCCCCGGGTTGCACCCTGCCCGCACGGATTATTTTCAACCGCCTCTTCGACTTTATCGAGACATTGGATGGCATCTGCGTATACAACACAACCACCTCTGATGCCTGGAGGGGAAACACCCGGGCGGTCGCCGACGCCTATGCGCGCGGCCGCGCCAAGGGCATCAGCGCCCTGTTGCCGGTACGTTCCGAACCCGACATGAAGCAGTCGAAGACTGAATCCATCGCGGCCATGCACAAGGCCGACGCCATCGACGTCAGGCCCCATATCCTGGTCTGCTCGGTCTGCCAGTACGGGAACGGGACCCGTCCCCCCTTCGCCGAGGACAATCTGCCGGAACTCCTGGCATTGATCCTGGAGAAACCCGGCGTTCGGATCCGCCTGGCGCCGCATGCGGACTGGATGATGTGCGCCCCATGCCCCTACCGGGAATCGTCGCTCAACGCCTGCGTGAACAACAAGGGAACCGGCGGATTACCCAACCAGTTGAGAGATCTGCGGGTACTCCAGATCCTGGGCCAGCGTTTCGGTGACGTCGTCGACGCCCGTGAACTCTACCGGCGACTACTTGAACGCATTCCGGGAACCCTGGCCCTCTGCCGGCTTGAGCCCGCCCGCCCTTCCGTATGGTGGTCCGGATGCGGTTCCGCAACCGCCGACAGCCCGGCCTATTCCAGGGGCCGGGAACAGTTGATGGCCAGGCTGGGCTGATTCAGTCCCGAATCGTGGCGCGTTCGGGTTTCCGGGACAAGGTCTGGAGGATATCCCGCCCGTGCCGGTCCGTTAACGCCCTTCGGTCCAGCGCAGGAACACCCCGCCGGCCAGACCGCCCAGGTCGCTATCGGAAACCCCATCGGTATCGCTGCCGTTGACAACCCGATACCCCACCCCCAGACCGAATTCCACATCCGGGGTTACATTCACCAGCAGATTGACGCCGGGTTCGACCACGAACAGGTCGGACGTTTCCGTTCCTCCGGCGGCAAGCCGGGGCGAGGATTCCCCCCATCCCACGAACAAGTCGAGCCCCGCATGCAGGACACGGGCGGGCTTGATGCTGTACCCGACATCGAATCCCATGTACCACAGATCGGATGAACCGAGTTTCGCGCCGGCGCCCTCGAAATCCACGGAACTCGCCAGTTCATAATAGCCAAACCCGACATACAACGAACGGTTCATGGCTATGCCGGCCTGTCCACCAACCAGGCCAACCGAGTCCGACCCGACTTCCGTCCATTTTGCCTCGGGCTTCAACCATAAGCCCCAGTAGCCGTCTCCCACCAACGATTCCACTTCGGCCGCGCCCGCCGCGCACACCAGAAGACCCGCGCACAATCCGGCAACCATCCATTGCTTCATGACCGGTCCCTCCTGATTAGGTATTACCGCATAGCATATCAGTCACCACACGACCTGTCGCTCTTTTTCCAGACACGGGCGGGCAAGCTGACTCCAACCAGGCCAGACGGCTCGTGTGGACCCTGCTTCGCCAAGGCTTCGCAGGGCAGGCACCTCGCCCTTCTATGCGTCACACGCAAATCCAGACTCTTTTCCATATTCCATCGCGGTGCCGGCGTACTCGCCCGGACCGCGAGGTAAACACGGGCTTCCATTTCGAAAAGGGCAACGGCTTCGCGTCAGATGGCTCCGGCCGCAAGGCGGAGCCGTCGGCGCCATACTCCTGGTATGCGCCGATGGCGACAACGCAGCGGATGGGGCCATATCACGCGAAACCGTTGCCCCGAAATGGATGCCCGCCGGTTCATCACACGGCCGGCCTAGCACCCAGACCGGCCCGAGGTCGGGCCGGCTCCAGCAACGGCCCGCAGTGGCCTGGTACGATTAGATCAACCGCACGGAGATGCCCCACGCCTTGCCCCCGTTGCTGTCCAAGGCCACCGTAAACATATTCCGGCCCTTGCGCAGGGTCACCGGAGCACGGCATTTATCCGCCACACAGGGATTCGTCAGGTCCGGCCAGACACCCACTTCGGTCTCGTTGACCCATACCCGTGCAGGCCCGTCGGCGCCAAAGCCAAGTTCTGCGTTCCGGTCGGTCGCCGAGTTGACGGCCAGCCGAAAATACACCAGTCCATCCCGGGTTCCGATATGATCATGGGCATTCTGGAATGAACCGCGGATATTCAGCGGCTTGAAAGTCACCGTGGACGCCGGCAGCGGCGCCTGGGCGACCGGACCGGGTCGCGGCAAAACGTCGCTGACGTCCCAACCAACGAGGAACTCCGGGACCGGGATCGGCGCATCCCAGGCCGGGGTGGCCGGATAGTCCGGCATCTCAAGGCCCTTGACCAATTCGTCCACCTCCACCACCCGTTTCTCGGCCATTGCAATATTCGCGGCTATACCGGTCAGGATCGACCAGGCACCCCCGCGATAATCGGCCCGCATGCAGAGCGGATCCGGCTTCGGCGGATGAATGAACAGATCGTCCAGCAGGCGTTCATCGCCGCCGCCATGCCCCCCTTCGCCGGTACGAACCGGAAGGAAGGTGCCCGAGGTGAAATGCGGCATCAGCGCCAGCGTCGTTCCCGGCCCGACGGTCTGTCCCGGCACCGATCCATCCCCGTTGATGTAGGAGGTTTCGCGGCAGATCTGTTCCAGCCGCCCCTTCGTGCCGTTGAAGGCAACATGATACCCCTCCCAGGGCGAGAACGCATTGAGCGCATAGCTCAACCGGACCCCGTTGCGGTATTCCACGGCCACGTTCATCGTGTCCTCGATGTCAATCGAGTCGCTGAAAATGCACCGGTCCCGGAAATACCCGTCATGGGATTCCTGGTCAAGGTACAGCGACTTGAGCTGGGGATATCCGTCCAGGTCCAGGAAAAACGGGCACCGGTTCGATTCGGCACAGGCATGGCACCGCTCCCCCCGGTTGGTCAGTCCGTACCGTTCCGCCTGCTCCGGGGTATAGAAGACGCGTGAGCCGAGGGCCGTAACCCGTTTCGGTACGCTGTTGATCCACCAGTTCACCAGGTCAAAATGATGCGTTGCCTTGTGCACCATCAACCCGCCGCTGTTCTCCTTGTTCCGGTGCCAGCGCCGGAAATAGTCGGCGCCATGCGAGGTGTCGAGCAGCCACTTGAACTCCACCGAAAGCACCTTCCCGATCGCCCCCTCCTGCAACAGTTCCTTCACCTGCTCCCGCGGCGGTGAATACCGGTAATTGAAGGTGACACGCACCTGGCGACCGGTCCGCTTGACCGCATCCAGAATCCGCTGGCATTTCGCCGCATTGATGGTCATCGGCTTTTCCGTAATCACGTCGCATCCGGCGTCCATCGCCCGCACGATAAATTCATCGTGCGTGGAGTCCCGGGACGTGACAATGACCAGGTCCGCCTTTTGTTTACGGATGAAGGTTTCCAACGCATCCGGCCCGGCAACGGGAACCTTCAACCCCTTTTGTTCCAGGGCGGATTGAGACAGGCGGGCACGTCCCGGATTGATGTCGACCAGGCCGACCAGCTCGACGTGGTCCGGATACTTGAATGCCGCCGCATCCCGGTACATGAAACTGCGTCCGCCGTTACCAACCAGAATTGCCCTGCGCTTGCCCATATTACTCTCCTGTCGCAACTGCGACGTAAATGGAGTCGGATCATAGGGACACGGGCTGCCAAGATCAAGCCTCGCCGAACACCCCAGGCAGAAGCCCGGCACCGGATGCGCTCATAGAGCGCGGCTGGATGGCCTTATCCGGTTTGCGTTTTCCACGCTCACTCCACCACGGCCAGCGCGTAGCGGGAGGTATCATTGAAGGCGGATGGACTGCCGAACAGGTTACCCCTCCCCTCCCCCCGCGGTGCGCCTTCCAGGTGTGCGGTGACCTGGACCTCAAACAGGAACTGCACGGCGTCGGGATCCAGCGCAAGTTCCGTGAACGGCACCAGCGCCTGCAGGCGGTATCCACGGGGATCCGCTGCCGTTGCCACCTGGACGCAGGGTTTCGGAACCGGCTGGTTATGTTGAAACCGGTACGCCCGGGCAGGCTCCACGCCACAGGCCGGCACCAGGTAGACCTGTCCGATCTCGATGTTTCCGAATACATGCCCGATGCGTTCCCGGTCCGGGTTACAGGCAAAAACCTCCACGCAGGATCCATCCCACAACAGCGGGGTCACCTCGATTTTCGTGTCAAAAACAACCGCCGACACCAGCAGGTGCCCGTCGGCAACCGCCAGGCGGATGTCCCCGTAATACCCCGACGCCGCCAGGCGGGCCGCGCCTTTCACCGGCAACACCGGCTGATCCTTCAACCGCGCCTCCAGGCAGTCAAGGGAAGGCCGTTGCGGCAATTGCCGCAACGGATAGCGGACGGTCAGGCGGGCTGCGGCAGGTTTGACATCCCGTCCGGCTGTCGTCAGGACAATCCGCGACACCAGGGGCCCACCGGTATCCTTGAGCCGGATACTTGATTCCGTCTCGATACACGCACCGGGTGCCAGCCGGCGGTTGATCGTTCCCGGATTGACTTCCACCCCATCCGGCGGATCGATCTTCAGCACCACCGAGGTGTCCGTCACCGTCCCGGCAAGGTTGGATACGTGCATCTGGATACGGCCCAGCAGGACACCCGTCCCCCACGTGACGGGATCGAGCAGGTCAATCCGGGAATCCAGACGGCACGCCACCGGCATGGAGATCCAGACCGGCCGGATCTGTTCACCCCGCGTAAAGACAAACAGTTCGTAGCAGTCCTGCAAGGCAACCGGATCGACTGCCAGGTCGAATTCAACGGCCGTCTCACCTCCCGGCTGCACATCGAAGGGAACATCGATCCGCATGAATCCCGGTCCATGCCGCTGCCGCTTGATTTCAACGCGTTCCACGCCCTGGACCGGCACATCCCCGTCGTTCCGCAGCCGGAGCCGGAGGCGGCCGCCAGTGCCCGTTGAACCAACCGGGTTCACCACTTCCATGGCCGTACGGGCACTTTCCAGCTTCGGACGATAGGAGTCACGATACAAACCGTACTTCTCGAACGGTAACGGTTTATAACCACTGGTCCGGCACGCCGGGTGGTCCGGCTTGATTTCAAACACACCGAAAGCGGCATCCTCACAAGGCGGACGATCCTCCACCACGTTGGCCGCATACTCAAAATATTCGGGAAACTCCGCCCAGTGGGTTTTCAACCAGGAACCCCGGCTGCCATACACGAGATTCCCCTTCACTTGCGCATTGAGCGCCGCGAGTCCGACCCCGCGTTGCAGCGCATCGTGAACGGCATCCATGCCCGGGTAGCGGCTGGCAAACGGTGGCCGATGCCCATTGAGGGCGTAAAACTGGTCCCGCATCCAGCCATGCATCATGGTTTCGCCGCGATCCGCCTGGGCCGATGCAAGCCGTTCATCGAACCAGATCGCCGGCTCACACGCTACGAACAGGTTGTGATGAATGCGGATGTTGATTCCTCCGCCGGCCAGCACCCCCTTGTTGACCAGGTGAAAGATGTTGCCGTAGATGTCGGAACCGCCGGCGCCGTCATCGTTGTAGACTCCCGACGACCCCCAGTCGTTCCGTCCGGAATCGCCGGCATGGTGCAGATAGTTGTAGCGGACCACATTCCCCTGGAGGGTAAAGTCACGCCCGTAATACAGGCATCCGCAATCGTCGCCCTGCAGCGTGAAATTGTAGAACTCGTTGTACTCGATCAGATGATCGTTGCCCCGGTACATGATCATCGCGTGGGGGTGATCGTGGAAGCGGTTGTGCCGTATCGTGACCCCGCAGCAGTTCAGGACGCGCACGCACTCGAAATACGTCCACCCCTCCCGCGCCATGTGGTGCATCCAGCAATTCTCGACCCGGTGCCCGGACGATTCCCCGAGCCGGCGGTCCCCCGCATTGGCAATATCCACACCGGACTCCCCGATATTCCAGACATCGCAACTCTGGACCACATGGTCGTACCCACGATCGATGCGCACGGCCGCCCGCCCGATGTTGGTGATCCTGCATCCGGCCAGCGTGATTCCACGGCCGCCGGTCATGGCAACCGCATCGCCCCGGGTGCATTCAAACGTCAAGCCCTCGAACCGCACGGATTCAACATCCACGCAGTTCACCAGCGGGGTTTCCAGGAACGATACCCGGACATCGGCAGAAGCGGGATCGACCGGCAACCAGACATACAGGATCCCGGACTGGCGATCGAGACACCATTCACCCGGTTCGCTCAACTCCTCCAGCACATTGAAATAGAAGTACCTTCCACCCTTGCGCATCCCGTAATGACCCGTCCGGGCAGGAACCACCTCGATTTCCTTCTTCTGCGTGTCCAACCGGGTCACCCGCACAATCGTGGACGTCCAGTCCATCGCGAAATGGCCATGCAGGTGGATATCGTCCGATACCGCCCAACGCGCCGGCCGGTCATCGGTGTAGACCAGGCAATCCCCCCGCACATCGGCAATCAGCTCAAACCCGTGATTGGCCAGCGGGGATCGTTTCGGCCAGCGGGCCGGCGTCAAAGGGACACCATGGCAGAAGACCTCCAGGGCGGAATTCGCACTGCCCCCACCATGCCCGCGGGGATGCCAGATTCCGTAATCCGTGATGCCCATGGCCTTCAAGTCAACCATCGCCACCTGTCCGCGCACTTCCACGGACAGGCGGTCAAGCACCGCCGGCTCGGTCACCGGCTTGAAAACAGTCACACGCCGCCCGCCGGTCAGGCGCACGGTTCCAGGCGATTCCGCCCGCCAGGTCATGGGCGCGGACGCCCTGCCTGAATCGCGTGCATTCAAGTCAAGGGAACGAGCCAGTTCATAATCACCCGGCAACAGGACGATGGTCACACCTTCCGGCGGATAAATACCCTGTTGTTTCCAGGCCCGCACCAGATCGCGCGCACCCGTCAAGGTCAGGGGATCTTTCCGGCTTCCATCGACTTTCGAGCCGTCCTTGACTCCGTCCATCCCCGGTTCCGGCGCCACATATAGTGTTCTTTTCGCCGCTTTCGACATCGTCCGTCCTACATGAACCAATAACCATGCCAACTTATCCATCCCTACCGGTAAAAAGCAATGACGGACGGGCTCACAGGAGTCCGCGGTCGCATCTTATCTCTGGGCATTTGCATGAGACAGATCGATTGTACCTCCGTTTGGAGACGGGGCGACCTCGCCCCGTTCCCTTTTTGACCAACCCAGATCCAGACCGGCCCGGGGTCGGGCCGGCTCCAGCGAGAAATGCACAAACTCGATGTGCCCAATCCGCCGGCGATGCCGGTTATCCAGCCCACCCGGGCATCGTTGAATATCCGGATGCAGGGTTGAAATCCCACTCCGATCCCATTATGATCGGTTGAGGAATACGGCTTGCAGCCGTTCAATGGGGAAAGTGCAACCTATGGAAAACACCACCAACCACACCGGTCAGGAACCACCGGAAGTCGTCAGCCCCAATCCGGAACAAGCACGCCCGCTGGTTCTGGCGCGCCATGTCTACCCGGGTCAACTCCCCATCCTCCCCCTGAACCAGCGTCCCTTGTTCCCGAAAATGACCGTCCCCATGATGGTCGAGGAACCCCACCTCAAGGAACTGATCCTCGCCACCACAAAATCCGCCTCGAAACTGTTGGGGCTGGTGCTCCTCAAAAAACAGCCGGACGGCGCTGATCAACCGGCTAAACCGGCCAGTACAGACCTTTATCCTGTCGGTGTGATTGCGGAAATCCTCCAGGTGGCACACCCGGAACACGATGCACCCCTACAAATCCTGATCAGCGCCCAGGAACGCTTCAAGATCACCCGGTTCATCCAGGAGGAACCCCACCTGGTGGCCGGGGTGGAATACCTGCTGGAAACCGAGATGGCCGGCAATTCCGAGCTCAAGGCCTATTCACTGGCCGTCATCCAGAGCATCAAGCAGCTGATCCAGCTCAACCCCCTGCACAAGGAGGAACTGAAGCTGTTCATGAACACGTCGGCTCTCAATGAGCCGGGGCGACTGGCCGATTTTGCCGCCGCCCTCACCACCTCCACCGGGCCCGAACTCCAGGAAATCCTCGAAACCATCAGCATCCGCGCACGTTTGAAGAAGGTGCTCGTGCTGTTGCGCAAGGAAATCAACGTCTCGGAAATCCAGGTGCGCATCAGCAAGCAGATCGAGGAACGCCTGTCCAAGCAACAACGCGAATTCTTCCTCCGCGAACAGCTCAAGGAGATCAAGAAGGAACTCGGTCTCGCCAAGGAGGGCCGCGAAGCGGAAGTCGAGCGGTTCAACGCCCGCATTGAAAAGCTCAAGCTCTCCGATGAAGCCCGCGAACGTATCCAGGAGGAAATCGAGAAGATCAAGCTGATTGAAACCGCATCCCCGGAGTTCAACGTCAGCCGCAGCTACCTCGACTGGCTGACCATCCTGCCCTGGGGCGTCTTTACCAACGACAACTACAACATCCGCAAGGCCACCGCCATCCTCAACAAGGACCATTACGGCCTGGACGACGTCAAGGAACGGATTCTGGAATTTTTGTCCGTCGGCATCCTGAAGGGCAACATCGCCGGTTCGATCCTCTGTTTTGTCGGACCACCCGGCGTGGGCAAGACCTCCATCGGGCAATCCATCGCCCGGAGCATCGGGCGGCATTTCTACCGGTTTTCCGTCGGCGGCATCCAGGACGAGGCGGAAATCAAGGGCCATCGCCGCACCTACATCGGCGCCATGCCCGGCAAGTTCATCCAGGCCATGAAGGTCTGCAAGAGCGCCAACCCGGTGATCATGCTCGATGAAATCGACAAGATCGGGGTCAGTTACCGCGGCGATCCGGCCTCGGCCCTGCTCGAAGTGCTTGACCCCGAGCAGAACCGCGACTTCCTCGACCATTACCTGGATGTCCGGTTCGACCTGAGCAACGTTTTCTTCATCTGCACCGCCAACCAACTCGACACGATTCCCCGCCCCCTGCTGGACCGCATGGAGATCATCAACCTCTCCGGCTACATCCTGGAGGAAAAGCTCGAGATTGCCCGCCGTTTCCTGATCCCCAAGCAATTGGCACAACACGGCGCCACGGCCGACCAGATCACGATATCCCCGCCCGCCCTGCGTTCCATGATCGACGGCTACGCCCGCGAACCGGGCGTCCGCAGTCTGGAAAACGCCATCAAGCGGGTAATCCGGAAATCCGTCAAGCGTATCGTGGGCGGCCAGCGCAAACCCATTACCATCAAGCCGTCACACCTGCACGCCCTGCTGGGGCGCCGGTTGTTCAACGATGAAACCATCAAGAAACCCATCCCGGGCGTGGTCATGGGCCTGGCCTGGACCAGCATGGGCGGCGATGTGCTGTACATCGAGGCAACCAAGGTCGAATCCGACAAATCCGGATTCAAGCATACCGGCCAGCTCGGGAACGTTATGGTTGAATCGTCGGAAATTGCCTACACCTATGTGCAGGCAATGCTCGACCGGGATCCCGACATACGGAAGTTCTTCAAGAACCACGTGGTTCACCTGCATGTTCCGGCCGGCGCCACGCCCAAGGATGGCCCATCCGCCGGCATCACGATGGCGGCCTCCATCTATTCACTGGCCATGAACCAGCCGATCAAGTCCGGCTTCGCCATGACCGGTGAACTCACGTTGACCGGCCGCGTCATGCCCATCGGAGGGGTCAAGGAAAAGACCATCGCAGCCAAGCGGGCCAATGTGTCAAAACTCATCTTCCCGGCGGACAACCGAAAAGACTTCGAGGACCTGCCCGCCCATATCCGGAAAGGGTTGACGACGCATTTCGTCAAGACCTTCAAGGATGTGGTCAAGATCTGCTTCTAACCATGATACGCGCCGGCCAGGCCATCCGGGAGCGTGAGACACGATGAAACCACAACCCAACGTTCTTTTCATATTGTCGGACCAGCACAACGCGAAAGTGCTCGGGCACAAGGGGCACCCCGACGTCAAAACCCCCTGCCTCGATCAGATGGCGGCGGAAGGTGTGCGCTTCGACAATGCCGTCACGCAGAATGCAATCTGTACCCCCAGCCGCGTCTCGTTCCTGTCCGGCCAGTATTGCCACAATCACGGCTATTACGGGCTTTCAGGCCCCAACCCCGGGGGATTGCCAAACCTGCTTGGGCATTTCCGCTGCGCCGGTTACCGCACATCCGCCATGGGGAAAATTCACTGCCCGGAATACTGGATCGAGGATCAGGCGGATGTGTTCCACGAAACCTGCGGGTGTAGTATCGGGGGACGTTCCCCGGACTATACGGCATTCCTCCGTGAACGGGGCAAAGAACATCTGGAAGACCATGTCAGTTTGACGGAATTCGGCCCGAAGGGATTACAGAGCATGGAGGGACGTCCCAGCCCGCTCACCTTCGATGAGAGCCAGGAAGGATGGGTGGTCAACCGCACCATCGCATTCATCCAGGACTGTGTCGCGGCCGGAAAGCCCTTCTTCTCCCACGTCAGCCTGCCACGCCCCCACCAGTGCACCAGTCCAAGCCAGGAATTCTGGGATCTCTACGAGGGCATGGACCTGACCCTTCCCCCGAATGCCGATTACCCGATGGAAGGCAAGGCGCCCCACCTGCGACAGGCTGCCGCCAACTGGAAAAAGGGACACTGGGCCTTGCTGGAACCGAAAACCTTCGAAGCCGCCCGGTTACGCAAACTCCGCGGATACCTCGGCGCTGTCAGCCAGGTTGACCATGCCGTCGGGCGCCTGCTCGATCACCTGAGAACCACCGGCCTGGCTGACAACACCATCGTTGTGTATTCGTCCGATCACGGTGATTACGCCACCGAGCACGGCATCATGGAAAAAGCCCCCGGCATTTCCGCGGACGCCATCACCCGGATACCATCGATCTGGTGGGCGCCCGGCCGGTTCAAACCCGGACACATAGCCCCGGAACTGGTTGAAGCGGTGGACGTATCGAGCACCCTCTGTTCCCTGGCCGGGCTGGATCCGATGATCACATCCGACGGGAAAGATTTATCACCCCTGCTGCAGGGAAATTCCTCCGCCATGCACCGGATCGCCGTAACCGAATTCGCCTGGTCAAAAAGCGTTCGCAAGGGGAAATACCGGCTGGTCTATTTTCCGCCCGCGATGTTCAAGGCGGACTACCCGGAAGGATTCGGCGAACTGTACGATCTGGAAGTCGACCCCTGGGAAATGCGCAATCTTTACTTTGAATCGGCATACCGGGAAGTGATCCTCGACCTGCAACGCGACCTGCTTGACTGGCTGGTCACAACCACCCATCCCGTCACCGTCCATCCACCCGTAAGCCGCCCCGCCGGTCGGCAGGAATACAAGCGTTACCACAATCTCCTGGCACTTGACGGCAAACTGCCTCCCGCCGAAATCGCCACCCTGCCTTACCGGAGCTACCTGTAACGGCATAAGCATCCACCCAGAGAAGATTATGGTAGCACCTGTTCGCACGGGAAGACGGAATCGACGAAGTGTAAACGACGAAGTATGGGACGAAGTGGAGCGACAAAGCGTGGCCTCAGACCGGACGGACACTTCGTCCCCGCGCTTGGTCACACGCTTCGTCGGATACGCTTCGTCACACTGCTTCATCGGACCGGAGGGAGCGGGACGATCTAGGCCTGGCCACATACCGAGCACCCGTACACCACGCGTCGCACCCTATCACCGCTAGTGCAGCTCATGGTGAACACCCACGATAGTTTTTAGTTTCGTTGCTATATCTGTTGCAATAAGAAGACAGATATGTCATTTTATTGCTATGAAATTAGCAGAGCTTGCGAAAATGGTCCCGTCTAATGGTCTTTTCCGGACCGGACAGATATTATCGGGACAACAATTTCCAGCCCATGTTCGCAGGCAACTCGATCGGTGGGTAAAAAGCAGCCAGGTCATCCAGTTGCGGCGTGGCGTCTACGCGCTGGGTTCCCCCTACGCCTCGGTCCAGCCTCATCCTTTTGCGGTGGCGGGGGCCCTTCGGAAAGCATCCTATGTCAGCCTCCAATCCGCTCTTTCACACTACGGGATGATCCCGGAATACGTTCCCGCGGTGACCTGCGTGACGACAAACCGCCCGGAGGAGTTCGATACGCCGCTCGGGCGATTCCTGTTCCGGCATGTGGCCACCGTGCGATTCTTTGGATTCAGGGAGATCGAGGTATCCCCCGATCAGCATGCCCTCATCGCGACTCCAGCGAAAGCGCTGGTTGACCTGCTGTATCTCACGGCTCACAGCGACAATCCCGAGTATCTGCGGGAATTACGGCTGACCAGGCCCGATACGCTTACGTCTCATGATCTGCGCATCGCCGCCGGGGAGATGCGGTCTGGAAAAGTCGAGCGGTCGGTTGAACGCCTGATTGCGATCTGGCAGCGGGAGGAGGTGTTGGAATGAAAGCGTTGTTGAAGGATCTTCTTCGCGAGGAACGAGACGATTTCCGCCGTCGGAACGTAACGCGCGAGTATCTCCAGTCCCGCGTGCTCCAATCCCTTCAGGATCACGGTGCTTTCGCCGACTGGGCCTTTGTCGGGGGCACCGCGCTGCGTTTCCTCTTTCGGCTCCCGCGGTATTCCGAAGATCTGGACTTCTCCCTGATGACTGCGGGCAGCGACGCGCGCTTCGAGAGCCTCATGCAGGCCATAAAGGCAGACCTGACCGCCGAAGCTTATGACGCCGACACACGCGTTCGCACCGCGTCCACGGTGGCTTCAGCCTTTGTCAAATTTCGGGGTCTGCTCCACGAAATGGGCCTCTCTCCGCATGCCGACGAGGCGCTCGCGGTGAAAGTGGAGATCGACACCAACCCGCCCGCGGGCGCGGTGGTGACCACGCGGATCGTACGGCGGTTTGGTATGCTCAACCTGTTGCACTACGACAAGGCGTCGCTCTTCGCCGGCAAGCTCCATGCCGTGCTGACCCGCAAATACACGAAAGGCAGGGATCTCTACGATCTCGCCTGGTATCTTGCCGACGCGTCCTGGCCGGAGCCCAACCTGGTGTTCCTGAACAACGCCATGCGCCAGACCGGATGGGATGGTCCGTCGGCCACTCCGGAAAACTGGCGGGAGATGGTTGCCGCGAAGCTCGCCACGGTGGACTGGACGCAAGCGGTTCAGGATGTCACGCCGTTTCTCGAAAGAATGCAGGATGTGGCCCTCGTATCGGAGGCTGCCTTGCGCGCGCTGCTAACGAAGCAGAAGTGATCCCCAGGCGACGAGAACGGATAACGAGGAGGAAATTCTGGAATCGTCCACCGCTCTCGTGTTCCGATCCCCATAATTATTGAAATTTCAGATGCGTTTGCCCTGGCATGTCCCGCAGATGGCTTGACGCCGGAAGGGTGGTTTGTCATGGTACGGGCCGTTCTACACGCCAACGTAGCTCAGCTGGTAGAGCAGCGCATTCGTAATGCGCAGGTCGTGGGTTCGATCCCCACCGTTGGCTCCAGCCATCCCGCATCGCATCGTGGATTCGGCTAACACACGTGTTGTGAAATCCCCGGACGGATGGTAGGGTTCACCCCCGTTAAGCCGAGTACCATTCCAAATGCGGGAGGTCACAGGGTATGAGCGATTTAAAACGGGATATCGGCATCATCCGTACACTGGCTGAACAGTATGCCGCACTGGCACTCCAGCCGATCCAGGAAACCCGCCGACAACGCTGGGCCGCCCATTTCGGACTCAAAAAGGTCTCCCCTCCGCTGATACTCGCCACCTACGGCATGCACAATGTCTGGTGTACCGAGTTTTTCAGCGATGCCTCCCTCCAATGCTCCGACCCGTTCTATCGCGGGCACGAACGGTTCCTGCGCATGCAGATTTTTCACGATTCAATCGGCGATGATTACATCCTCGAACCCTGGTTCACCCTCGGCGCATCCGTGAATCGGAGCTGGACCCGCGGATGGGGGTTGGAAGAAGCCCGGCATGCCTCTTCGGAAACCGGAGGCGCCTGGAAGTTCGATCCGCCAATCCGCGACTGGGCCGATGCCGCGAACATGACGGCCCTCACCCACCACGTGGACGAGGAGGATACTGCCCGCAACCTGTCCCGGCTCCACGACGCCGTCGGGGACATCCTCCCCATCGACGTGGTCTATGGCCCGGCCTACGGCGGGTTCAGTTCGGACATCTCGACCCACCTCACCCGCCTGCGGGGCATGGAGGACCTGATGCTCGACATGTACGAGCACCCTGCCGAACTGCATCGCATCCTGGCTTTCATGCGCGACAGCATCCTGGCGGAAAACGACGCCGCGGAAAAAGCCGGTCATTATTCCCTGACCACATCCAGCAACCAGGCCATGCCCTATGCACCGGAACTGGAGCCCCTGAAACCCAATTCAGGCCCCCGCAAGCGGAACCAGATCTGGGGATTCTGCGCCGCCCAGGAATACACCCTCATCTCACCGGAATTTCATGAGGAATTCCTGCTCCAGTACCAGCGCCCGATCTATGCCCCCTTCGCCATGATCCACTACGGATGCTGCGAGGACCTTACCAACAAGATCGACATGCTCCGCTCCATCCCCAACCTGCGCAGTATCGCAGTCACCCCGGTAGCCAATGTCCGCCGCAGCGCTGAACAGATCGGCCGCGATTACGTCATGTCATGGCGCCCCAACCCGACCGACATGGTCTGCGCCGGCTGGGATGAGGCCCGGATCCGCCGTATCATCCGCGACGGCTTCGAAGCCACCCGCGACGGGTACGTCCACCTGCACCTGAAGGATGTGGAAACGGTACAGGGGGACCCGTCCCGCCTGGCACGCTGGGTGCGCATCGTCCGGGAAACCGCGGAGTCCACCGGGGTTTGACCGGTTTTCCCGTCAGACCGTTCCGGACGATCCGGCCGGCGCATGCCGCCAGTATTCCGCCATCACGGATGCCGTGATGATGCACATGAACACGAACAAGGCCGTGGCAACGGCTGCCCGTTCCCCGAAATGGGCAAGGGCCAGCACGGTCCCCATCCCGGCATTCTGCATGCCGACCTCGATGCTCAGGGTTCTCCGCTTGGCCTGGCTGAAATGAAACCACGCCCCCACCCCGTATCCACCCGCCATGCCGAATACGTTCAGGACAAACACCGCCGCCACCGCGATCAACAGGTCGGTTGACCCGCGCGCCAGGTAGTCCCGGTTGATGGCAATCACCAGGGCACAGATAAAGATGATAAACGTCACCGAGATCGCCGGAAACACGTGAACCACCGGCTCGATACGATGACGCAACAGCCGCCGGAACAACAGCCCTATCAGGAGCGGCGCCACCACCATCTGCAGGACCGAAACAAACATCGGCCAGAATGCGACATCGAGAACCGATCCGGCGAGCAGTTTGGTCAGGACCGGTGTCAGCAGGGGGCAAAGCAGCGTGGAGACGGTCGTCAACGAGACGGAATAGGCCGTATCCGCGCCGGCCACGTAACTCATCACGTTGCTGGCCATGGCCCCCGGCACACAACCGGCCAGCACCAGGCCCACCGCCAGTTCAGGCGGCAGCCGGAATATCCGCGCCACCAGCAGGGCGCCCACCGGCATGATCGTGAACTGGGCGATGGTGCCGATCAGCACCACAACCGGTTTCCGGGCAATCCGGATGAAATCCTCCGGTTTCAGGACCGCACCGATCCCGAACATCGTCAACCCGAAGAACGCCTGGTTGTATGCCTTCAGCGCCAGAAACGGCCGGGGCATGATATAGGCCAGGATTCCTCCCAACACCACCCACACCGCAAAATACTTGGTGTAGAACTCCAGGAAACGTTTCACGAAAAACTCCCCGCTATGATGCTGTCCGGTCGGTCTTCCGGTCCGGTTCACAATGGACATTGACCTTGACGGTCCCCATGCGGGCCATCATCCGTTCCGTCAGCTCATGCTCGATCCGATGGCAGGATTCCACCGCCAATCCGGGCGCGACCGTCAGGTGCAGATCGACCGCCAGTTGCCGATCCGACGCTGTCACGTGGATCGCATGAAACCCCATCACCTCCGGTTCCCGCTCGACCAGATCCTTTAAAATGGCTTCCACCATCGCCGTGCGATCTTCATGGCCGGAAGTGGATTTGACCTCCATGTGTACCACCGCGGAATACCCGAGCCGGCGAAACACGCTGTCCTCCACCAGGGTGGCGACCCGGTGGCTTTCGTCGGTATGCAGGGCCCCGGCCACCTCCACATGCAGGGAGACCACCTTGTGATTCCCGTAATCATGCACCTGCACGCCATGCACACCGCGCACACCGCGCACGGATCCGGCCGCCGCCAGGATCCGGGTCACCATATCGTCAGACGGGGCTTCACCCATCAAACGGCTGACCATGTTCCAGGTTAGGTAGATGCCCGCCCACCCGATGAAACCCGCCACAGCAAGACCAAACACCCCGTCCAGCCATGTCATCTGGAACCGGGCGCCGACGAAGGAGGCGACAACAATCAGGTTGGTCAACGCATCGCTGCGATGGTGCTGGGCATCCCCGATCAAACCGTCGGATCCGATCCGCCGTCCGAGCTTAAGGGAAAAACGGGCCATCCATTCCTTGAACCACCAGAACACCAGCATCATGGGGATCACGAACCATCCGAGGGCCTGCATGGATCCCGCGTTCGGACCATTCTCTCCCACCAGCCGGTGAAACGCAGGATGGGCAAATTCAACGGCAGTTACAATCAGCAGGACGGCCAGAGCAAGCGTCCCCAGCGCTTCCGCCCGTCCATGCCCGTGCGGATGTTTCGGATCCGGCGGCAGGGCGGCCACCCGCATGCTTACCAGCAGGATCATGGAACTGACCATGTCCCCGAACGTATGGACGGCATCCGCCGTCAGGGCGATGCTGCCGGACATCAATCCCAGCACGAGTTTCATGCCGCCCTGGAACAGGTTGCCGATAATACTGACCCAGCATTCAAGCCGGACATAGGCATGTCGAACGGCTGGATTTTCAACCTGCCGGAAATCCTGGACAAAGCGCCGGACCAGCCAGCCGGTCAGCCCCTTCCATTCCCCGTGTTCCGGTTCCATATCCATATCATGCCTTCATCAGGTCTTTCACATTACGCACCGGAATGGGATGGAACGTGGTCCGTAGCAGCGCTTCGCCGTATAATCCGCCGCCCAGATATCCGCGTTCCTTGGCCCGACCTTCCATCATCTGGAAGATGCTGCCTACGTGTTCCAGCTGGGACCCATAACATTGCATGGCCTTGACCTTGGCATCGAAGGTATCCGACACATCCACGATCAGGCTGGGCGCCGAGATCGGCTGGCGTACTTCAAACTCATACAAGGGAACATATTTCCAGACCGGGCCGAGATCCATGGCACAGGGCAACGGCGCATGGAACCACCCGTCCGTCACCACATCATGCACGGTCATATGGTCATGGTAATCGGCGCGGGTATGGGTAAACACGATATCCGGCTTGAATGTCCGGATCTCGCGGATCACAGCATGGTAGGTCGAGTTCCCCACCTGCAGGTTCCAGTCCTGCAGATGCAGGTTGGTATAACTGCCGATTCCCAAGATGGCACAAACCTGACCCGTCTCCTGCCGGCGCAGATCCACGATCGTGTGCTTCTCATCCAGCGTGGTGTATCCTTCCGCCCCATCGGAAAAATGTACCAGGCGGATCTCGGCGCCGGCATTCGCCAGCTTGCGGATGGTTCCCCCCACGGCAATGACTTCATCGTCCGGATGGGCTGCAAACACGAGTGCGCGCATGATCCCCGGTTCCTTTCCCTCAGCGTCCAACCAGATGCTGGACATTCACCGGCAGGCGGTTGAAGGTCTCCACCCGCCGCCCGAATTTACCCAGCGTGTTCTCAACCACCAGGTAATCAAACCCCGGCAAGCGGATATCGTTCCAGTAATCCCCCACCCCCCGCAACGCGACATCCAGCATGGTGACAATCCGATTGCCCAACGGCGCCTTGGAATCCAGCGTGATGGCCCCGAAAAACTCCTGGCATTCGGTATAGCCGGAATTGTGGGTTCCCGTATACGGCTTCAACCGCGCAAGGTCAACGGTACGCCCCACCCGCCTTGACACCTCGTCCGCGTGGGCCGCAAAGTAATCCACCAAGGCCTGCTCCTGCAGGCACGCCGACAGTCCCTTGCACGCCACCTCGGCATACTTCTCATATCCGGCCTGGTACGCACCTTCCACCAGGTCGAACCAGTAACGTTGACCGGCTGTGACCTGTCGGGGCGACGGTACGGCAATCACGGACCGCCGCACGCAGGCGTTGAGCCCATCCCGCTTGGCGCTGACGCCCAGATTCACGAAATCACCCCGCCGGATCGGCCGGTTCAAGGCCTTGCCAATGAGGGTACGGTTGGCCTCTCCGGATCCGATGATGATGTCGAACCCCATCTCCTCGCACCCCATCTCCCAGGCTGCAAAATAGCCCCAGGCCGCCACCTGGGTTTCCAGCATGCCCGGCTCCAATACCGCCAGCATCGCCTCCAGCGCCGTATCCCCGATGCTGGTTGCATCACGGATCATCGCCATCTCGGCGGCACTCTTCTCATACTTGATCCGGTAATATAAATCCTGCGCATCCACCACGTTGCGCACCCCCACCAGTCCCCCGCAATAGTCCACCAGCGACGCGGGCATCACCTGGCGCGGGGTCATGAGCGCAATGCGCCTGGGCATGCGGCCGCCATTGGCAGCCTTGAGAATGTCCTCGAGTTTCTCGGCCGCCACGGGATACTGCTCATCGGCGAGTTGCAACAATTCCGCTTTATGTACGATGGCTCCGCTGCGCGGCGACAACTGTTCCGCCACATAACCGCCCTCCAGCCCGGCCACGATGTGAAAACCCGCCGACCCCACCACACCGGCCACCTGCTCCACGGTCACATTGGTGTTGCCGCCCAGGTACGGGACATCACCGCAATAATGCTCATCGGAGAAGACCAGACCGACCTCGAACCCGGCCTGTTTCAACGCGGCATAAACCTTCGCGACGCGCGCCTTGAACTCGGCCTTGCCGATACGCCGGAACTTATCCACCCGCGGGGCACGCTCCAGCACCCGTTGAACCCGCTTGAAATGCCGCCCCAACCGCAACCCGTCAGACACTCCCATTACTTTTGCCATATTCCACCTTTGGTTACTTCACGGTCCGGACGATACCGGGACAATGTGGATCGAATGCGTGCAGCGGAAGCTCTCACAAGGCGCAAGATTCAACAACCCGGGCTTCCGCGTCCACTCACCATCATGTCCAATCGTGTCCCCATGCCCATACCAGGGCTCAATGCACAGATAAGGGGCACCGGGCATCGCCCACAAGCCCAACTGGGGAAAACCGTCAAACGACACCTCCACCCGACCCGGGCCGGACCGTGAACCGAGGCTCACCCGGTTTACCGGATTCGGATTGAAGATCAATGCCCCTTCCTTGAAAAGGCGCTCCGACAGGAACAGGCGCCGGTCGGCATCCAACAGAACCGGAGCCTGCCTTTCACCAAGCAATCCGTCCTCAAGAAAGGTTCGAGTCAGGGTTCCCGAAGGGCCGAACTCCAGGTAACAATCCTGCAGCCGGTCTCCCGGCCTCCACCGACAGGAAAATCCCGGATGCGCTCCGATTGAAAACCACAGGTCATCCGATCCTGGATTTCGCACCTCGTAGGAGACATACAGGGTGGCGCCATCCAGACGGTAGGTGACATCCAGTGCAAATTCGAACGGATACATGGCCCGCGTATGATCATCCGACACCAGGCGATAACGGAGATAACCGGCATGTTCCTCTTCCAGCGAGAACATGCGGTCACGGGCAAACCCGTGCTGGCCCATACGGTATTCCGTGCCACGGTACCGATAGGCATCCCCCCGCAACCTGCCCACCATCGGAAACAGGATCGGCGCATGCCGTGACCAGACCGCCGGATCGGCCGGCCACATATACTCCACCTCGTGGCAGTCCCGAATGCTGCACAACTCCGCACCCAGTGTCCGGATGGAAACGGTTAACACATCACTGGCTATGGTATGTCGAATCATCGGCGGTCAGGATGGTTGGCCAAACCGGAATTCCTCGGGCACATCCGGATAACGGCATTCCGGCAGGGCGGACCGTTGCCACCGGAGCATGCGCTGTTCACCGTAGATAATGACATACGAGATCAAGGTGTAACCCAGAAGCCCCTGATCCGGATGCACCCGCAGGCCCGACTTGTTCAATCCCTCCGGCCAGGGACGCGTAAACAGGCGGATCAGGTTGTCCATTTTCGCCGGGGTGCCGAGATCCTTCAACCCGTTGGCCAGCTTGGCCTCGAATTTTTCACAGGCGTTCCAGAAGCACATGTCCGGACCATCATCCGGAAGGTTGAAAAGTTTGAGATATTTCCGCCGTTGGGCGCGCTGGTAAGCCCCTTGTGGCGATTTCGGATCACGGCAGGTCATCCCGCTGATATGCGAACGGCCATCAGGGCCGGGATAAAACACCTCGACGTAATTCCGGCTCGCCTTTTCAATGGCCGCCGAACGTTTCCGTGTGTCGTGCAGCAGGTAATTCCCATTACCCCAGAAATATTTGTACCGGGTAAGGAACTCCACACCGGATGGCACGTCATCACAGTAATACAACATCATGTTACGGGCCGGCAGGGGGAACAATTCCGGCGGTTCGTCATCCATGTGCAATCCATTGCCCACCCCGTCGGTAAACAAGGTCTGGTCCTTCTGCTGAAACAACCAGGTCGGTTTCCCTTCGGGTTTCCAGTAGGTGTTCGGATCGTCCACGTTCTTCATGTGCAGTTCGCCATGATCGGAATCCGGCACATAGGCCACCCGGCATTTCTCGACGGCGGGCGGAGCCACCCGCGCCATACCGCGGAACATGATGTAATCCCGCAAATCGCGGTACAGGGCCATCTCGCGGTCGCCGAATCCCATGGCGCGCTGGACTTCACGATCCACGGTCAACACATAATCCACCCAGGCCACCGATTCCGGGTATGTCGTGGCGGAGGGAATCTTCGCCATGCGTTCCTTGCGGAATGCTTCAAGGCCGGCCAGCAGGGTTTCACGGTCCAGAAACGGACTGTCGGCAATGATCCGGTCCAGCGGCCATTTCAGGCAGGCATCCGGGTTGGCCTGAATGGTGGCGACCTCCCGGCGAGCGGTTTCGACCGGATTCGGTAAAGGCTTCAACATCACAATCTCCTTGAAAGATTATCAACAAACACCGATGTCAGGCATGGTAGGACCATGCCGTATTCACACGCAAGCGCATTCCGGGAAGGCGACGGCCTTTTACCGGCACCGCTTATCCAGCGCGGCCAGATCCGCTTCAGGCAGTTCCAACCCGTGCCGGCGGCAGGCCTTGATGAGGCGGGCATACGCCTGGATCAGGGTCCTTCCCTCGGTCAGATGGTTGCGGGCAAGGGTGGCATAGCCCTTGCGGTTGGCGATGCGGAAACAGACAATATCCCGCAGCCCCAGCTTGGTCATTCGCACCGGTTTACGACTGGCCATGATAGTCCCTCCCGGGCAGACGATTCCGCCCTGCCGTTCATGCTATCAACCCCATTTCGCATTTCAAGCACACATCGCAGCGGTTCCAAATAACGAAATTTTCGTATTGAACGGG
>MHBQ01000142.1 GCA_001803315.1 Lentisphaerae bacterium RIFOXYC12_FULL_60_16
CCTGTTTCCGTTTATTGGCCATGACCTATTCTCCTCTTACCTTACCCGGACGGGCTCGTGGGAACTCGCCCCTCCACAACACATCGTTCATTGGAGGGCGGAGCTCCCGCGACGCCGTCTCCAACCGGAATATTCCACCACTCCTGGAGACGGGGCGACCCCGCCCCGTTCCCCTTCCCATCCCTGCCAGACTGGCCAGGGGCCGGGCTGGCTCCAGCCCTGCTTCCCCAGACGGCTCACAGGGACGGTTCGCCCTACCAGCGCTTCGCGCGGCACGCCTTCCACCTCGCGTTTTATGCGCTCATAGAGCGCGGCTACATCTTGAAGAATGTAGCCCCGCTCTACGAGCGGTTCTCCTCTGAATACTGACCTCTGAACACTGAATACTTCCCCGCTCCCCGCCCCTCCCGTCTCGCTTACATCAACTCTTTCTCCACCTCGCCGATGGATTCCTCGATCATATCCATGCATTTCTCAGCCATGGCGTTGTCCATCACGATCGGGGGACTCATCCGCAGGATGTGTCCTGCCGGGATCCACGCCAACCCCTTGCGGAAGGCGGACTGGTACACGCGCTTACCAGCCTCTTCAAACGGCTCCTTGGTCCGCTTGTCCTTGACCAGTTCCACGCCCATCAGGCAGCCCTTCACCCGCACATCGCCCACCATCTTGAACTGGGTCAGCCATTGCTGCATGCGCCGCCGGAATAACTGTTCCAGTTCCATGGCATGGGCCAGCAGGCCCTCTTCCTCGATCACCTCGATCGATGCCAGCGCCGCCGCGCACGCCATCGGGTTGCCGCCATAACTGCTCGAGGCCGAGATGGCTTCGAACATCTCCATGTACGGCTCACGGACCGCCACGGCGGTCACCGGGAACCCGTTGCCGAATCCCTTGCCCAGCGTGACTACGTCGGGCAGTACGTTCCAATGCTGCATGCACATCCATTTACCGGTCCGTCCCATGCTGGTGAGCACTTCATCGGCCATCAGCAGGATCTTGTGCTTGTCGCACAGCTTCCGCAGTTTCGGGAAGAAATCATCCGGCGGGATCACCGACCCACCCCACCCCTGGATGGGTTCCAGCACAAAGGCCGCCACCTGCCCGGCCGTCGCCCGGTCCAGGTATTCCTCGTAGAACTTGATGTATTGGTCCGTGTCAATCGTACCGTCGGCCTTGGTCCAGTGCGGCCGGTAGGGATCCGGCCGCGGCACCATGTGCGAACCGGGTACCCGGGTGGGTCCATACACGCTGGACCGCATCTGGGCCAGTGACACCGCACCGCTGGTCTTGCCGTGGAAATCGTAGAAGCACGAGATCATCTCATGCTGCTTGGTCGCCGCCCGGCACACGCGCAAACCCGCCTCAACCGCCGCCGTGCCGCAGTCATACAGCTGGAAGCCCTTCAAATCGCCCGGCAGGATCGACGCCATCTTCTCCATCAGCCGCGTCTTGATCTCGGTGGTGAAATCATGGCAGTTCATCAGGGTATGCGCATATTTCGACACGGCCTCCGAGATTTTCGGATGGCAGTGTCCCAGGGTCGTCACGTAGATGCCCGACGAGAAATCGAGGTACTCATTTCCGTCGATGTCCTTGAGCATGCATCCCTTGCCGGACTCAAACACCACCGGAAACAACTTCACCTGGCCGCTGAGCCCCTTGAAGTGCTTGGTGCACCGGGCGTGCATGGCCTTGGATTTCGGTCCTGGAGGCGTGACCTTGATTTTCGGAAATTGCTTGAGATCGACTTGATACGGTGCCGGATTATAGGTGCCCATGTGTGTATCCTTCCTTTGGTTGCGTTTAACAATATGGTTATACTTGATCCACGTTCCACCATCAGCCGCGTCCGTGCGTACGGTAATACGTGCGGCCTGCAATCATGGCCCGGATGTTGGCCAACGGCACCCCGGGAGCCATGGAACTGGATCCACCCAGCACCAACCCCACCCGTGGTCCATTGTCCACCAGCCATTTCATTTCCTTCGTCACATCGTCCGAGGTTCCCCACGGCAGGGTCCGCGTGACGGATACCCCGGCCCAGATCATCAGGGGGGCCCCATCGCGCGTTTTCATCCCGCAAATCTTGATGTAATCCATCCCATCCTCGTACTGGAATCCCTGGAACCCGCCGATCCCCGCCTCGATCAGCCGCGGCACCATCTTCATCAGGTTGCCGTCACAGTGCCATAGCAGGCGTATCCCGGCCTTCAACAACGGCTCGATGGAACGTGCAAAATGCGGAAACCATATCTGGTCCAGCGTTTCCTCGCGCACCAGCGTACCGCGCGAGTCCGCCATGTCATGGTCCAGCCGAAGCACGCGCGGCAATCCGCCCTGGATGATTGCGCGGGCGGCCACGGTGTTCCGCTTGACCGCCAGGTCCGCCGACAACTTGAAATACTGTTCCATGACCTCGGGATACAATGCGTATGCACAGAAGTACGCTTCATACCCATAATGCCCGTAGGCCAGCCCCGGAAATGAGAAAAATCCGCCATACGGCACTTTCAAAATGGAGGGGCCGAATTCGTCCTGCACCTTGCGCTCGCCCGCAATCAGGGCCTCCACGGCGGCTTCATCATCAACCCGAAAATCCGCAATGGCCTGGCGCAATTGCGGGAAGACGAACTGTTCCAGGTGCGTGCAGACCGACTCGGGCGAATCGATGACGATTCCATCCCGCACAATCTCCTGGGCGCCGGTGGTCGCCCCTCGCTGGGACCCGGAATCATAACCATGATCGGTCATACTCATCGGATTGGTCGGGATGTATTGATCAATAAACGTCGTGGCCGCATTCCGCTGGAACTGCAGGTACACGCGTTCCGGTTCCTTCACATAGGCGCCTTTTTCAACCCCCGCGACCTGCTCGATCATGCCGATTTCCATGACATGAATCAGCCATTGTGGAATTCCCTTGGCCGGTTTCATATCCAGCACCGCACGGGTCATCTCAGCCGCTTCATCCAGTTTCATCGTCGCACCCTTTCACTTGATTCTAAAGCCCATCCCGTCAATCTCTCATCCCTATCCTGTCTATCCGGTCAAACTCGCATCCCCATCCAGACGGGCTCGCGGGAGTTCGCCCCTCCAACCAGACCACCACTGAATACTGGCCTCTGAATACTGAATACTTTCCCTATTCCCCTACCGCCATTCCCCGCGCAACCGCTGGATCGCGCGACCCTGGTCCACCGCCTCCAGCAACCGGATCCCGTTATCGTAAAATATCGCGCGCCGCCGGGCATCGGTCAACCCGACCCGTTCCGCGGCATCGCGGATCGCCACGGCGATTTCCACCGCCATGAACGTTGCCCGGATCCCGTCGGAGGCCAGCCGGTAGGCGCTGGGCGGATACCCGTCCAGCACCACATCCACCCAGTGATCCATCACGCGCACCCGGCGCCCGCGCATCGCCGCCACCGGAAAATCGGTGGCAAACACCAGCCGGTCACTGCCGATCTCATCCATCACCATCTGCAGGACCAGGGCATCCATGACCATGGACGTGTCGAGATGGACATTGGGCACATCGCGGAGCGCCCCGATGGCCCGTCGCATTTCAGACGGCAGGTAGCAGCGGCCGCAATGGGCCAGCACGATCTGCGCCCCGGGATAATCCTTCGCCAGCTTCACCACGCCGGCCTGGATCACCGGATCCGCCAGCCGGCCGGACCGCGGCACATGCAACAGCACCACCAGCCGGCGCTCGTTGGCCAGGGTCATCTCTTCCGGTCCCAGCATCTGCTCAATCGTCTTGTCGCCGTAAGCGTCACCGATCCAATTCAGGAAAACCTTGAATCCCAGGAATGGTGTCGCGTCCAGCGCCCGGCGCAACCGGCCCGGCGGCAAGGCAAGTTCCTGTCCGCCCAGCACCAGTGGATAAAAACCGCGATGCTGCCCGGCTGCCGCCACGAACGCAGTATCCTTTTCCCAGTCCGCAACCGGACTCGGATACCCGAAAATCACCGCTTCATACGGCCGGTCGGGAAACGCCCGACGTCCGTCTGACGCCAGCCGCTCCGGCGGATATTCCTCGTCGGTCACCATGTACGTGCCGCCATCCTTGCCGGATTCCCACGGCTTGACCTTCCAGTTCTGCGCCGACCAGGTATGGGTATGGAAATCCAGCACCTTGGGCGGCAGGATCGGCGCCACCTCGTTCCGGTAAAACGGCCCGTCCACCTTCTCAAGTCGTTCTGTGTCCGTCATCCCATCTCTCCTTCAACACCAAGACCCGTGAACCACACCGCATCCCGTCAAACTTCCGACGCCGTTAGGGACAACGGCATCCACCCCGGACCAGACGGCTCGTGTGGACACTCGCCCTCCATGCGCTTCGCACAACTCAAACTCTTTTCCATATTCCATCGCGGTGCCGGCGTACTCGCCCGGACCGCGAGGTAAACCCGGGCTTCCATTTCGATCAGGGCAACGGCTTCGCGTCAGATGGCTCCAGCCGCAAGGCGGAGCTGTCGGCGCCATACTCCTTTTTTTCCGTCTTCCGTTTTCCGTGCGGGCGCCAGCCCGCTTGCCCCGAAATGGAAGCCCGTTGTTTGATCATACGGCCCGCCCACCTTCTAAGTCCCCACCATCCACCGCTTCCACGGTCCATAACCGGCGGCTCAGCCCCGCCAACACCAGCAGGAACACCACCCAACCCGCCGCCAGCCCCACCTTCAATCCCCACCACTGCTGGGCCACATGACAGATCCCCAGCATCGGACACATCCCCAGCATCAGGGCCGGCACCTGCCGCCCCAGCGTCCACAGGCAATTGCGCGCCTCATAGGCCGCCACCAGTCCCACCATCGGGAAAGACGCCATAAATCCGCGCAGCAGGTGCTTGATCACGATCAACCCGCTGATGATCACCAGGATCAGGCTGAATTTCACGGGGATCGGCAGGGGACTCCGGTGCCCCGGCTCCGCCCGATGCGGCATGGTCGCATACAACCCGATACTCACCACCACCACGACGGCCATGGCAGCCCAGAACGAAGTTTCCGTCACCGGCACCCAACGGGCCAGCACCATCCCGATCCCGCAATGCGCCAGCGCACCGGCCAGGATCGACACCACGATCGGCACCCGGCGGTTGACATGCAGCCACCGGACCCCGTTGGTGTACAGGAACACCAGCGGCAGGCCCATCACATGGGTCACGTCGATCGGCTGTCCCAATGACAGGCTGGCCAGCGTAAACGGCACGGGCAGGGAATAGAGGATGGCCTTCATGCGCGGGCTGTGCACATACGCCAGCCAGGTCGCCTGCGCCGACACGGCCAGCATCAGCGCCAGATCCCACACCCCGAAATCAAAGTTCAGCGACAATCCTTCATCTCCTCACTTGATGACCACGGGCTTCAAACCGGCATGGTTGGCAAAGGCCAGCAATCCTTCCAGCCGGTTGCCCAGCACCAGCGCACTGTGGTGCGTACCGCCATGGCGGGAATATTCCTCGAGGAAACGGACCACGCCCGACTTCGGCCGGATCCAGCCACGCACCACACTCTCCATGTCCTTACGCCGCGTGTCCGCCAGCACGGTCACCGGCACCAGCACCAGCCCGAAGGTATTCCCGGGACCCGGCGCCAGGTTCACAAACACCGCCGGACCCTTCTTCAACCCGCACGTGATCACGGCCGGGTTCTTGGTGCCGGGAAACAGGAACGGCTTCTCGACCAGCACCGGCCGGCCTTCCGCCACGGCGGGGTTGATCTCGCCCATGTGCGATAGGAAAACCGAATCCCCTTTCCAGTCCGGACAGAACACCTCGGTGAACGTCGTGGAACCGAAAGAGCGCTGGAGTGCTCCGACCATGGCGGCGGTCAGCACGTCCCCTTCCCCGCCGTATCCGATCCCGCGCTCCATGCCCTTGGAGGCCTCAAGGAACGGCAGGGTGTCAACCCCGTGGCTTCCATTAAAGGCCAGGAAATTCATGCTGAAGGCGCCATATCCACCATCTTCCAACAACCGCCGCAATCCCAGGGAGACCAGGACCGATCGTTCATGCACCGAACGGTCCGCCATCACCCGGTACCGTTCCCGGTCCCGTCCCAGTTCCGCCGACACATCCCGCGAACTCACGGCGCGCATGGCCTTGCCCAACTCGGCAACTCCCACCTGCTTGACGGTGATACCGAGCTGCTGGCGCATCACGGTTTCCGGCACGGCAAAATCGCCCATGCCCTTGAACGATTCGCCGATGCGCAGGGCACGGGTGGTCTTCAGCTGGCGGGCGGCACAGGCGGCCCGGGCCTGTTCAGCGGCGCGTTCCAGCACATCCGAATTGCCGAGATGCCCGGCCACAATGCTGAAGGGCCGTCCGTTGCGTCG
Organism: Lentisphaerae bacterium RIFOXYC12_FULL_60_16; assembly: GCA_001803315.1. Classification (GTDB taxonomy): domain Bacteria; phylum Verrucomicrobiota; class Kiritimatiellia; order UBA8416; family YA12-FULL-60-10; genus YA12-FULL-60-10. Next base: position 6,346 of record MHBQ01000142.1, read on the forward strand.
CAACATCGAGGCAAAATCCATCACCCCATGAACCCCATGGTTGTACATGATCCGGTCCGGATGAACCTTCTGGTCGAACGACAGGTCCATGGTGGTGTCGAGAATGATCAGCGGCACATCGAGCTTCGCCATGGCCGCCACCGACTCCAGCGACGGCGAATACGCCAGGTGCAGGGTGATCATGCAATCCACATCGGCCTTGCGGAACTGGTTCACGGCGCGCTCGAATTCCGGCTTGATCCGGCACACCGGAGCCGACACCACATCCAGGCCGCAGGAGCCCAGGCCACGTTCAATGGATTCCAGGAACGCCTTGAACCCCGCCCGGCGTTCGGGCAGGGCATCATCATAGAGTTTCAGGTACAACGGCAGAAAACCCACCTTCGGACGTGTCTTCATCTTCCTGTTCCTTTCACGGCAATCTTCTACCATGCCGAACTTGCTCTTTCATTCCCCGGTAGGGCGAGGCGTCCATCCGGAACGGGCTCACGGGAGTTCGCCCCTCCATGCGCTTCGCTCCCCAACATCCACTTCTCCCGAACTGGAGGGCGGAGCTCCTGCGACGCCGCTCGGGACCCCGTCCACCTTCCTCATCACCCGATCACCAGTCCGGTCGCATCCGCCGACTTGCCATACACATGATGGACCGCCTTCACGTACTGCTCGAACCGCGTCCGCACCCGGTCCCGAACCCTCGGATCCACCTGGACGGCCCGGCTGATCCTGGCCTTGGCCACCGTCCGGTTCAGTGCATACACGGTTCCGCGCGCCCCGGCAAGGTCCCGTTCCTCATACGCCACCACCGGCAGCGGATCGAACAGCGCACCGATCAACTGCGTGAGTGCGGCGCTCTTGCTGGCCCCGCCGCCCAACACCACGCAATCCACGCCGCGGCTCAGCCGGACCGCGTCAAACACCCGCGCCAGCTCGAACGGCAGCGACACCGCCACCGCCTTGAAAATATCCTCCCGCGTGGTGGACGCGCTCATGCCGATCACTGTCCCGGCTCCCACCACATCCGGCTGAACCGGGTTGGCGCGGTACAACCACGGCAACGCCACCAGGCCGGCAGGCGGCAACAGGTCCTCGCGGAATAATACCGCCATCCGGTCCAGCGCCCGGCCATGGTTCGTGTCCAGGAATTGTCCCAGCGCCCAGTCCAACCCCAGGTTCCCGGCCAACAGGGGCTGCACCACCAGCCAGCCCGGCCCGGTAACCCCCGGAAGCACCAGTTGGACCGACGATTTCCATTTCGCCTTCATCGACAGCATGACATTACCCACCCAGGCGGTCCCCAGCGAACACTGGAGTGGACGCCCGCCAATCCCGGCGGCGGAAAGGTACCCCGCCTCGTGATCCATATAAGGGCCCGCCACCGGTATACCCGCCGGCAGGCCGGCACGCCGCGCCGCCACCGGCGACAGGGCCTGCAGTTCATGCCCGCGCCGCATCGGCGCCACGAACGACTCGTCCAGCCCGACAATGGCCAGGAGTTCCGGATCCAGTTCCCGGCGTGCGGCATGGTAACACCCGGTCTGCAGGGCGTTGCCGGCATCCTGGCGCCAGGTTCCGGTAAGCTGGAAAAACAGCAGCTCGCCGGCGCCCGCATAACAATTCGACGGGCGGAACAGGCGCGGTTGCCGCTGGCGGAGCCAGAGCAGCCGGGCAAGCCCCATGCAGGGCATATCCCGCATGGTATGCCGACGCCAGTAGGCAAGCGGCCGGCCACGACTCACCTGCGGTACGAAGGGGAACCCCCGCATGTCGCTCCACAAAATCAGCGGGGTGTGCGGCGCCCCGGTTTCACGATCCACGATGCAGGTGCTCCCCCCCTGCGCCGCCATCCCGATGCCCGCGACGGCACCCCACCGGTCCCCCCCCAACGCGCGCCGGAGGGCGGCCAGAACCAGCCACAAGGCCCCGGCCAGCTCGCGCGGCGACTGTTCCCGGCGCCCGTCCGATCCGGTCTCCACCGGCAAACGCCGGCCGGCCACCGCCAGGGCTTTGCCGGTCCGCCCGTCAAACGCGGCGGCTTTCAGGACCGTCGTGCCAAGATCAATGCCGATAAACACGTCACGCATGACGGGATCCTCCCGATCGCACGGGTACATACTGAACGTTTATTTTTCGTTTTTTCATCCACGCACGCGCCTTGGCCGGGCACCCGCTGTCCGTGACCACCGTATGCACGGCATCCCACTCCGCACATTTCACAAAGGCGGTGTTGTCGAACTTACGGTGATCGGCGGCCAGGATCACCTCATCGGCGTTGGCGATCAGCGCGCGTGTCAGCCGCGCAATCCGCACGTCGGTGGTGTAGATCCCGTCCGGCTGAATGGCATCCGCACCCAGCACCACCCGGTGCATCCGGAACTGGCGGATATTGCTTTCCGTCAGCGGGCCGGTGAGATCCGGGCAGTTCTTGCGCACGTTCCCACCCAACAGCACCACCTCGATATCCTCCCGGGCGTACAGCGCCGCCGCAACCGCCAGCGACGTGGTCAGCACCGTGAGCTTGTAATCCACCGGTAGGATCCGCGCCACCTCCAGGGTCGTGGTACCGGTATCCAGCCCCACGGCCATGCCAGGCTGTATCCGCTCCACCACCGCACGGGCAATGGCCTGTTTCTCCGCGGCACACTGGTCCCGGCGCGTCTGGAACTCGAACTCCACGATCCCGCTGCGCGAGGGAACCGCACCGCCATGCCGCCGGTTCAGGCGGCCCCGGCGTGATAGGTCGGCCAGATCGCGCCGGATGGTCATCACACTCACCGACCATTCGCCGGCCAGCGACTCCACGGAGACATCCCCATCCCGCATGACGCGTTCGAGAATGCGTTCCTGCCTGGATCGTTTATCCATGCCCGGTGGCTTCCGTTCCGTTTTCCGTCTTCCGTTCCTTTATGCTCAGGCCGACAGCCCGTACTTGCGCGTCACCGCCGCCGCCTTGGCCCCGCGCTTGCAGATATCCTGCAAGGCCTGGATAAACGCCGCCGGCTTGGTCGCCTGTACCGCGTTGCGCCCGAACACCACACCGGAAGCGCCGTCCTTGATTTCCCGTTCCGCCAGCGTCAGCGCATCCCGGTCGGTCGGGGTCTTCTCGGCGCCCAGGCCCAGGATCGGCACCGGACACTTGCCGGTCACTTCCTTGAAGGCGTTCGTGTAGAAGGTCTTGATGCAATCCGCACCCAACTCGGCCAGCATGCGGCATCCGATCAGGATTTCCTCATGGAACTCGTCCGGCGCCTTGGTGAGATGGCTGTGCGGGAAATACTCGCCCACGACCGGCAACCCCAGCCGGTGCGCCCGGCCGCACAGGTCCGCAAAGATTTCCACGTTGCGCGCGTCAACCGCCTCGCTGACGGTCTTCATCGTCAGGCACACCAGCACGGCGTCCGCCCCGTTGGCAACCGCCTCTTCCGGCTGGAACAGGTTCGATATGACCGAATCCCGGTATCCCCACTTGAAACTGAACACGCTGTTGTAGTTCAGGCGGACAATCGCCGCCGGCGCATTCCGACGCCCGAAATATTCCCGGCAATACGGCAGCATGCCCGGCGACATCAGGATCGCGTCCGGCCCGTCCCCCAGCCGCTTGAGCATGGCCGGGATATCCTCCATGCCGTGATGCGGTCCATCGAACATCCCGTGATCGCACGCCACCACCACCGCCTTGTTTTCCGCCCCGAAGATCTTTCTGAACCGGATATCCTTGCCCGACATGGTCGCCCCCTATTGATGTTCGTTTATGTTCGATACGCGTTAAAAGGAACATATTCTTTGCGGGGTGTCAACCGGGAATTTCATCGCATGACCGGCCAACCTCCAACCAACCATCGCTCCTCATCACCATTGACTTGCACAAAGGCGAGCCCGTATGGTTCCGGACACATGAAGATCATCACCCTCGGTACCAGCCATGGCGATCCAACCGTCACGCGCTTCAACTCGTCCACACTGTTCCAGATCGGAACCGCCGATTACCTGGTCGATGCCGGCGCCCCCGTCAACGCCCTCCTGATCCGCCGGAACATCCCCCTGTCAGCACTCCGGGCGGTCTTTATCACCCACCAGCATGAGGATCACATCGGCGGACTGCCCGGACTCATCAAGTCATTGGTGAAATACCCCGTCCCCGGACAGCACACGACGATCTACCTGCCGGAACCCGGAGGGATCGACGGGACCATGGCCTTCATGCGTGCCACCCATCGCGGCTGGCCTGCCGACCTGCTATCCTTCGCGGTGATCGCCCCCGGCGTCTTCTACCAGGATGAACAGGTCCGGCTTACCGCCCTCCCGACACGCCACCTGGAAAACGAATCGATGTCCTACCCGAGTTTCGGGTTCCTCATCGAGGCGGAAGGCCGACGGATCGTCTACACCGGCGACCTCAAGGCCGATTTCAGCGATTTCCCGGCTTCGGCATTCACCGGACCGACAACCTGTATCTGCGAGTGCACGCACTTCCCGCTGGATGACGGCCTGTCGATTCTCAGGGAACTGCCGATCACCCGTTTGATCTGCAACCATGTTGACAACATCTGGCACGGCCCCGAGGGCGAAGCGGCCTTTCACCGGCTCACGGCAGCCCTGCCATTCCCGGTTGCACTCGCCCATGACGGCGATACGTTCGATATCGAGGAAACCGCCGCATGTTTCGCGTAGGCATACTGGCCGACCTGCACCTTCCGTCACTCGATAATACCGTCATCGAGTCGGCCTTCGATTGGGCACTCGACGAGGCGAAACGCCGCCGCCTCGACCTGATCGCCGGGGCCGGAGACATGACCGGTCTCGGCACCCTGGCAGCCGCCCGGCGGCTTCGATCCAAGCTCGATGCCGCGAGCATCCCGTTCCTGCTGACACCCGGCAATGCCGAACGGCGTTCACCCGGCGAGTCCCGGCAGGTTGCCGAAATCCTCTCCACCAGGACTGAACAGGGACCCGTCCGCATGATCGACACCTCCCACTACCGGATTTCCGATCCTGACCGCATCCGGCTCCGCCAGTTGGCCGGCCGCAACCTGCTGCTTGTCACGCATATCCCGCCCGACCAGCTGGACACTGCCGACCAGGCCCTGCTGAGCAATCCGTCCATCGGCCTGCTGGTCGCCGGGCATCTTCACCTGGACCGCGAGTCCGGTATCATCCAACTGGTGCGGGGGCTCGACCCCGACAAGGCGATCGGCGGGGCCCCGTCGCTCACCGTGTTCACGCGCGATGGCGATGAGGCGCCCTGGACCCGGGAGGATGTCGTGTACCCACCAGGCGATCCGCGCCAGTGGCCGGAGGCCGAGCGCCGTGAATGGTTCGATCACCTTGGAATCTCGGGCATGGAGTCGCCCCTGCAAGCCCTCCGCGAGGCAGCCGACCTCGGGGTGCCCGCCTTTGAATTGCGCTACCGGCCGTCAACCACCCAACCGACGCAGGAACTGGCCACCGCCCTGTCGGCGTGGCGTGCCCGGGGAAAACACCTCTCCCTGCACGTTCCTGATCTTGCATGGAAAGCGGGTGCGCCACATGGGCTGGATGAACTGCGGCAGGCAATGGAACAGGCACTCCGCATCCGGGCTGACGCCATCACCTTCCATGTGCCCCGCGTTCCGGTGGGCGAGTTCGATGCGGCCTCCGACAACCTCCTGCAGGCGGCCGTGGAGATCCTCACACCGTTGAAACAGGCCGGGATCATGATCGGCATCGAGAACCTGCACATGAACCGATGGGAAACACCCGATTCCACGCGCGGCTTCGGATACACCCCGGACGAGTGCCGGCAATGGATCGACCGGCTCCGCGCCGCACTCGGCTACCCGTTGATCGGCCTGCACCTCGATATCGGCCACGCCCGCAACAATGCGCCCTACGCGAGTGCGTATCCCTTGAGCGTCTGGTATGCCCGGCTCGGACACACGATCACCGGGCTCCACCTGCACCAGGTGCACCTGGCTCCGGACAGCTCCTTCGAGAATCATAAACCCCTGACCAGCCTGTTCGGAGGCGTGATTTCCCTGTCGTCCTTGTTCCTCGCCTGGCGCGATCATTCCCTCAACCACGCGCCCCTGTACCTTGAAATTCGCGGGGAAACCGGGATCCACAGCCTGCAGGCACTCCGCCGGGAATTGAACCTGTCCCCGTAGCCTCGCACGCCATTCCTGGCAGGGCAAACCTTCACACATTACCCAGCGACAGGTCCCCGACAATCTTGAACAGGTTGCCGTCCTGCTTGACTTCAAGCTGTCGGCCGGGAAACGCCTGGGGGAGTTTCTCGTTCAAGCGGACAATCACCTCATGCTGGATGTCATGAAGGATCTTCTTCGGGACATCCGCCAGGGTCGCCATCCGGATTTGCAGCACATAGCCCTTGCCATGCTTCGACCCGAATCCGGCCGAGAAGGAGGCCCCGATGTCGAACAACCCATCGGCATCCCGGCTGGCGGTCTTCCCGTGGGCCGGCCGCGCCGGGTGCAGGGGATACCGGTCCCCGTACCGGTCTTCCAGCTCACGATCAATCTCGTCCATCACGGTCTTCAACGTTGTTTCCCATTTTATGGCTTTATGATGCCGCATACGAGGTATCCCCCATCTCAATACCGGCCCGGGGTCGGGCCGGCTCCACCCAGAATATTCCGCCGCTTCTGGAGACGGGGCGACCCCGCCCCGTTCCCCTCTCACTCAACATTCACACGTTTCAGGCCGTCGTCTACGGATAACCGATTTGCCCTGGTAGTCCAGCCACGTCCCCCGGTTGAGCATCGCCCGTACCACCCGCCCCTTGCGGACCCTGACAAACGCCAGCGACCCGTCGGTCGATACCGGCCCGCTGTCGCCGATCATGCGGTGCAGGTTGGCCGTGGCCATCACCACATCCGTCGTGCCATCGCGGAATTTCAACTCAAAGGCATGCACCCCTGCTGCCGCCTGCTTGACCGGCTGGATCGCGATCGCCGGAGGCCGCGCCCCCTTGAACGGAACCACCAACGTCACCTGCGAGGCGTACCCGCCCTTGACTTCACCGGCCATCACCAGGTGTGGCGCCGGCTTCCATTCCGGACCATGCCCCAACGGCAACCAGCCGAGAATCGGCTTGCGTTCACCGGCATGCAATGCGCTCTTTACCGTCCCGGAAGCCTGCACCAGCCTGACCAGCACATTATCCGGCGCACCACCGGTCCACGCGGCGTTGTGTTTGCGGTCCAGCGTCGCCTTGCCGATCGGGAACTGCCAGTGCGCCTGGTACGGAACCACCCGCGTGTGGTCGGCCTTCACCAGGTCAAACACCAGCAGGTAGGATCCCTTGACCCATAACACGACCCGTTCATGCGCCCCGTATTCCGCCCGGCCCGGCCCCTGGTGGAACCCCCACCCGTAATCGCCGGAGAAATACGACCCCGCATACGCGGCGCTGACCAGCGAGAACCCCTTGAGCAGGTGTGATTCCTCCACCACGGGATTGGTCTCCACCTGGTTATAGTCGTGCAACGTGATCGTGTTGTGCGCCTTGGTGGCTTTTCCGTAGGCCATGAACGGGACGGTGTTCTCATAAGTGAAGATGCCGGGGTCATACAACAGCATGCGCTTGCCGGCATACAGGTTAACCGCCAGGCGGCTCAAATGATTATGCCCGCCTTCATACCGCGTGGCATCCACGCTCACCTGGGTGGCGTCCGGCTTCCAACTGTCACGCAGGAACCACTGCCCGGCATCCGGGAACAGGCGGTCCGGCCGCTGATCCACCTTCCATTCCGCTCCACGCAGTTCGGCACGTTGCAGATACCGTTTCCGCTGGAGGGCCAGGTCCCGCATCGGCCGGTTGGGCGTCCAGACCGCCCCGTCATGCAACCCGCTGGACCCGCCGTCCGGTGTGGTGGAATACAGCGCGTAGTCCCACATGCGCCCCACCCGTGCCGGATCGATGTTGAATCCCAGGCCGGGTCGCGCCCGGGCCAGCATGACCAGGTTGGAGAACAGGCGCATCATCCACTGGTGGTAACTCGACGGGCACCGTTCCACATGCGATCCGTCCGGATCCACCTGCCGCCAGAACGCCTCGTTGAGCCGGTGCACGGCAAATTCGCGGTAGGACTCGAACCCCGGCAGCACCAGCGAGCAGAACAGGATGCAGTTCAAGTGGCTGATCCGCCAGTTGATGGTGGGCGCCAGATGCGCCACCAGGCATTCGATCTGGCCGTGCGTGGATTCCAGCATGCGCCGGACAAACGCCTCGTCGAACGCCGGAGTGCCCGCCAGCAGCGCGGCGGCATTCCACCAGCCGCCCCGGTCGGCCTGCCCCAGCCGGACGGAGATGTTCAGCGTGTTGTCGCCCTTGGCCGGCCGGTTGGCGGCGCCATAGGGTTCATGCCCGTCCATCCAGTCCTCGATCCAGCGCCGGGCCAGGTCCGGAAGATCCGGCTCATGCGTCTGCCGATAGACGGTGACCAGGCGGGCCAGCCAGAAGAACCGGTTGAGCTGGGCCGGCCATTCCTGGTGCTTGATGTGCGAACCGGACCAGTCGACGTTCCGCATGCCGATGTTCACCTCGCGCGTGTCGTAAAAGAAGATCCGACCCCGTCGTACCGCATCGACCCATCGGCGCGCCTCTTTCACCTGTGCCGGCGTCACCTTCGCCATCAGCGGGGTCCCCCCGACATCCTTATACACCTGGTTCGCACGTTCCCGAATCTGTTCCAATGTGGTCACAACCGATTGCTCCCTTCAACCATCATCATGATGGCATGACCTTCATCCATAGCCAAAATGCCGCCATACTGCAAGCAGGCAGGCTCGGCAGGACGCGTCACAGGGAGCATTTCACTTCCGCGAGGGGTCGCGAGACCCTGCTTGGAGTGCGGCGGCTTGACGCCGCTTTTCTTTGGCGATGGTGCCGGTGTATACCCTGTCCGGGACCAGCTACACAAAGCGGCGTCAAGCCGCCGCAGTCCAAAACACAAATGCCCGTCGGTGCACGACTCACCCGCCGACCCTGCGATTCGCTTGTGCCGGCCCCGGCCGTATGGTAGGCTGGTCAATTCAATCAGGCTGTAATCAACCGGAGCCGCACGATGAACCGCAACCGCGACGAGGAAGACCTGGAAACCAGCGAATGGCTGGCCTCGCTTGACGAGGTGCTGAAACGGAGTGGCCCGGAACGGATCACCCAACTGCTCGAACACCTCTCCATCCACGCCAACGCCTCGGGCGTAAGTCTCCCCTTCACCGCCAACACGCCCTATCGCAACACCATCAACCCCGCCCAACAGCCCGCCTACCCCGGCAATCTGGAAATCGAGGAACGCATCACCAGCCTCATACGCTGGAATGCCATGGCCATGGTCGTGCGGGCCAACCGAGCCGAGGAGGGAATCGGCGGCCATATCTCAACCTACGCGTCAGCCGCCACGTTGTACGAAGTCGCCTTCCATCATTTCTTCCGCGGCCGGACCGATACCTTCCCCGGCGACCTGGTCTATTTTCAGGGCCATGCCTCCCCCGGCATCTACGCACGGGCCCTGCTGGAGGGTCGCCTCACCGTCGAACAGGTGGACCAGTTCCGGCACGAATTGCACGCCACCCCGGGGCTGTCCTCCTATCCCCATCCCTGGCTGATGCCGGATTTCTGGCAGTTCCCCACCGTCTCGATGGGGCTCGGACCCCTCCAGGCCATCTACCACGCACGGTTCATCAAGTACCTCGAGGACCGCGGACTGCGCGCTCCCGCCGGCCAGCGGGTCTGGGCCTTCGTGGGCGACGGCGAAACCGATGAGCCGGAATCCCTCGGCGCCATCACCCTGGCCGCCCGCGAGAAACTGGACAACCTGATCTTCGTCGTGAACTGCAACCTCCAGCGCCTCGACGGACCGGTCCGCGGCAACGGCAAAATCATCCAGGAACTCGAAGCCGTCTTCCGCGGCGCCGGCTGGAATGCCATCAAGGTCATCTGGGGCGGGGACTGGGATCCCCTGCTCGCGCAGGATTCGGACGACCGACTCCTCAACCGCATGCAGCAGGTCGTGGACGGCCAGTACCAGAAATATGCCGTGGAACCCGGCGCCTACATGCGCCAGGATTTCTTCGGTGCCGACCCGCTCCTGCTCAAACGGGTCGAACACCTGACCGACGACCAGATCAAACGACTCAACCGCGGCGGCCACGACGCGGTCAAGGTCCATGCCGCCTACGCCGCCGCCATCGCGCATACCGGATCGCCCACCGTCATCCTGTGCAAGACGATCAAGGGGTACGGGCTGGGCGCGTTCGGCGAAGCGCATAACGTCACCCACCAGCAGAAGAAACTGAACGATGAAGCCCTGCGCGGGTTCCGGACCCGTTTCAACATCCCCCTGTCCGACGAACAGGTCAACCAACTGCCCTTTTATGTTCCCCCTCCCGACAGCGAGGAAATGCGCTACCTGAAGGAACGCCGGGCCGCGCTGGGCAGCTACCTGCCGCGACGCATCACGGTGTCGGTCCCCCTGCAACCCGCCGATCCCAACCTCTTTGACGAATTCATGGCAGGCACCGGCGACCGCGCCGTTTCCACCACCATGGCGTTCGTCCGCATGCTGGCGAAACTGCTGCACGACCCCGGAATCGGAAAGTCCATCGTCCCCATGGTCCCCGACGAAGCCCGTACCTTCGGAATGGATGCCCTGTTCCGGCAATGCGGCATCTACTCGCATCCCGGCCAGTTGTATGAGCCGGTGGACAAGGAAAACCTGCTCTACTACAAGGAAGCCACCGACGGCCAGATCCTCGAGGAGGGCATCACCGAGGCCGGCTGCCTCTCCTCGTTCATCGCCGCCGGCACCTCCCACGCCAATCACGGCATCCCGATGATCCCGTTTTTCACCTTCTACAGCATGTTCGGGCTCCAGCGGGTGGGAGACCTCATCTGGGCCGCCGCCGACAACCGGACGCGCGGCTTCCTGATGGGGGCCACCTCGGGTCGCACCACCCTCGCCGGCGAAGGGCTCCAGCACCAGGACGGCAACAGCCACCTGCTGGCCATGACGGTGCCAACCCTCCGCGCCTATGACCCGTCCTACGCCTATGAGCTGGCCTGCATCATCCGGGATGGACTCCAGCGCATGTTCCGGGACGGCGAGGACATTTTCTATTACCTCACCGTCATGAACGAGAATTATCCCCAGCCTCCCATGCCCGACGGCTGTACCGAGGGAATCCTCCGCGGCCTCTATGGGGTCGCGCCCGCCGACGGCGACCCGCAGGTCCACCTGCTCGGCAGCGGGGCCATCCTGCGCGAGGCGCTTGCCGCCCGCACCCTGCTCGCCGATTCGTTCGGCATTCGCGCCAGCGTGTGGTCAGCCACCAGCTACAAGACCCTGCACGACGACGCCTGCGACGTCGAACGGTGGAATCGCCTGCACCCGCACGAATCCCCGCGCATCGCCCACCTGGCCGCCTGCCTCGGCACGGACAACGTGCCGGTCGTTGCAGCCACCGACTATGTCCGCGCCGTTCCCGACAGCGTGGGACGCTGGCTGGGATCCCGCTTCACCACGCTCGGCACGGACGGGTTCGGCCGCAGTGACGGCCGGGCAGCCCTGCGCGATTTCTTCGAAGTGGACGCCAAACACATCACCTTCGCCGCACTCAGCAGCCTCGCCGCATCGGGACACTTCGATTCCGGGTCGCTCGAAAAGGCGGCGGACCAACTCGGTATTGACCGCAACCGGGACAACCCCGTGAACCGGTAAAGGAACAGGCAGCCGCATGGAACAGACACTTTCAATCCCATCCGTCGGCGAAAACGTGAAGACGATCCAGGTCATCAAATGCATGGCCGGCATCGGTGATACCGTTCAGAAGGACCAGCCCGTTCTCGAGCTGGAAACCGACAAGGCGGTGCTGGAAGTGCCCGCCGCCGCCGCGGGAACGGTCCGGCAATTCCTGGTCAAGGCCGGCGACGAAGTCTCCGTGGGCGCGCCCTTCCTGGTTCTGACCGTGCCGGATAATGCCACCGCACCCGCGGCCCCGGCCGCACCCGCGAAACAGGAACCGGTTCCCGCCGCTCCTGAACCGGCAAAACCGCAGGCCGAGACCGGCCAGCCCAAAGTCCCTGCCCCGGCACCAACACCACCGTCGCCAACGCCGCCACCCCCTCCGCCGGAAACAACCCTCCCCCGGCCGGAACGGCATGTCCCCGCCGCCCCGTCCGTCCGCCGCTTCGCGCGCGAGCTCGGGGTGGATGTGGACCAGGTGCCGGGGACGGGTCCCCATAACCGGGTATCCCGTGACGACGTCATGCAATTCGTCCGCACCCGCTCCGCGGCGCGGTCCGGCGCCGGCACCCCTCCCCTCCCCCCCCTGCCCGACTTCACACAATGGGGCCCCGTGACCATCGAGAAGATGAGCGTCATCCGGCGTCGAACCGCCGAACACCTTTCGCGGTGCTGGTCCACCATCCCGCACGTCACCATCCACGACAAGGCGGACATCACCGGGCTGGAGGCGTTGCGCATCCGCTACGCGCCACGCGCCGAAAAGCAGGGCGGAAAACTCACCATGGCCGTCATGGTCACCAAGATCGTCGCCGCCGCATTGAAATCCTTTGCCCGCTTCCGTTCGTCGGTGGACATGGACAACCAGTCCCTGATCGTCCGGGAATCGATCCATGTCGGCATCGCCGTCGCCACGGCACGCGGGCTCGTGGTGCCGGTCATCCGGGACGCCGACCGGAAGAACATGATCGAGCTCGCGGTCGAGATATCGGCCATCGCCGAACGCGCCCGGACCGGCAAACTGGCCCTGGAGGAGATGCAGGGCGGCGTCTTCACGGTGACGAACCTCGGCCGGTACGGCGGCACCTTCTTCACGCCGATCATCAACCACCCTGAAGTGGCGATCCTCGGCATCGGCCGGTACAACGTCGAGGCCGCCGGCGAACCCGGGCAGGGCCCGCGCACCCTCCTGCCGCTCTCGTTGTCGTTCGACCACCGGGTGATCGACGGGGCCGATGGGGCCGCTTTCCTCGGCTGGATCATCGACGCCATCCAGCAACCGCTGCTGCTCGCGCTGGAAGGATGACGCCATGAGCGAAACCACCATCCAACTGCTGGTGATCGGGGCGGGACCGGGCGGCTATCCCGCCGCCTTCCATGCCGCGGACCGGGGCCTGAAGGTGATCCTCGTCGATCGCGATCCCGAACCCGGCGGTGTATGCCTGTTCCGCGGGTGTATTCCCTCCAAGGCCATCCTGCATGCCGCCCACGTCCTGGAAGCCGCCCGCGAAGCGCCCGCCATGGGCATCACCTTCCCGGAACCCGTCATCGATATTCCCGCCCTGCGGACCTGGAAGGAATCGATTGTCCGCCAGCTCACCGGCGGACTCGGCCAGCTCACCCGGGCACGCGGCATCACGTTCATCCAGGGTGAAGCAGCCATCACCGGACCCCATTCCGCCGTGATCCGGACAGCCGGGGGCGAAACCCGCACGGTGCAATTCGATAACGCCATCGTGGCGACCGGGTCCGAACCGGTCCGCCCCTCATTCCTTCCCGACCTGCCCGGCATCATGGATTCCACCGCCGCCCTGGCGCTGGATGCCCTGCCGGGATCCCTGCTCGTCATCGGCGGCGGATACATCGGTCTGGAACTGGGCCAGGCCTATGCCGCCCTGGGTTCCCGGGTATCCGTGGTGGAAGCCACCGCCACCCTCCTGCCGGGCGTGGACCCCGACCTGGTCAAGCCGCTGGCCGCCCACCTGAAAACCCGGTTTGCCGCCATCCAGCTCGGCACCCGGGTCACCGGCGTGCAACCCGATGCCGGGGGATTTCGCGTAACCCTTGAAGGGCCGGACCATCCGCCCGAAACACGGTTCGACCGTGTCCTCGTCGCCATCGGCCGGCGGCCGGTTACCGCCGGCGCCGGGCTGGAAACAGCCGGCATCCACGTGGATGCCAAAGGGTTCATCACGGTCAATGACCGGCGCCGCACCTCGTGCGACTCGATATATGCCGTCGGCGATGTAGCCGGCCAGCCGATGCTGGCCCACAAAGCCACGCACGAGGGACGCCTCGCGGTTGAAGCCATATTGAATGGCAAAGCCGTGTATGAACCGCGCGCCATTCCCGCCGTGGTGTTCACCGATCCCGAGATCGCCTGGTGCGGGCTGACCGAGGACGAAGCCCGTCGGCAGGGCCTCGACATCCGGGTGGCCGTATTTCCCTGGCAGGCATCCGGCCGTGCGGCGACACTGAGCCGGCGGGAAGGAATCACCAAGATCATCGCCGACCCGGAAGGCGGGCGCCTACTCGGGGTCGGGATCAGCGGCACCGGCGCCGGGGAACTGATCGGCGAAGGCGTGCTGGCCATCGAGATGGGGGCAGTCGCCGAGGATCTGGCCCTCACCATCCATGCCCACCCGTCCCTGTCCGAAACCCTCATGGAAGCCGCCCAGCGGCTCATGGGCCAGAGCACCCACTATTTCCAACGGCTGTAAACCACCCAACACAAGGAGAACACCCATGAACATCGTGGAATACGCGATCCAGATGGAGAAGGACGGCGAGGTTTTTTATCGCAAGCTGCAGGCCAAGACCCGGACACCGGGACTCAAAGCCATCCTGGGCCGGCTGGCGGATGCCGAAGCCCAGCATCAGGCCGTGCTGGTCAGGCTGGCGGCGAACCGGAAAGCCGTTTTGCCGAAATCCAGACTCCGGGTCCAGGCCCGGAACCTCTTCCGTAAACTGCTCGACAAAAAACCCATGGCGGTTGACAAACTCTCCCAACTCAAACTCTACCGGCAGGCGCGATCCCTCGAGAAGAAGAGCATTGATTTCTACACCAAGAAGGCCCGCAAGAGCGATGGTGAGGCAACGACGGCGTTGTTCACGGCGATCATTGCCGAGGAAAAGCTGCACTTCGCCCTGCTCGACACCCTCGTGAACCTGTTGGCCAACGCCGAGGGCGCCTGGCTCGAAAACGCCGAATGGTTCCACCAGGACGAATATTGAATCGGGGCCTCTGAACACTTCCCTCCCCCGGGGGATTCCGTCATTGACCATGCGGAATGATCGACTACGATGCGCGTCGATTGCACCCAAGGAGAACCCTATCATGTCGAATTCCCCGCTCTCCATCGGTACCCGGCGCGAACTGTTCGTTGATGAAACCCTGATCGACCGGCGGGACCGCGCCAGCCTGCGTCTCGCTCACCCGGAACGCCGCGAAGTGGTATTCCAGGGAGGGGCCCCCTGGGAGGACACCACGCTCGGCGCCTACAGTCTCGTACAGACGGATTCCGCCATCCGCCTCTATTACCGGGCCGCCATCCCGGACCTGAAAAAGGAAGCCATCTGCATCATCGCCATGGCTGAAAGTCACGATGGAGGCCGCTCCTTCCAGCGGCCGGACCTGGGGCTGGTGGAATTCCAGGGATCCAAAAAGAACAATATCCTCTGGCATGGACCGGATCCCCTCGTGCCGCCGGCTTTCCTGGACACCCGTCCGGACTGCCCACCCGAGTCCCGCTATAAGGGCCTGTCCCTGCTCGGCTGGGAAAAAATCGGCGCCGTCGGATCACCCGACGGGTTGCACTGGCACCGGATCGGGCCCGACACCCTGAAGATGGACGGCACCTTCGACACGATCAACACCGCCTTCTGGGATTCGCTGACCGGCTGTTATCGTTCCTACACCCGCATGTTCGCCGACCCTGCCACCGGCATTCCCTACCCGAAGGATGGCATCAACTGGGCCATCGGTGTACGGGCCATCCAGACCGCCACGTCATCCGACTTCATCCACTGGTCCCCCGTCCAACCCCTGCAATACCAGGATGGTGACCTGGAGACCCAGATGTATACCAACGGCATCACGCCCTGCCCGGGCGCCGAACACATCTATATCGGGTTCCCTAACCGTTTTGTCCAGATCCGCGAGAATGTCCAGGGCCCCAGCGGCGACGGCTGCAACGACGCCCTCTTCATGTGCAGCCGCGATGGCGTTCACTGGACCCGGTACCGCGAAGCCTGGGTCCGTCCCGGACTCGACCAACGGAACTGGACCCACCGCAACAATTACCCGTCCTGGGGCATCCTCACGACCTCCGACACGGAATGGAGCATGCTGGTCAGTGAACACTACATGCAGAAGGACCAGGAACCCTGCAAACTCCGTCGCCTGTCGATCCGCCCCTGGGGATTTGTCTCATTGTCCGCCGGCTATGACGGCGGGGAAGCGGTCACGCATCCCCTGGTATTCGACGGCCACACCCTGCGCCTGAACTATGCCACATCAGCCGCCGGAAACATCCGGATCGAGATCCAGGATCCCGCCGGGCAACCGGTTCCCGGGTTCTCCGCCGCCGACATGCCCCCGCTGTTTGGCGACCACCTCGACACGCCGGTCGCCTGGAAACAGGGCTCCGACCTGTCCGCCCTGGCCGGCAAACCCGTCCGCTTCCGGTTCATCCTCAAAGACGCGGACCTATACGCCTTCCGCACCGTCACCGTTTGATGGTGTTGGAAACATGGAGACGGGTGGCGAGTCACGCCATGGGAGATATCACTACCTGAGAAAAAGGGGTTATTCCTTCTTATTCTCCGCATATTATGCGGAGAATAAGGCGCCTAATCTCCGCATTCTGGAGCAATGAGGAGGCTATCGGCATTGGTCCTGGTACAGCGCATAGTCCCCTGCACTGAAACACACGAAGATCACCTTCTCAATTTCAGGATGGGTGGCCAGGAATTCCAGGGTCGTATGGAGCGCAATTTTACAGGCTGCTTCTTTCGGGTAGTGATAGACCCCCGTTGAGATGCCGGGAAAAGCGATGGTCTTCAGTCCATTCTCAACGGCCACTTCCAGGCTCCGACGATAGCAACTGGCCAGCAATTCCGGCTCCCCCTTGCCACCTCCATGCCAGACGGGACCCACCGTATGGATGACATACCTGGCGGGCAGGTTGTATCCCTTCGTGATCTTGGCGTTCCCGGTCTTGCAACCCATCAGGGTTATGCATTCAGCCAGGAGTTTCGGACCTGCGGCCCGGTGGATGCATCCGTCAACGCCGCCACCACCCAACAAAGTCTGATTGGCCGCATTGACAATGGCATCAACCGCCAGTTTCGTAATGTCACCTTGAACGATTTCAATCCTAGCCATCACATCGTTCATTTCAAATCCCCCACCCGTCCCCGTCTGCGCCCATCAGCGGCTATCAGCGGTTTCCCTTCCCCACCCGGACGGTCCTATTCGAAATTCGTCAATCTGCCGACCATCAATTGCTCCACAGGGCGAACATCGGGAATCCCGGACCGAAAGGTTGAATCAACCGTTGCCAGGTGTCCCGGTCGCTCATGGGCCCTTCCTCCAGATAAGGTATGAAAGCCGATCCCTGGATCAGCAACACCATATCCAGCCGGGGAGGCGAGTTGACGAATTTCTCCACATTGATGCCTTCCCCTGCCTTGATTCTCCAATGGGGCAGGAGCTTCTGCCCTTGCAGGATGGACTCCAGTTCGTTCAGGACAAGCTGCCAGCCTTCAATCTGCTGGGCCGTGATCTTTGCGCCTCCTGGTCCGGTCTGCGTTGGACCGGGGAGCCATTCGTGCTCATCGTCGGTCTCGGCAAGCACGCGCTGCCAGCAGACCCGACTGCTGCTGATCATTCCCCGGAACTCATCCCGTGCACGGCGCAAGCCGTCCTTCTGAATCAACTCCAGGCGCATGTCATGCAGGGCGGCAATAAAATCCAGCCATTGTCCCATATCCCGGCGATTCCCGATGGCGGCATGTTGGGCAATCGGCGGTATCGGTTTCGGATTGCTGAACACGAGATGCGCACATTGGTTCCAGACAGGCATCCAATCGTATGCCATCAGGATGTCGAGCACACCGGAGAGGAAATGGGTATATCCCTTCAACCAGGCGGCATCCGCACTGTCAAAACGGATGACCAGGTCCTGTCCTGCCATGTCCCGTGCCGAAATCCT
>MHBQ01000143.1 GCA_001803315.1 Lentisphaerae bacterium RIFOXYC12_FULL_60_16
ATCACATGTACCGGCATGTGGTGGAAACCGTGCACCATGCCTTGTCCCTGTTACCGGCCGACACCGGTTTCAACATCGCCGCCCTGCTGTATGTCCAGGGCGAAAGCGATTCCGAATCCGAAGCCCGTGAATCCGGCATACGGTTGCGACTGCTGGCTGAAAACCTGCGTGTCGACCTGCCATCCGCCTCAATGATGAAGGTTATTATCGGCGGGATCGCCGCCGAGGGCCCCAACCGGGACATCGTCCGTGCCCGGCAATCAGAACTGCCGTCAATTGACAAGCGATTCCGCTATATCGACACGACCGACCTTCGCCCGTGCCTCTACGACCGCCTGCATTTCAATAAAGTCGCCAAGTTGGAACTGGGCCGTCGAATGGCCGAAACCTGGCTGAACTGGAAACCATGAACCGGAGGTTGCATGTACGATTCAAAGCCGGCAGCCGGTGAATATCCCCGACTTTTCTTCACACGGTCCGATTTGCCCGCCATCCGCGAAAAACTCGCCCATCCCGACTGCCGGGGCACCTGGGAACGGCTTCTGGCAGCCTGCGAACAGCGCCTCAAGCCTGATGCTCCACCGGTGTATCCTCGACATATCCGTTCGGAACATCTGGCGTTCGCCTGGCTGATCACCGGCCGCGAGGAGTTTGCCGTCCGGGCGCGCGAACTGGCCCTCGCCTATCTGGACCATGCCTCCTGGGATCCGAAAAACAACCACGGCTGTGCGAGTCTGGCTACCGGCGGGGCCACCCGCACCCTGGGCATGACCTACGACTGGTTATACGATTTTCTCTCCCCGCAGGATCGCGCCCAGATCCGCAACCGCATCCAGGAATGGGGACTGCAAGTGGTCCTCCATGATTTTCAGACCAAACACCCCGCAACCCAATGGTATACCTGCAATGGCATCAATGTGATCAATGGACCCACGCTCATGGCGTCCATCCTCTTCGAAGAAGCCATGGATACCCGTGCCGTCTTCGACGCCTGCCTGCACCAGACCCGGCAGGCCATCGATTCCCATTGCCCGGACGGCGGCTACCCGGAAGGACTGCTCTACTGGAACTACGGGACACGCCACATGCTTTGCGGAGTCGAGCCGTTGCGACGCCTGAAGGGAATCGACCTGTACCATGAACCGTTCCTCCACAACACAGCACATTACGCCTTGCACAACATCCTTCCGTGGTTGACGAATTGCAACAACACCGCCGATTCCAGTCACCTCACCCACCTCTGGCCGCCGGTCGCCTTCCTCGCCGCTTACCATAAGCAGCCAGAATTCCAATGGATCGCCCGCCGCCTGATCACCCATGACTGGGGAATGGACGGTGAAAGCCTCGAATACAGCCTCTATTACCTGATCGCCTATGATCCATCGGTCCCTTCAGCCCCCCCACCCGATTCCCAACGCAACCGGTTTTTTTCCGGCCTGCAGATGCTCAGTCTCAGGAGCGATTGGAGCGATGACGCCGTTCAGGCAACCTGGCTGAACGGGCCCGCCAATTGCCATCACAACCACCTTCACTTGAACAGTTTCACCCTGTCGGCGTTCGGTGAACGCCTGCTGGTCGAATGCGGGCAGTATGATTATTCCAACGGGAAGGATTACCGGCTGGATACCATTGCCCACAATTCCCTGTTGGTCAACGGGCAAGGTCAGGTCATCACCACCGACACCAGCATCTTCTGCCGTCGATTGCGTGCCGGACAATGGGCGACCGTCTATGGTGTCTTTGAAAATTTACGCGAGGAAGCTGACGCCACCATCGCCACCGGCCGTGTCGTCAATGCCTATCCGGGACGGTTGCGGACCTTCGACCGGACCCTGGCCTTTGTGAATCGCGAATTTATCTTTATTCATGACCAGATCGAACGGGCCGGCGATTCACCGGTGGATTTGTCCTGGATCTTTCACTCCGGCGGCGGCATTGAAACGCGGGATGGCAGCGCGCTGTTCACGGCAGGACATGTACGCCTCCAGATCATACCGTTATCCCGGATGGCATTGACGCAACGGATTGCCTCCGATCACAGTACCCGGGCTGATCCTTCCACACCGATCACCTACCTGAAGTTGGAGGCCTCCTGTCCCGATAATACCGGTGATTTCTATGCCCTGCTCATTCCCTACCGGGAAGAAAACCCACCAGTGGCCACCCTGACGAACTCCATGGTCCGGAATGTAATCGCAGAATACGAGACGGGGTACGGCATCAAACCGGCCCGGGAAATTGAATCGCAGAGTCCCGGCGTCATTTTCTCCGTCAACGGACGATCCTGGAGTTACAATCCCGTCAGCCGGAAAATCATGTCATCATAAAGTCCGGACCGTACTGCATCTGCGGACAAACCTTACGGCGATAGGTGTACCAAGCCAATACCCCCATCCCCAGCACGGTATACCAGGTCAAAACCGCCCATCCGGGAAACTCCTCAACCTGGAGTCCGCCGCCGGGTATCGCATGAAACCATCGCACCGATCGTAACAGCACGCTGGTCAAAAGCAGGTTGATGTGATTGAAGACTCCTGCCAGGGGCAGGAGAAACAACCCCGAAACAAGGCTTAGGCTTCCGGCCAGCATAATCAAGCCAACCAACGGAACCACCACCAGGTTGCTCATCATGGCCACCGGTGACAGCCAGCCAAAATACCAGGCCGTCAAAGGCGCTGATACCAGCCAGGCCGAAACCGATACGGTGACCAGTTGCAGGATGGATCGGACCATGGACCTCAACCGTGGATGTGGATTGGGCTGTGCCTTGGGCACCCATGGATCGAGTTGTAGCCATGGCCGCCAGACGGCGCTAAACACCGGCACCAGGGCCATCAACCCGCCAACCACGGTAAACGAAAGAACCAGTCCGGGTGCCGAGAGCTGATCGGGATCGGCCGCCGTGATCCCGATCAAGGCGGCTGCCAAAGCACACGCCCCATCGGCACGACGTCCCACCAGCGGTGCCGCCAGGAAGACCAGCGCCATCACCGTGGCACGTACCGCACTGGGGGTCATCCCCGTCATCCACGCGTAGGACAATGCCAGGGGGAGAATGCCCCAGAACCAGTATACCCGTGACCAACCCACAAGCCGCAACAGCTGTACCACCAGTCCCGTGATCATGACCACATGCAATCCGGAAACTGCAAACACATGGAGCGTTCCTGTTTGGGCAAACTGCTTTTGCAGGGTATTTCCAAGTCCCGACCGGTATCCCAGCAACAGGGCCCGTACAACACTGACGGAAACCGGCTTATTCTCAACGCCGTATGCCAGGATATCCGCCGCCTCACGCCGAACGCGAAACAGACGACTACCCAAACGGCCTGTGGGATCGTGCTCCAATCGTTTGGCGTGATGCAACATGGCCGTCGCGCGTAACGGCCCCGATCCTGCACGGTTACCGGTCAGACGGACATTCCTGAATTCCCATCGTTCGTTGTACGCCGGCAATCCCCGGCCATACAACTTCAGGTATACCCGGCCGCCAAGGTTTAGCGGTGTTCCATCCGCCTCGCGCCAGGCGCCCACCGGGGAAACCGGGGTCACCAATCCACGCGGTTCCCAGGGGTTTCCCGCCGGTTCAGGATCACCAGCCACCACGGCGATCAGTCGGATTTCAGCGTCATCCACCGGTGGATCGATCGCTGAATTCAGGGTCCCTCCGGCACGCCAATAGCCGAGACAAAACACCAGCATCAACCAACCGGTTACCCGGACATTGTATCCGACCTGACGGCGGAAAAACACGGCCAATAACCATGGAAGAAATCCGACGAAAACGGCCAGGCAGCGGAAATCATAAGACGGCCTGGTTCCGAACCCGGTCAACAGGCCCGCCACCCAGGCAACGGCCGGAAGGACCAGCGGATGGCGGCGCGGAAATTCCGTCAGGACACGGTTCATAACCCTATCGGAGGCGATTCACAACGTCCTGTATCCAGGTGGCATCCGCCGGTGTCAACCCGGGTCCAATCATGGCGACACTACACCGCTCGGGACGGAACAGAACGGCGGCCAGATCCTGCACATCCGCCGGTGTCACCGCCTCAATTTTCCGGATGGCTTCCTCCGGTGAAAGGAATCGCCCGTAGGATAGCAGGTGTTCCCCCAGGCACATCATGTGGTGGGTGGTGCTTTCCAGACTCAGCTTGAGCTGGCCGATGGCATAATCCCGTGCGCGCCGGAACTCATCGGACGGAATGGTCTGCCGTCGTATCTTCTCAATCTCACGGAATATCAATCCCAAAGCCTTGCGCGACCGTTTCCGATCCAATCCAGCCCCCACGATCCAGGCCCCGGTATCCGCCAACAACTGGAAGCTGGAATGAATCGAATAGGCCAGCCCATGTTGTTCCCGAACCGTCTGGAACAGTCGTGAACTCATGTTTTCACCCAATACGGCGTTCAGGATCCGCAGGTGATACCGGCGCCCATCATGCCTTCCGAAATGGCGGAATCCGACAGCCAGCTGCATCTGCTCGATATCCTTGGCCATCAGGCTGACCGGCTCACGGGCGGTGCTGCGCAAAACCGGTTGGAACGGCTGGACCCGCTGGCGTGGTATCCGGCCCAGCAGGCGCCGGACCGCCTTGACGCAATCGTCATGGTCAACCTTTCCGGCCAGGGCAACAATCGTGCCGTTGGGCCGGTACATGCGCTGGCGGAACCGGCACAGTTCCGCCCGGTTCATCTGCTTCAACGAAGCAGCCAGCCCGATGATGGGTCTGCCAAGCGGATGATCCAGCCAGAGCGCCCGGCCAAGCATATCCTGCACCAGGTGTTGCGGCTGATCCTGATACATCGCAATTTCCTCGAGTATAACGCCGCATTCCTTCCCGATATCCCCGGTTGCCAGGCAGGGATGAAGCACCATGTCCGCCAACACATCCAGCGCCGTCCAAGTCTGGTCGGCGACAACCCGTGCATAATAGCAGGTGCTCTCCTCTTGGGTGAATGCGTTCAGGTACCCACCCGTCCCCTCGATGGCACGGGAGATATCGATGGCGGAACGCCGGCGGGTCCCCTTGAAAAGCAGGTGTTCCAGGAAATGGCTGATCCCGGCCTGCCGGTTGCTTTCATGGCGCGCCCCGACGGCCACCCAGATGCCCACGGTCACACTCTCCACACGGGGAATCGATGACGTGATAACCCGGACCCCGTTTTCCAGCACCGAGGATTGCACATTCATAATCATGCCGGCTTCCTCCCGGCAGGCGGCTGCCCGGATGCAGCCCGGATCATGTCGCCAAGATCAACCGTACCCTCATACAAGGCCTTGCCGACAATCGCACCCTGGAGATTGGCACACCCGATACTCCGCAACCGCCGGACATCGTCCACAGAGGACACACCGCCCGATGCGATGACGTTGCAGGAGACCGCCCGGCACATTCCCTCCACCGCCGGCACATTGACACCACCCAGCATGCCGTCACGGGCCGTGTCGGTATAAATCAGCGTCTGTACCCCCGCCCGGTCCGCACGGTCCGCCAGTTCCAGCGCCGTAATCGCCGAGGTTTCGGCCCATCCGCGGACCTGGACCATTCCATCCCGTGCATCGATTCCAACGGCAAATTGTTCGCCAAAACGGTTGACCATTCCTTCCAGCACCCGGATGTCGGCCAGCGCGCGGGTTCCGACAATAACCCGTGCCACCCCGTGATCGATCAGATGCTGCAGATCATCATCGGTGCGGAGGCCGCCTCCGACTTCCACCGGTATACCGGCCGCCTTGACCATGTGCCGGATCAGGTCGGCATGGACCGGTTCCCCCCGGAACGCGCCGTCAAGATCCACCACGTGCAACCAGGTGGCGCCGGCATCAGCCCATCGTTTCGCCATGGCCACGGGATCATCGGAATAGACGGTGGCATCATCCGGATTCCCCTGGCGCAACCGGACACAGCGACCGTTCTGCAGGTCAATCGCAGGCAACAGGATCAATTTCGATTCCATACGGATTCCATTCGAGTCAACGGGGTTCGCAAACGGTGTCAGATCCGGCCCTTACTGGACGGAATCCCACGTTCACGCGGATCGGGTGCAACCGCCATGCGCACGGCACGGGCGAGCGCCTTGAACATGGATTCACACGCATGATGGGGTTCCTTGCCGTACAGGTGCGCAAGATGCAGATTCATCCGCGCCTCCGTGACCAGCGCCCGCATGAATTCCTCCACGAGCTTGATGTCGAAATCAAGCACCCTGCGCTTGCGGATTGCGGCCCGGTAGACCAGATACGGCCGCCCGCCAAGGTCCACGGCGCACTGACAGAGGGATTCATCCATGGGCAGCAGGCACCAGCCATATCGGGCAATCCCCTTCCGGTCACCCAACGCCCGGTTCAGGCACTGTCCCAGTACGATTCCAAGATCCTCCACGGTATGGTGGTAATCGACATGGATGTCGCCCCGCGCCCGGACCTCCAGGTCCACCAGCGCATGACGTCCCAGCAGTTCCAGCATGTGATCCATGAAACCGATGCCCGTCGTCACGCGGCATCGTCCGGCGCCATCCAGATTCAACCCGATCCGGATGTCCGTTTCCCGTGTCTTTCGTTCTATGATCGCCCGGCGTGCTTTCATCGTGTGGTTCCTCCGGAGGCCAGTTCATCCAGGACCGTCAGCAAACGATCCGTTTCCTCATCCGTTCCAACCGTGATGCGCAGGCAATCCGACGTCCGGGGCCCGCGGAAATACCGAACCAGGATTTGCCGGTCCTTCAAGGCCATGGTCCAGGCGTCTGCAGTTTTGCCGGCCGGCCGTGTCCAGATAAAATTCGACTGGGACGGGAACACTTCCCACCCGCGTTTTACCAGCTGTTGTTGAAGCCGTGCCCGGGTGTCGCGAATCCGCCGCACGTTGGCAAGCATCCACGCCTGGTCATTGACGGCCGCGGTCGCCAGGCATTGTGCCACCCGGTCCAGATTGTAGGAATCCTTGATCTTGTCCAGGGTGGCGATCAGCGGTTCCGGCCCCACCAGGTAGCCCACGCGCAAGCCGGCCAGGGAATAGGATTTTGAAAGGGTCCTGGCCACCAGCACGTTGGGTTCCGACAAGGCAAACTCCAGGCAGTCACGGTCGGAAAAATCCACATAGGCCTCGTCAATTACCACGACCCCGGCAAACGAACGGCAGAACCCGAGGACCGACGCGCGGTCATAACACAGGCCGGTCGGCGCATTCGGATGCGTCAGGATAAACAGGGAAGCGGTATAGCCTGCCGGCATGTTCCATTCATAGCGGGCCCCCAGCGCAACCGGCCGCTTGGACAGTCCGCGGATGTCCGCCAGCACCGGATACAGCGAATAGGAGGGATCCATGAAACCGACACTGCCGCCATCCGGAACGAATGCCCGCACACACAATGACAACAGCTCGTCCAGCCCGTTCCCGGCCAATACCCGGGCCGGATCACACCGGTGCAGGTCCGCGATGGCCCGGCGCAGGACCGTGCAGGCGGGATCGGGATACAGCCGGAGGTCGGCCGGATCCAACGTTTGCAGGGCGCGGGCGACCGCCGGCGAGGGTGGATAGGGATTCTCGTTGGTGTTCAGCTTGATGAACCCGCCCGTCCGGGGCTGTTCACCCGGCACATACCCCTGCATGCGGGCAACACTTTCACGAATCGAAATGGTCATGACATCCTCTCAAAACGAACGCGTGCCGACAGGGCATGCGCATCCAGGCCCTCCACCCTGCCGAACACCTCGATCACGGGCAGGGTGTCGAGCAGGTCAGCCCGGGTGAACGCAATCACGCTGGAACGCCGGCGGAAATCATCCACCGTCAACCCGGAAAACCGGGCTGCGGATCCGCCGGTCGGCAGGACGTGACTCGGTCCCGCCACAAAATCACCGGCTGGTTCAGGGGACCAGTGTCCCACGAATATCGCGCCGGCTGCACGTACTTTTCGCAACCATTTTCGGGGTTCGCTGACATGGATTTCCAGGTGTTCGGGTGCAAACCGGTTGCAGAGATCCATGCCCAGGTCGAGCGTTCTGACCACCACCAGCATCAGGCCCGTGGGTATGACCTTCAGAATGGCCTCCCGGCGGCTCAATCCGGCCGTCCGTTCGATCACGGCACGTGCAACCGCCTGGCCCAGCCTCAGTGAATCCGTAACCAACAGCGCCTTCTCATGCCCCGTGCCATGCTCCAGTTGGGATAACAGGTCACAGGCCACGCAGGCGGGATCAGCCGTCGCGTCCGCCAGAATGGCGATCTCGCTGGGTCCCGCCACCTGATCCAGCGCCACCTGGCCGTAGACCTGCCGTTTGGCGGCCGTAACATAGGTTCCGCCGGGCCCGACAATCTTCTGCACCTTCCGGACCGTGGCCGTTCCGTATGCCATCATGCCGATGGCCTGTGCCCCGCCCACCCGGTACACCTCGGTCGCGCCGGCCGTTTCCATGGCATACAGGACATGCGGGTTCACGGTTCCATCCCGGCCACACGGGGTGCAAACAACAATCTCCGGCACCCCGGCTTCACGTGCCAGGGTCACGGTCATCAGCACCGTGGACACCAGGGGTGCGGCACCGCCCGGCACATAAACCCCGACCCGGTCAAAGGGCACAAACTGCTCCCCGAGGGTTCCCCCCCGGGGGCTGGCCATGCTCCAATCCTCACGCTTGCCCCGCCGGGCAAATGCCGTGATGCGCTGATGCGCCTCGCGGACCGCCGCCTTAAACTCCCGGTCAACCGCCTTGCGTGCCACAGCCCATTCATTGCGCTGGACCGTTAAATCCTGGGTTCGGAGCCGGGTCCCATCGAACTGGTTGGCATACCGCACCACGGCCGCATCACCTTCGGTGGCAATCGCATCAAGGATCGTCCGGGCCGCGGATTCCGCAGCCGCGTCAAATGCCGGCCGTTCCAGAAAATCCCGCAGGGATTCTGGTTCAACACCCTTGGCGGACTCCAACCGGACCAGCGGTATCATCGGTTCAACCGGATCGCTCATAGGCATGACTCCCCTTCAGGACCTGTTCATTCAAAACCCCAGTTTATCAGCACCCGGCCCCAGGCTGCTCCTTTCGGATTCAGCAACCGTCCCCGATAAAGGTGATGAATGACGGATTGGTTGACCGTACTCCGATCCGTGGACTGTTCCAACACAATCCGTTGCGGAAATCCCAGGGCATCGAACCGGATGGCGGCAATCAGGACGACCGGAACCGTCAATCCCTGGAACCACGCTTCCGGCAGGTCCGGCATGGAAAAAGTCCCGTGCTCCAGTCCGTCAAGTACCTGCACGAGCACCCGCCAGCGGCGTTCCTCGACCGGACTTAAAACCGATCGATGATCGACAACCGGACGGTAGGAAACATCCGCCAGGGATGGGAATCCGGATGCCGCCCGGGTACCGGCAAAAGCCGAATCGGGTACCCGCACGCCATCCAGGGGCATCGCCAGGTCCCGTTCCGTTACCGGCGAACCCGTCAACGGACGCAGGGGCGGGGATATCGGGGCGGAAAATCCAACCTCCGACGGCAGGGCGAACAGGGTGGGCAGCACATGGTGTTGGAAAGCGGACCGGATATCCCTCTGCCGGAAGCTGACATCAAGCGGGACCGGGGCAGTATTCGGATCGCGCAACGCCACGTTTGAAGCGGGCCAGAACCCCCACAACCCGATCCAGAGCAGGACGATCATGACCGCCGGCAGACTGACACCCCGCATGAAATCCTGCAGGGCTTCACGGGACCATACCAGGGTCGGCCGTCGGTGGATCATGGCAGCCCCTTCGTCGCCAGGGCCACCCGTTTCCAGCCGGCCTGGCGGGCAGCCCCCATGATCTGCATGATCGTGCCATGCGGAACGTTCCGGTCCGACTCGATGAACAGACGGCGGCCGGGCGTTTCGTCGGCCTTTCCAGCCAGCTTGACGGTCAGGGCGGAAAGGCGTGCCGGATCCGAAATACGATACCGCTCATCATCAAAATACACGTGTTCTTCCCGCGTCCGGCCGGCCGTCTGTACCGACAGGACCACCAACACGAAATCAGCCGGCTGCCCGACCAGATCAACGGGATCCGGCAGGTCGACCGACACCCCCGGCCGAAGCACCAGGTAGGGATCCAGCATGCTGAACCCCATGCAGATAAGCACCACCGAAATCCAGGGTGCAACGGCAATCGCACCCTGCCCGATGCGGCTTTTCGGGTTGTAGCGGGTACGAAGACCCGACCTCCAGGTTATTGGCCGTCCGACTTCCATCACGGAGCTCCCGGCACAGGTTGTGACGTGGTGAAAAACGCCAGCACTTCGGAAGCCGCCCGTTCCATGTCCAACACCAGACGATCGATCTTGACCACCAGCAGGTTGAATCCCACGTAACAGGGAATGGCCACCGTCAAACCGGCCGCGGTGGATGTCATGGCCGCCATCAACCCCTGCATGACCCGCGGAGCCTCCACCAGGGGAATAGCCTGCTGCAGTGCCATGCCATATTCGACCAGTCCAAGAATCGTACCGAGCAACCCCATCAAGGGGGCTACCTGGGCAATGGTGGCAATGGCCACCAGTCGCCGTTCAAGGCGGGAGACTTCAGCCTGTCCGGTATCCGCCATCACCGTACGCAGCGACTCACGCCCCTCCTGGCGGTGCAGAATGGCCATGCGGGCCAGGTGGGCGACCGGACCGGGTGTTTCCTCGCAAATCGTCAAGGCCTCGGAGATGTTTCCCCGTTGCAGGATGTTGAATATCCCCTTAAGAAAATCATCCGCCCGGATGCGGGCCCGGTGCAGGTGAAGGGATCGTTCAATGAACACCACAAACGCCACGACGCCGCTGATCACGATCAACCAGGTGATTGGTCCGCCCATCATCAATAAATCGCGTATCATGGCTGTGCCTCCATCTCGCTCGATAATCCCGGTCCCACCTTACCGGTCAACAGGACCGGAAACGGTTTCATGGTTCATGCGCCGCAAACGTTCGGCGGCTTCCTCCGATGCCGGTACACCGGATTCCACCAGACGCTTCAGAATGTTCACCGCCGCCCGGGTATCACCGGCGGCCACCAGCAGGTCCGCCGCCGAAAATGCGGCGCGTGTCAGCCAGGTCTTTCCCATTTCCGTATGGTGGACACCCTGCCGGCTCTCGTCGAGGTACCGGATCACCACACGCCGGTAATAATGCTCCACGGCATCTTCCCGGTGCCCCAGTTTCTCCAGGCACCGGCCAATCTTATATTCGGCCTGGAGCACCAGGTCCAGCGCGGCGTTGCCCGTATTCACCACGACCCGGTACGAATCCATGCTCTCACGATACCGGGCGGAATTATCGGTACCCAGGGTGAACTGGCAATCCCCCTTTCGTCCCCAGGCATACGGGACCAGCGGACTGGCGGGGTATTTCTGTATGATCTCGTCAAACACCACGATGGCATCCCCGAAACGGCCCAACTCGGTCAAGGCATCACCCTGGGCAAAACGGGCCCGATCAATCACGTCGGAATCCGGAAAGTCCCGGACCAGGCGTGCAAACAACTCCACAGCCCGGACCCGTTCCTGGCGCCGGACGGCGGCCATGCCGGCCCAGTATAACGCCTCGGGAGCTTCGGGCCGTTCCGGATATTGGTCGCCAAACTCCTTGAACCGTTGTTCCGCCACATCGTAACGGCGCTGGTTGAAGGCGTGCTGGGCGATGGCATACACCACGTCAGGCACCCACGCGGACTTCGGATGCGCCTGCAGGAACGCCTCCCACCGGTTTTGCGCTTCCCGTTCCATCCCCATGCCGAAATAACAGGAACTCACGTGATATTCGGCACGATCGATCAACCGGCTCGAGGGAAAGGTCTGGATCAAGTGGTTGAAATCGCGGATGGCCTCCCCATAGCGCGCGAGCCGGAGCAGGGCAAATCCATGCCCATACCAAGCCTCCGCAGACAAAGCTCCCGATGGATAACGTTCCTGGTAGGCGGTATAGGCGGCCAGTGCCTCTTCGAAAAGTCCCCGCTCAAGGCGCAGCGACGCAATCCGGATCATGGCCTCTTCCGCCACCGGATCATCGGCATACCGTTCCACCATCGATCGGAAGTGTGACTCGGCGGCATCCATGGATCCCTCGGCAACCAGACATTCCCCCACCTGGAAAACCGCCCGCTTCATCATCCGGTGATCCGGATAATCCCGTTCCAACTGGCGATACCAACTCATGGCCAACTGATACTGGCGGTTGGCAAAATAAGCGTCCGCTGCCTTGAACACACACATGGCCTGTTCAACAGGATCGGGATGGAGACGCGAGGCCTTGATGAACGCCGTGGCAGCCTCCGGATACCGCTCCAGCTTCATCAAGGCCCAACCCCTGCCCTGGTTGGCCTGGGCCAGGCCCTGGACCTGGTTATAGGTTTCCAGATAATGACGGTATTCGGTCTCTGCTTCCCCCCAGCGGGAGGTTTCCAGCAGGATGCCGGCCAGGCGGAGCAGGGCCTGCTCAGCCTGCGGATCGGATGGATCTTCCCGGATCAGGGTGCGCAACAGGGCAATGCCCGGCTCCCGGTCACCGGTTTCCAGGGTCAACAACCCCAGTGCAAAACCGATTTCACGCCGCAACGCCGGTTCCGTCGCCAGCGACAAGCCCCGCTGGAGGATGGGGAGGGCATTGGCCGGTACCCGGGCGACTTCATAGGCTCGCCCGATGAGCAAAGCCGCCTGTGCACGGAGTGTGGGGTCGGCTTCCGCCTGGTCCATCAACGGCAGCAACCCCTTGATGGCCGCCTCCCATTGTCCATCATCCACATCCAGGCGTGCCAGCCAGTATCGGCCGGTAAACACTTCGGGGCGTGGTGCCGACTGGCGGACCAGACGCCCCAGCACCTCACGGGCTTCCGCCTTTCGACCGGCATCCAACAACGCACGTGCCCAATCCAGACGGTTCCGGTCCTGATCCACCGGACGACCAAGGTTCAACGCATCGAACCTTTCAAACATACGGATGGCTCCCTCCAGGTCGCCATGCTTGACCAGGCTCCAGCCCCGCAATCGGAAGGACTCCCCCACATACGGACTGTCAGGAAATGCCTGTTCAAAATCCTTCAGCGTATCCGCCACCTCGACCCATGTCCCCTGGTCAAACAGCGCCATCCCGGTCCAGAAAACCATATCCGGCTGGTGGAGATACCGGTGAATCTGCCCGCGCCGGGCCCGGATCTCCCGGAGCATCTGGTCCGGCTGCCGGGTCTCATGCCAGAGCCGCAGCAACGCCACTGCGGCATCCCGGCCCAGGGCCGCGTGCCGGTCCTTGTCACCCAGTTGCTCCAGGCAATCCTGGAGTGCCCGGCGGGCCACATCGTAGAGGCCATCCTCAAGGGCCGCCTTGCCGAGTGTCAGGGCGGCCGCCGGATCGGTGGCCCGGTCCGGCGCATCCGCCGCCGCCAGCCCCCGACACACGGTGCCAAACAGCACCAGCATCAACCCGTAAGGTAGAACACCCTTCATGCCAGCCGATCCTTCAAGTATTGACCCGTATAGGAACGCGCGCATCGTACCACCATTTCGGGTGTTCCTTCCACGATGATTTCACCCCCGCGCTCGCCGCCTTCCGGTCCCAGGTCAATGATATAATCCGCCGTCTTGATCACATCCAGGTTATGCTCGATCACCACGATGGTGTTGCCGGCATCCCGCAGCCGTTGCAACACCTGGATCAAACGCTGCGTGTCGGCAAAATGCAGCCCCGTGGTCGGCTCATCCAACAGGTAGAGCGTCCGGCCGGTGGCCTTCCGACTGAGTTCGGCCGACAACTTGATCCGCTGGGCTTCGCCCCCGGACAACGTGGTCGCGGACTGTCCCAGTTGCAGGTAACCCAAACCCACTTCCGACAGGGTGCGTAAACGCGTTGCGATCGGCGGTACCGCCTGGAAAAATTCCAGGGCTTCGTCAACCGTCATCCCCAGGATGTCGGTAACCGTCTTTCCATTATAGAGAATTTCAAGGGTTTCCCAGTTGTAGCGCGCTCCCTGGCACGCTTCACAGGTCACAAAAACATCGGGAAGGAAATGCATCTCGAGTTTCAGCATCCCGTCGCCCTTGCAGGTCTCGCAGCGCCCCCCCTTGACGTTGAAACTGAACCGGCCCGGTCCATACCCCCGCACCTTGGCCGACGGCGTGGACGCCATCAGGGTCCGGATGGTGGTGAAGGCCCCGGTATACGTCGCCGGATTGCTCCGGGGTGTCCGCCCGATCGGCGATTGATCCACCACGATCACCTTGTCCAGGTATTGCAGACCGGTCACTTTCCGGTAGAGGCCCGGTTCCTCCCGCGAACCGTGGAAGTGCCGGAACAGGACGCGCTTCAACACCGTGTCCACCAGTGTGCTTTTGCCGCTGCCCGACACCCCGGTCACGCATACAAAGAGCCCGAGTGGAATCGACACGTCCACGGACTTGAGGTTGTTGGCCTGTACGCCGGTCAACCGCAGCATGGCCTTGCCCGGCGCGCATCGCTTTTCCGGAACCGGAATGGTCAGGCGGCCTTTCAGGTACCGCGCCGTCAACGAGCGGTCGCTGGCCAGCACCTGCTCCAGGGTCCCCTCCGCCACGATCTCACCGCCATGCCGCCCGGCGCCCGGCCCGAGATCGAGCAGGTAATCCGCGCACCGGATCATGGCTTCGTCGTGTTCCACGACCACCACGGTGTTGCCGACATCCCGCAGTTGTTTGAGGATGCGGATCAGGCGGTCGTTATCCCGGCAATGCAACCCGATGGTGGGCTCATCCAGCACATACAATACCCCCACCAGTCCGGACCCGATCTGGGTGGCCAGCCGGATCCGCTGCATCTCGCCGCCCGACAGGGTTCCACTCTCGCGATCCAGCGTGAGGTAATCCAACCCGACATCCATCATGAACCCGAGACGCCGTGCGATCTCCTTGATCACATCCGCGGCAATCCGGCGTTCCATATCCGACAACGGCAGGCCGTTCACAAACTCCGACGCCTGCCGGATGGTCATCCGGCATACGTCGACGATCGATTGGCCATGCACGGTGCACGCAAGGATCTCCGGCTTGAGCCGTGCCCCCCGGCACTCGGTGCAGACCTGGCGGCTCATATACTGCCGCAAACGCTGCTGGGTGAACTCGCTGTCGGTGTTTTCGTAGCGGCGTTGAAGGTTCGGGATCACGCCTTCGAACGGCTTGAGCAGCCGGTGGAAAGATCCCCCCCTCCAGTACCCGCTTTCAATGGATTCATCACCGGACCCGTACATCAGGATGCGCCGGACCGCCGCATCGATCTGCTCGAATGGCAGGGTCGGCGCGATCCCGAAATGCTTCATGAAGGAGCGCAACAGCTGCTTGTAATAGATGATCAGGCGCCGCCCGCCGCGCCGCCAGGCATGGATCGCACCCCCGTCGATTGACAGGGTCGGATCCGGCACGATCAACTGCTCGTCGAACACCATCCGGTTGCCCAGACCCGCACATGCCGGACACGCACCGTACGGGCTGTTGAACGAAAAGCTCCGCGGGGCCAGGGTTTCATAGCTGATGCTGCAATCCACACAGGCGTGCTTCTCGGAAACCAGCGACTCCGTTTCATCAGCCCCTTCCTCCTGGGTCCGTACCATGGCCATGCCATGCCCCTGCACCAGGGCGGTCTCGACCGAATCCGTCAGGCGGGAACGGATCCGGTCCGTGATGATCAACCGGTCCACCACCGCCTCAATGGTATGCATGCGCTTGGGATCCATCGGGGGAACCGCATCCAGGTCCGCCACGACACCGTCCACCCGCACCCGGACAAATCCCGCCTTGCGGGCGGCCGCCAGCACCTCCTCATGGCGGCCCTTCCGGCCACGCACCATCGGCGCCAGGAGCATCACCCGGGTCCGCGCCGGCAACGCCAGCAGGCGCTCCACGATCTGTTCCGCCGTCTGCCGTTGTACCGTGCGCCCGCATTGCGGGCAGTGGGGTATGCCGATGTTGGCGTACAACAGGCGCAGGTAATCATGCACTTCGGTCGTGGTGGCGACAATGGAACGCGGATTCGAGGAGGCTGTCCGCTGTTCAATGGCAATCGCCGGGGACAATCCATCAATGTGGTCCACGTCCGGCTTCTGCATCTGGTCCAGGAACTGCCGGGCATAGGCAGACAGGCTTTCCACGTACCGGCGCTGGCCTTCGGCATACAGGGTGTCGAACGCCAGCGAGGATTTGCCCGAGCCGCTCAACCCGGTGATCACGGTCAACCGGTTGCGGGGAATGCGGACATTGATGTTCCGCAGGTTATGCTCGCGCGCACCGGTGATGACGATCGAACCGTCCGGCAACACACCGGACTTCCCTTCCACCGGCGGACGGATTGTTTCCATGCCTTCGGCCATACGATGCCCGTTTCTTTCCTGCAGGGCCCCACCCGTCCCCGTCAACCGGCCACTTTCACCAGGTGAAAATTCCGTTTGCCGGTTCTGAACACCACGAGCTGCCCATCCACGATATCGGCATCGGCCAGTATCCGCTCCGGGGTGTCCACCCGGCGGTTGCTCACATACAGCCCGCCGTTCAGGACAAGACGCCGGGCTTCCCCCTTGCTGGAACACACGCCCGCCGCCACCGCTAGGTCGGTCACACGGGACTGACGCACCGTCTCACCCGGCAATTCGGTCGACGCCACATCCGCAAATATCCCGAGCAGGTCCTCCGCCTTGAGCCCGTCCATGGACTCGCCGAACAGCACCTGCGACGCCTGACGCGCCAGGGCCAGCCCGGATTCCCCATGCACCAGGCGCGTGACTTCATCCGCCAGCCGGCGCTGGGCGGCACGGGTTTCAGGAGCCTCGTGCACCTGCCGCTCAAGTTCCGCAATCGTTTCCGGCGACAGGAAGGTATAAATCCACAGCAGCCGAACCACGTCGGCATCCTCCTGGCGGAAAAAGAACTGGTAAAACTGGTAAACCGAGGTTTTCCGGGCATCCAGGTAGATGGCATTCCCGGCGCTTTTGCCGAACTTGCGGCCTGACCGGTCGCAGATCAACGGCATGGTCACCCCGTAACCGTCGGCGTTTCGCAACTTGCGGATCAAATCAATGCCGGCCGTGATATTCCCCCACTGGTCCGAACCGCCGATCTGCAGGGTACACCCGTGGGTGTCGTACAGGTGCAGGAAATCATAGGCCTGCAACAACTGGTAGCTGAACTCGGCG
Source organism: Lentisphaerae bacterium RIFOXYC12_FULL_60_16 (assembly GCA_001803315.1). GTDB lineage: Bacteria > Verrucomicrobiota > Kiritimatiellia > UBA8416 > YA12-FULL-60-10 > YA12-FULL-60-10. The sequence continues at coordinate 17,163 of MHBQ01000143.1, forward strand.
TAACTCATTCCCGCATCACCCGCCAGCCGGGTCTTGACACTTTCCTTGCCCAGCATGCTGCCCATGCGGAAATGCTTGCCCACGTCCCGTAAAAACTCGATGAAGGTAAAACGCCCCAGCCAGTCGTGGTTGTTCACGATCCCGGCCGGAACCGTCGGATGCGCAAAATCCAGGAAACGCGATAAATTCTCCCGGATACCAACCAGGTTGGCATCCACCTGTTCCGCCGTGAGCAGGTTCCGCTCCGTGGACCGGCCCGACGGGTCCCCGATCATGCCGGTCGCCCCGCCCACCAGCGCCAGCACCCGGTGCCCGCAACGCTGAAAATGCGACAGGACCATGATCGTCACCAGGTTCCCCACCTGGAGACTGTCCGACGTGGGATCAAAACCCGCGTACAGCGTCACCGTTCGATCATTCAGCATGGTCTCGATGACCGGATCGGTCACGGCGTCGACCAGGCCGCGCATCTTCAGGATTTCCATCACCTTCTGCATGGTCCTACTCCTGAAACAAGCGGTGCACCGGGGATCCGGTGCACCGCAGGACTGCCTGACTAACCCGCCACATGGCGTGGCGGGAGGTTATTCGTCGGTTTCTTTTGAAGCGGATTTGCCGGACTTCTGGCCCGGTCTCCACTCCTCACCCGCGGACGCGGCGCCCAGCGCCTCTTCGAACGCACCGGCCAGGGTAACCATGTCCTCACCCGGCTTCAAGAGACCCTGCAGCATGTCGTCCTTCTGCCGGTTGAATTCCTCTTCCGGCATCGAGACAGCCTTGATGCTCAAGCCGATCCGCCGTTCGGCCCGGTCGATCTTGATGATCCGGGCTTCCACTTCCTGGCCCACATCCAGCTTGTCCTTGACCTTTTCAACATGGTCATCGCTGATCTGCGAGATATGCACCAGGCCATCGATCCCTTCCTCCAGCTCGATGAACGCACCGAACGAGGCAATCTTGGTCACATGCCCCTTGACCACCTGGCCAACGGAATAACGACCGGCAATCGTGCTCCACGGATCGTCGCACGCCTGTTTCAGTCCCAGGCTTATCCGGTTGTTCTGCGGATCGAGTTCGAGGACCAGCGCCTCCACTTCCTGCCCCTTCTGCAGCATTTCGGAAGGATGGTTGATCTTGCGCGTCCAGGACATGTCCGACACATGAATCATGCCGTCGATGCCGTCTTCCAGTTCCACAAAGGCCCCGTAGGACGTGAAATTGCGAACCACGCCCTTGACCCGTGAACCCACCGGGTAGCGCGCCTGCACCGTGTCCCACGGATTGTCCTCGGTCTGGCGGATGCCCAGGGCGATCTTCTGCTCGTCCTTGTTGACGTTGAGCACCACCACATCGACATCATCACCCACGTTGAGGATATCCGAAGCCCGCGCAATGCGCTTGGTCCAGGACATCTCCGACACGTGTACCAGCCCCTCGACGCCGCGTTCGATTTCAACGAACGCGCCGTACGGCGCCAGGTTGACGACCTTGCCGCGCAACCGGCTTCCCACCGGATACCGCGATTCAATTTCATCCCAGGGATTGGCCAGGGCCTGCTTCAGGCCCAGCGAAACCCGTTCCCGTTCCTGGTCCACGTCCAGGATCACGACTTCCAGTTCATTGCCGACGGCCACCATCTCGGACGGATGCTTGATCCGGCCCCAGCTCATGTCGGTGATATGCAACAGGCCGTCCAACCCGTCCAAGTCGACGAATACGCCGAAATCGGTGATATTCTTGACCTTGCCCTTGCGCCGTTCGCCGGGCTTGATGGTCCCCAGCAGGTCCTTTTTCTTGGCCCGCATGCGTTCTTCGATCAATTCGCGCCGGGACACGATGATGTTGCGTCGTTCCGTGCTGATCTTGATCAGCTTGAACTCGAAGGTCTGGCCCAGCATGGAGTCGGTGTTGTGCATGGGCATCACATCGATCTGAGAACCGGGCAGAAACGCTTCCACGCCGTTCACATCGACGATCAGGCCGCCGCGCACGCGCGACCGGACAATCCCCTCCACCGTGCTGCCTTCCTTGTAATTGGACAACATGCGGTCCCAGCGCAGCTTCTGGTCGGCCTTCTGCTTGCTGAGCACCACCATGCCCTGCTCGTCCTCGATCTGGTCGAGGAGAACATCCAGCTTATCCCCCGGCTTGACCGTTGAGATGTCTTCGAATTCATTGGCGGGCACTACGCCCTCGGACTTGTACCCAATGTCGATCAATACTTCATTCGGCCGCACTTCCAGCACTTCGCCCTGCACGATGGACCCCTCGTTGAAGTCCTTGATCGTTTCCTCGTACATGGCCGCCATTTTGGCCCGCTCGTCATCGGCGATAGCCGCGCGTGCAATATCCGAACTGTTTTTCTGTTCCACGTGTTGTACCATACCATTTCCTGGTTAATGTAAAGGCTGCTGATTCTCCCGCCCCCCAGGACGGGCAACAGCCACTCACCCCCTATTCCACGAATAAGGGAACTGAAATTTATAGCGCACCCACCCCTACCCCCGCAAGCGTGAAATAACCAACCAGTGTTTCAGGGGCGCATCCCTGATTCATTGACCTGAATCAGGCGGCGGATGCCATCCAGAGGGAGTCGAGTTCGCCA
>MHBQ01000144.1 GCA_001803315.1 Lentisphaerae bacterium RIFOXYC12_FULL_60_16
TTGCGGGTCTTCCGAGGCCCAGACGGGGTACATGACGACGCCATCGCGGTTGACCGGGACCAGGTGTTTGACGAAATCGTTGGGGAACGACGATGGATTGAACAGCATGGGGTCGGGTGTTGATATCTGGGTCCAGCCGATGAAATTGGTGGCGGGCGGGGCCATGGGCAGCCAGCGGGCCTGTTGGGCTTCGAAGTCCTCAACCAGTTCATCCAGCGAGGTGACCTTATGGATCTGGTGGTCCTGGTAGATGCCGTGGTCAAACCACTTCTCAACCGTGGCGGAATCGAAGGTTTGGGCCACCAGCCAGGCAACCGAGATGAGCAGGCCGGCCAGCAGGAGTACCGGGAAAGGGCGGGAATGGCCGGAGCGTCGGGTCACAGGGGCCTCCTATTCAGCATGCGGGAATCGTACCAACACCATTGTCCCCGACAGCCTCCCCCTCCCAAGACCAAGCTGTCAGCGACTATTCGCACCTGATCACAAAACGGACGGATGGGTCAAGGAATATTTATAAGCGTAATCCCAAATTATTTGCTTTTGCGGGATGAGTTTTTGCGAGGAGGGGTGGGTGTGCAATCGCCGGTTGCGGGGGCATGTGGTTCGCCCGGGGCGATGGTCATGCGGGCGCAGACGCCGCCGCCTTCCTCCACCGTCCAGTGGGCGGCATGGGCGGATCCCCGCAGGCACCCGCCGGCCCGGATGGTGAGCAGGCCGGTGACCGCCACGTCGGCGGTCAGTTCGCCGTGGAGATCCAGGTTGCGGCATTGCAGGCGCTGGCGGACCAGCACGCAATGGTCTGCACGGACGGAAACATCCTGCAGGCTGGCACGGGTCGGATCGAAGCTTCCGCCGGTGCAGAGTTCCAGGGTGTCGGTGACGGTCAGGGATGCGGATCCCGCGTCGGCTTCCAAAACCAGCAGGCGTGTGGTGATGGATCCGCCTTCCGGGTTGGCTCCCGGAAGGATGGACACGGTGCCGACGGTCCGGATGACGCCTGACCAGGCGCTGTTGATCCGGTGATCCCGGGCGCTGAGAACGGCATGGCATTTGGGGCAGAGGGTATCCTTGAGTGCGCCGGAAATAACGAACCGGAAACCGCATTCGTAGCAGATGAGGTTGAATTTCGCCGGGAGGGCGGTCTGGCCGATCCGTTTGGCCGGCTTGACCGGCTGGGGGTCGGAAGGTGTTTCGACGACCGGCAACTTCTCGCTGGACGGACGGTAATGCGTGCCGTCGGCATTCCGGCCGGACCGGCGCACAGCCCGGACGGACGAAAGGCCGTCGATATACGCCACTTGTTTCTTGCGGTCTGCCACGGTGAATCTCCCGGGGAGAGACCGCGCTCCACCCATGGAACGGGCAGGGGCGGCTTATTTCTTGCCGAAGATACCCTTGGACCGGTTGGCATCCTCCAGGGAATCGGGAACCGATGGAGGGGTTTCCGGACCGGCCGTTTTGCCGTCGCCTGCCGGACGGGTCCCGGACGGATTCACTTCGGAGCGACCGATGAACGTGACCCCGTCCTCGACGGCCAGGCGGCGGGCGCGGATATCGCCGTTGACACGGGCGGTTGACTTGAGATCGATCTTGTCCTTGGCCGTGATGTTGCCTTCGACCTGGCCCATGACGATGACGGTATCCACGGTGAGGTTGCCCTTGACCGTGGCGGAAGCGCCGATCGTCACACTGTTGGAACAATTCATGTCGCCGTTGAGTTTGCCGCCGAGTTCGATGGCCGAGGCGCACTTGATGGTTCCGGTGATTTCAACATCATCGGCAATGACGGTACGTTTCTTGTCGTTTTCCATGACCATGTTCCTTTCGAAATAAAATCTTCAATTCCACGAGAACCCTTTACGGGTAGATGCCGGGCTGGTCAAGTCCTGTTTTCTCGTCCAGTCCGAATATCAGGTTCATGTTTTGCAGGGCGGATCCGGCCTGGCCCTTGACCAGGTTGTCGATGTAGGAAACGACCCGCAACATGCCGGTCCGCGCATCCACGCTGACCACGACGTTGCAGAAGTTGGTGCCGCGAACGTGGAGCGATACCACCGGGGCCGTGGACGGGAAGACCCGGACAAACCCGTTGGGCCGGTAGAAGGACCGGTAGGCTTCGAGCGCCTCGGCTTCGGTCAGGGGTTTGGCCAGCCGGGCGTAGAGGGTGGACATGATGCCGCGGCACAGCGGGACGACCTGCGAGGTGAAGGTGATCTTGAGCGGGTTTCCGTACAGCATGCCCAGTTCGCGTTCGACTTCGCAGACATGCTGGTGGCCGGCGAGCTTGTAGGCGTTCATGGTTTCGTAGCGGGACGGATAATGGAAGGTGGGGCTGGGTTTCTTGCCGGCCCCGGAAACACCGGTTTTGCAATCGCAGATGATGCCATCCGGCTGGACCAGTTTCGCTTTCAGCGCCGGGCCCATGCCCAGGATGCAACTGACGGCGAAGCAGCCGGGATTGCCGACCACCCGGGCTTTCGTGGTCAACTGGTCCCGGTGCAGTTCCGCCAGGCCGTACACGGCTTCGGGCAGGAGTTGGGGGGATGCGTGTTTGGGTTCGCGCCCGATCCGGGTGGCGTAATCGGCATAGCTCTCGGGGTTGTTGAAGCGGAAATCGCCACTGTAGTCCACCACCTTGGTTCCGCGGGCCAGTTCCTCGGGCGCCAGTTTCTGCCCGACCCCGTCCGGGGTGGCCAGGAAGACCACGTCGTAGGGTTGTATTGCCTTGGGGTCGTCGGGGGAGACGATCACCTCGTCGCAGAAGCCGGTCAGGTGCGGATACAGTGAACTGATGGTTGAGCCGACGTTTTCCACGTCCACCAGTACACCGACGGTTGCCTTGGGATGCCGCAGCAGAAGTTCCGTGATGCCGACGCCGCCGTAACCGCCTGCCCCGATGATCTTCGCCCGAATGGTCATAAGTTGCCTTTCCGATGTAAAATGCAGGCAAACTATGCATGGCGATAGGGGGGATGTCAAGGGGTCGGAAACTGTTCGCCGGGCAAGCGGATGGGCGGCATTTTGTTTGTTTGTAATCCGGGGTCATAGGCTTTACGATTCCAGATGCGTGACATCAGCAGCCAAGGAGCGGATGGCGTATGCGGTTTGATTTTCGGATTGCGGTATGGTGCGGATGCCTGGCCGCGCTGGCGGTTGGCGCGGCGGAGCCGGCGCCCCGGTCACCGGTTTTGCTGATCGGGGATTCCATGATGCGCCTGCCCGGGCTCGCCATCGAGCGGGAATTGTCGCGTTTGCCGAATATGAAGGCGCGGTCATTCGCGGACATCGGTACGGGCCTGGCACGCCTGGATGTGTTTGACTGGCTGGGCAAGATTTCCGAATTGTGCGACGTTCACCGTCCACGGGTGGGGTTGGTGGCGCTCGGCACCAATGACCGCCAGCCCATGCAATTGGCGGGCGGGCGTGGCATGGTGCAGCCTGAAACGCCGGAATGGGACGCCGAGTATGCACAACGGATCGGGCAGGCCATGGACCGTTTGTTGGCGGGAGGGTGTGAACGGGTCATCTGGTTATTGTTGCCACCCATGCGGGATGCGGTCATTGACCGGTTTGTGAAACGGCTCAACACCCTGGTTATGGCGGAGGCGGAACACCGACCACAGGTGTTGCTGTTTGATGTGGGCAAGCTGGTGGCGGACCGGAAGACCGGTGGGTTTACGGAACGCCTGATTGATCCGAGGACCGCAGTCTCGGTAAGTGTCCGGGATCGGGATGGCATTCATTTGACGCCCGAGGGGGCTCGTCTGCTGGCTTCCGCCCTGATCCGGGAATATTGGCCATGAGTGGGTCCGGCAGGAGAAGCCCGGAGCACCCCGCGGATGTTGATCGGGGAATGGTTTAAATGGGTGCCAGTCATGCATAAGCGCTTGGTGTGCGGTATCGGTTCGATTTCTGTTCTGCTGGTGGCGCTTGGTTGGGACAATACCGTGCCCCTGGCGGCCATGCCGGGGGGTGGCATTTCCAATCCCGTGGAATGGCGGGCACAGGTGACGGTTGATCGTTCTGCCCGGCGTGCGCCGTTCGTGCTTGAACCCGCGGGGCCAACGGATCACTACGAGGTGCCTTCCGGTGATAAGGAATTGGAGACCGCGATCCTGTTGATTCAGGAACAGGATCATGCCGCGGCCATTCCCCTGCTGGAGAGAGCCCTGAAGCGAATACCGACCGTGGAGGCCGTGTGGGAGGCGTTGGGTTGGTGTTATTACCGTGTCGGCCGGGCGCAGGATGCGGAACGATTGTGGCTGCAATACTACGCGCTTCAGCCGGATTCGCCCAAGGCGCACAGCCTGCTGGCGCAGATGGCCGTCTTGCAGAGCAACTGGCAGAAGGCGGATGGTTACTTTGCCCGTTCCATGGCCTTGGATCCGGGCAACTATGACATACGGTATTGGTATGCCCAGAACCGTTTCCGGATGGGCGACCTGCCGCGCGCCCGTGAAGTGATCGAGCAACTGGTGGCGGAGGACGATGCGCGGTACGACGTGAAAGCCGACCTGGCCCGTATTTACACCATGATCCAGCGCTACGAGGATGCGATGGACGGCTGGGCGGATATCGTGGAGGCCATTCCGGAGAACCTGGATTTCCGGACCGAATATGCCCGTTCACTGATGCTGGTGGGGAACCTTGAGGAGGCGGATGAGCAGGCCCGCCGGATACTGGCCGAGGATCCGCAACGGGCATCGGTCATGAATATCCGGGCGGATCTGGCCGAGTTGACCCACCGCCCCGAATCGATGGTGGATTCCCTCCAGCGGCTGATCCGGGATGCGGAGGATCCCGCGGTGCGCGCGCATCTCCGGGTCCGGCTGGCGGCACGTTATATCCAGCTCAACCGCGAGGATGCGGCCCGATGGCCGCTGGATCTTGCGCTGGAGCAGTATCAGGCGGCTATCGACGCGGTTCCCGAGTATGTGCCGTGGCTGAACCAGTATGCCCAGTTGGCGGTGATGGCCAAACATCCGGCCCGGGCGCGGCGGGTGATCGATCATATCCTGACCGAGAACAATCCCTACAACCAGCAGGCGTTGCGGACCCGTTTCGAGTTGGAATTGATGGCGCGGGATTTCGATGCGGCGGAACGGGCGATTGACGAGGTGTATGACCGGTTTCAGCCCCGTAACCCGTACCGGTATCTTGACCGGGCGCGGCTGGAAGTCCAGCGCGGCCGGTACCGGGAGGCGCTCGATGAACTGGACAAGCTTGAGGCGGCAGGGAACCGCGGGGCCCTGCTGGGGTTATTGTATCACGGCTTGACCGAAAGTGAATGGATGGCCATGACCTCGACCCGTCGCTTGCAGGAGCACCTGATGGCCCTGCGGCAGGCTGGATTCACGTTCATCGCCCCCTCGGATGTACCGGCCTATCTACAGGCGGAGCAGGAGGTTGTTGATGTTTCCGACCGCGAACCGTGGCTGGCGCGCCAGGTGGACCAGGTGCGTTACGCCTTCACCGGTCGCCGTCGCATACGCGCGGCGGAGGATGCGCGTCCGCAGAAGGTGGCCGTGGTGACCTTTGACGACGGGCTCCGGACCTCTTTCAGCCTGGGAACCCCGATCGCCGAGGAGTTGAACATTCCCTTCGGCATGTTCGTGATCACCAGTATCGAGGAACTGAATGCGCCGATGTATGCGGCATGGGATGAGATCCGCGCCTATCGTGAGACTGGTGCGTGGGAAATCGGCAGCCATTTGCTGTGGGCCAATACTGATAAACCGGCGGGGCCGGACCCGGAACCGCGGGTATTCACGCTACCCAACCGGATATGGGTGCCGGAACGCAACCGTCTGGAGACTTTGCGCGAATGGAGCCGGAGGGTAAGGAGGGAATTCGAGGAAAGCCGCGCGCGGATTGAACAGCGGCTCGGCCTGCCGGTGGGGGCGCCCCTGGCGGTGGCCTACCCGTACAGCGAGATCGGTCAGGAGGAAGGAAACAATGTCGCCCGGCTGCTCAATCCGATCCGTGCGATTCTCAATGAGGCCTCGCGCCAGTACCAGATGGGGTTCGTGGTTGACCCCCGGGGGTATACCTGTTCTGACGAAGACCTGTTGATGGTTCGCCGGTATGAACCGGCATGGGATGAGGATGCCGAGACCGTGGTGGAACATGTCCTGGTGCATCATCCGGTTATGTTTGCCCGGCGCATGCGGGCGGAAATTGCCACCCTGATGGGGCGGCCTTATTTGGCGGAACGGCAGATTGACTTGCTGAGACGGGACGGGTATCCGGACCGGCAGTTGCGCGAATTGATTGCCTTTACGCGGAACCGGGCCGCCTCGGCGGCGTCCGCCGCCTTGAACGATCCGGACACGTCCGCGAGCCGGCGGGCCTGGTTGCGCCCGTCCAATCTGTACCTGGCCGGCGCCTATCGGGAGAACCAATCCAACGAACAGATTCTCCAGGACTATTACGAACTGCGGGCCGGACTGAACCTGAACCCGGTGACGGGAATCGAATTCGTTTTCCAGGATGGCGGAGTGGATCAGACCGTGACCACCAACCGCTGGTTCAAGACACGCCAGACCGAGACATCCAGCAGTTCCGAATCCCGGACGGAAACGGTCGACGGCGTCACGAGCACCAGTTATGTGGAGGTCCAAAGCACCACCACGCGCGAGGTGCAGACCAACCGGGTGGAAAAGACGCGATACAAGGCCGATGTGGAGCAATGGCGCGCGGCGTTAACGGTCCGGTTGGACGAATCGACGACGCTGGGTCTCTCGGCGGGGGAGAAGGCCCTGTGTTTCCGCGACCAAGGCGGGCGTGAGATCGGGCGCGATGATGCCGTGGTGGCGTCGGTCTCCGTCGGTTGGCGTCCGCATCGCGCGCTGCAACTCCAGGCCTCGTACCAGCATGACCTGGTCCCTTCTGCCCAGCGGATGATTGTGTATGATGCGGCAGGACTCAACGCCTTCTGGAAAGTGACGGATGACTGGGACACCAGTTTCAACGCGCAGTATGCCAGCTACCAGGACAAGAATGCCTTCGCCACGATGTCCGGAAGTTCGCTCTGGCAGTTGCTTGAGCGGCAGGGTATCTGGATGGGCGTGGAGGGCGCCATCTATTCGATGGACGAGGATTCCGGATACTATTGGTCCCCGTACTGGGATACGCGTTATGCAGGGGTCATGCGCATGCGGCGCGCCTATCCGCAATATTATTTCCAGTTTGATGTCCGCATGGGGCGGCAGAAGGAAAAGGCGCGGCCGGCGGTGGTCAATGCATACCATAATCTCAAGGCGCAGGCGGAATCCGACGGCACCTGGGATCCCGGGCCGGATCCGAACGCCCCCTGGGATACCTTCCTGGGGCTTGGCGGCGTCTACCGCCAGCAGATATGGAACCATCTGGACCTGATTGCCAACCTGTCCGTGAATTTCCTGCGGGATTATTCCGAACATGATTTGACGCTTGGCCTGCAATACAATTTCTAGCGGTTGCCCCCGGTTCGGGCGATGTTCTGATGAAGGAGTCCATGATGTCGTTGTCCTTTCAAGACGGGATCCGATCGTTCTTGGTATCCCATCGGGATCCGGGATTATACCTGTTCTTCCCGGATGGCGGTTTCCTGGACCTATCCCACCGGGTGGTTGCGGCGGAGGCGGACCGCCTGGAACATGACCCGGCCGCGCTTCCGGATGATCGCCGGGCGGCGGCGGAATTCCGGCCCTGCCCGGTCTGCCCGGCGCGTGAAACCGCGGCCATGTGCCATGCCTTGCCGGCCATTCTCCCTTTCCTGGACGCTCTGGACCGCTATGGGTCGTTTGATCCGGTAACGGCGGTGTACCTGGAGTTGGATGAAACACAGGGGGCGTTGCTGCATGTAAGCGCCACCACGCTGCAGCGGGCGTTGCAATTTGTGGCCATGCAAAGCGTGCTAAACTATTGTGAGGTGGGGCGGCTTTACCGCCCGTACTTCAGCGGCGTCATACCGTTCACTTCCGCGGCCATGATGGCCGAACGTATTTACGCCAATGTCATGCTGGAGAAGAATGGCGACCATGCCGCGATTGAATCCGTGATTGCGGAGATGCGGGCCAAACTGGCGGTGACCATGAACTGCCAGATCAAGCGGGTCCGGCTGGTTGCCCAAAACGATGGTTTTTTGAATGCGTTCGTGAATCTTCACCTGACCTTGGAAATGCTCGGTCCCGAGCACCGCGACCAGGTGCGCGCCGACTTGGCCCGCCGCGGCGTTTGAGGGTTGCCGGCCCTTGCCGGAAACCGGTCATTGCACCCTGTCAGGGGAGGGCGAGCGTGGGCAACAGGCGGGCTGTCATCCCGGCGTCGAGTTGGAACAGGATGAACCCGGCCGTATGGTTCCGGCGCGTGGCGATGATCTGGCGGGCGGTATCGTACGCGTCAAGCTGACTTTCGTCGGCGCTGGTCCCGATGCCCGGCAGAATCATGGCCGGATCGGGTGCGGCCGGGACCACGGTTTGCGCCAGCCGGTCTGTGAATTGCGCTGCATCAGCGCTGTACAACATGGGCGCCACGAAGTCGAGCAGTCCTTCCTTCAGCCAGGCCGGCCAGTCCTGTCCGTTGTCGGCGGCGGAATCCGGGGTGGGGTAGACGGCCGCCGACAGCCGCACCGAAGGGGCGATTTCGCGGATGATCCTGGCTGCTTCACGCACAAAGGATGTCATTTCGATCCGGCGGAAACCTGCGTAGGCGTCCGCCAATGGCGCGCCGGGAAGCACGTCATCCGGCCAGCGTTCGACCGGTTGACCGTGGGATGATTCGAAAGCTGCCCGGGTAGCCGGGGCATAGCAACCGTCATGGGCCGGGTAGCGGACATAGTCCAGGTGAATGCCCGTGATACCGCTGCGGGCCAGGGCCGCGAGTGCACCCAGCAAGGCGGCGCGATTTTCCGGATGCGACGGGCATAACCAGGGGATTGGCTCGCCACGGGCATTCAGCATCAGCCGGTTTGTGGCTTTCAATTGTGATTGTGAATCAGACGGCAGGCTGTCTGTACTCCACAGGATAACCCAGGCATGGTATGCCAATCCGTGTGCGCGGGCGGCTGCGACGGCGCGCTGGATGTGGCGCAGGGCGCGGTCATTCGCGTCGGGAGGCGGGGGCCGGTCGGCGTCGGTATGATCCTGTAATTGGCCGGCGGTGGAGACATGCTCGAAGACGGCGTTGATGCCGTTGGCGGCCAGCTGTTGCATGAGGGGGTTCCGTTGCCGGGGGGGGATGGCGGATGACCAGACGGCGCGAACCTCGTTGGATCGGGCGGGAACTGCATCCAGCATGGCGCGTGTTTCCCGGTTGCGGGTTTCGCGGGTGTCAAGATAGGTGGTTTGTGCGGGCGCATAGACCGGGTCGATGGCGGCAAGGGTGGCCAGGAGCCACTGTACCGCGTCCGGTACGGCCAGCGGAGGGATATGTGAGAACCAGAACCCGTTGGGTGCCTGTACCGCGGCGGGGAGTGATGGGTCGGGAAACCCGTCCAGTGTCAGCCAGTGGCCGAGCAGAACGGAATCACGGTTCGTGGCATCAACCGGCAGGAGGTGACGGGTATGGTGGGACATGGAGGGCGGTAAATGCGAGAGCCGGTTGGTGAGGAAAGCCACTTCGGTCCAGGTTCCGGATTGCGTGGTGTAGGGCAAGACGGTGACGCCCATCAACCGGGCCAGGCGGGGATCGGCATGGTAGAAAACGCCGAGTTTGCCTTGATGGCGTTTTACATAGCGTTCAAGACCCGTCAAGGCGCGGGTGGTCAGGGCCGGATTGTAGGGAAGGACCACGAGCCGGAAGGGTTCCATGTCAAGGGACTCAATGTCATCGGGCAGGATGACGGCTGGAATTCCGGCTTGTTCGAACAGGCGCAAGGCACGGGTGGCACAACGAGATGCCAGTTGGGTTTCGCCCGGGGCGGTTCGTTCGGAACCCCGCAGGATGGCAACAGCCGGCCGGTGGATGCGGATGGCACGGAGTGTGAATGCGGTTGAACGGGCGGCGCCTTTCCAGAAGGACAGGCGCAAGGTGGAGGCCCGGTGCCATCGCGGGGAGCCGTTTTCCGGTGAGAATTCCGCCCGGTGAAATATGAGCGTTCCGGTCGGGGCGTTGCCGGGGATGACCTCGGTGGACAGCCAGTTGTCTCCATCGCGGAGATGGATGGATATGGCCCGGATGGCGGCCAGGTCCTCGCAGCGGTAGTCCAGGGCCAGGGCCTGCGCATTGGCATCGGGTGGCCGGACCGGCAGGTCCCAGTAGAGGCGTTCGACATCCGCGGTGAAGGCGACCGGGAGGATGATCCCGTTTCCGGAGGTGGATGGCACGCGGGCATCCGGGCCGGGTTGAATGGTTGTGGCGGATGACAGGTCAATCCGTGTGTCAGCGAGGTTTGAGGCTGGCGCCAGCAGGGCCAGCAGGGCGAACAGGCTGCCGGTGGCATGGCGGCAACATGCCAGGATCCGGCGGAGGTCATGATTGCCGGGTCGGGTGCTGGGGAACAACAACATGAGGGCATTACTCCCAGACATACCCGGAGGTATCCGGAGTCGATTCGCCGGTGGTTTCTGCCGACCCGAATTGCTTGAAATAACGGGGTGGGTGCGCAGAATCGGTTGCATTCATTGATGGTGCGGGAGGTGTTGGCAACATCAGGATCTGATCCCGTTCGGCGGGCGTCTCGTAGGGGCTGGTTACCTGGTACGGTTTTCCTTCTTTGGCGGCTGGTGTCTGGTTTCTGGCGGCGACCCAGCGTCGCCCGTACCCGATGATGAAGAACGAAAGGGCCAGGATGCCGGCGATGATGGTGATGGGGTTGTTCAGAAGTTCCGTCATGGGATTATCTCCGGAGCGGGGTGGGGTGACTGGCGGGCGGCGATGCCGGTATCGGTGGCGGCTTGCGTGATGATCGAGGCCTCCACATGGTTGGCCTTGGCGGCGAAACCCAGCATCAGGGCCGTGTCGCACAGCAGGTTGATTGTGCGGGGTATGCCTCCGGAGAACCGGTGGATGGCGGCCAGCGCGTCCTTGGTGAAGACCCAGAGGTCCCCGCCCACGGCCCGCATGTGTTCCTGGATGTAGGCGGTGGTCTGGGATTCGTCAAGGGGGGCAAGGGTATAGACCATGTGCATGCGCTGATTCAGTGAAGGGTCCGCCTGGACGGCAGCGAGCAGTTCGGGGATGCCTGCCAGGATGATGGTGAAGAGCGGGGTTTCCTTTTGCGTACGGGTGTTGAGCAGCCTGAGGTTGGTCAGGTAATGAACCAGGTAAAGCCCGTTGTCGGTTGCGAGGTAGTGGGCTTCGTCGATGCACAGCAGGGTTCGGGTCAGCTTGTCGGAAAGGTCGGATGCGGCATTGCCCAGTGTCATGAGTGCTTCGGGAAGGGATCCGGCAGGACCTTCGATCTTCATGCGTGCCAGGATGTGTCGGAGCATTGGCAACTGGCCTTCCGGTATGGCATCCATGCGTATGACCGGGAGATGCGGCTCGACAGCCAAGGCCACATGCTGAAGGACGGTTGATTTTCCAACCCCATAGGGGCCTGTGAGCAATCCAGCCAGACGTCCGCTCTCGGCCAGGAACGTGAAGCGGGCGATGGCTTCCTCATGCTGGTCGCCGGCGAACAGCATGCTGCGGTCGAATGTATTGAGGAAGGGATTCGTCTTGAGGTTCCAGTATGTAACAAACATGGGTATGGGATCCCCCGTCTCAGGAAGAACGGAATGCAGAAGCGAAACGGATGGGACCGGACGACTTGACGTCCGACCCGCCATCCTTGCCAGGCGCACCGGGTGATGCCGGGTCCGGCTTGACCGACGCCAGGCCTGTCCCCTTCCGGATTTCGAACGGCAAGGGGGGTGGAAGCACGGTCTCACCGAGGTATTTGTTCACGGTCAGCGTACGGCTACCTTCCGGTTCCTGTTTGAGCGTCAAGGCGATGGGCACTTGTTCTTCGAGCAGATTCTTCAGCATGAACGCGAGCGGTGAAACCGGCTTGGGGAGTGTGAGCAGGGCGGTCACCCCCATTCGTTCGAGGGCCTGCATGAATGAATAAACATGGAGCGACAATCGTTCCTTCTGCCGGATGGCGACCCAGGGCAGGACGGTATCGATGATGACGCGGGTGACCGACCGGGTCTCGACGATCTGCATGAATTCGGTAAAACTTGCCGGCGGCAGCGTCACGTTCTTCTCAAAATCTGGTGTGGGCATGATGCCGGCGTATTCGAGCAGGATCGCATGGCCCCGGGTGATGGCTTCCTCGAAACCGAATCCCAGGGTTTTCTCGGCGACAATGACCAGGTCGTTCGCGTGCCAGGAAGTCAACATGAGCGCCTGTTCACCCTCCTTCACGGCCTGCATGAGGGCATGCAAAGCCAGCAGGGTTTTGCCGCTTCCCTGGTGCCCGGTACACAACACCGGGCGCTTGCGGTAAACACCGCCGTATGCCATGTCGAAAAAAGCGAGGCCAAGCCTGGTTTTATCTATCATGTCGGATGGGATCCGATGATCTTGGCGATCAGTTCATCGAGGAAAGCCAGTTCGAACGGTTTGGTGAGCAGGGCGGTGACGGTGACCTCCTTGAGTTTGGCGGTCAGTTCTTGAGAAGGAAACCCGGTGATCAGGATCACCGGCCGGTTCTTTGCGCGGGTGATGAGTTGGTCGATCCACGCGCCGGGTCCCGGACTGTCGGGTAAATAGATGTCGGCGATGATCACCTGTATGGAGGGGTTGTCCATGGCAAGGAGCCCTTCGGCGCAGTTTGCCGTCCGGACCGGTGTGTGACCCATGGCCTTGATCCGGACGGAGAGGAAATCGAGGATATTCTGTTCGTCGTCTATAACCAGTACATTGGCCATAACCTGCTCCCGCCGTTATCCGCGTTGCTTGTCGAGGGGCGATCCGGAAACGCCGACAATTGATGTAAAACCATGACGTGAAGGCAGGTGCAAGTCAAATGCAAAGTCCGAATAGAAGCGGAAATTACTGGCCAATCACACACCGTAGGCCTATGCTCAAATTTCAGGTGTAAGTGATTCCGGGTGATGTCCGGGACGGGGAAGGTAATGGAAGAGAAACCGTTTGAACCTGCGCCAAAGACGGTGCCCATAGTCCGTTGCCATTGCCATCCTTGTGAGTTGACCGTGCATGTGCATGGGACTCCGGCCCCGGTTGCCTGTCCCTATTGCCGGCGCCCGTTTGAGCGGGTCGAATCGGAAGTCCCGATGGCGGCATCGGCGGATTTTCCGTCTCTGGAGGAAATCCGGGAACGCAAGGTCCGGTTGTATCACCGCCCCCCCCAATGGTTGTCGGCGCTGATTCTGACCGTGGCGGTCGTGATGCTGGCGACGGCGGTCTATATGCAGTTGCGCAGTGCGGGTAATTACTTTTACCAGCCGTTGGTCAGCCTGTATTCCCTGGTGGCAGGCATTTTCGTGGTGTCCCGTTTCCTGATCGCGGCGATGTACCTTCCGCCCCGTGCGATCGAGGGGTTTGAACCGACCCTCTCGGTTCTGGTTCCCTGCATGAACGAGGAGGGGGTGATCCGGCAGACCATTGAGCGCATTTTTGCTGCGGGGTATCCGCCGGACAAGGCGGAGGTCGTCTGCGTCAATGACGGTTCAACCGACCATACGCTTGAGCAGATGCTGGCCGCGCAGACCCGGCATCCCAACCTGGTGGTGGTTGACTTTGCCAAAAACCGGGGGCTTTGCCATGCCTGGGCCGTGGGCGTGCTGTTGAGCCGGGCGGAGTTCCTGGTCTGCGTGGATTCGGACACCTTCATTTTCCCGGGATCGCTCAAGAAGCTCATGCAGGGATTTGTGGATCCGGCGGTGGGCGGGATCAGCGGGCATTGCGATGTGGAAAACGCCGATACGAACCTGCTCACCCGCATGCAGGATGTGCGGTATTTCTTTTCCTATGCCGTGATGAAGGCGGCGGAGAGCGTGACGGGCACGGTCAGTTGCCTGCCGGGATGTTTCTCGGCCTACCGCCGGGTCTGTGTGCTGCATGTGCTGGATGAATGGCTGAACGCCAGGGTCATGGGCGAGTACGGGAATTTCGCCGATGACCGCAGCCTGACCAATCTGATCCTGCGTGATTACCGGATCCTGTATGATGCGCAATCCCTGGCGACCACCATTGCGCCGGACCGGTGGCGGCAATACGTCCGCCAGCAGTTGCGCTGGAACCGGTCGTACTTGCGGGAAATTGTCAAGGTGGGCCATTGGATGTGGCGCAAGCATCCCGTTCCGGCGTTGTCCTGGTACGCGATGATGTGGATGCCGATCGTTGAGCCGCTGGTCATTTCCGCGGCGTTGATCGTGGCCCCGCTGATGACCCTGCTGACCGGTCGGGGTAACATTGTCTGGTCGTACCTCGTCGGTGTGGTAGCCATCACGGCGGTCTGGACCCTGCATTACTGGGAACGTACCGGTCGCCGGTACTGGTGGACCGGGTTTTTGTATACCATGAGCTATATGACCTTTTTCAGTTGGCAAATCTACGCGGCGCTGTTGACGTTGCGCGGCCGGAAATGGGGGACGCGCGGATGAGCGAAGATCCCTTCTCGTCAGCTCCGGCCCCGAACGGATGGGCGCGTCCCACGCCGGTCCGCCATGACAGCAATTTTCGGTCCTGGATGTATTTCCTGGCCGGGACTTTCCTGCTGATTGCCCTGTGGGTGCCGGTGCGGGCGGTTTACCAACGGGCTCGTTACCGGCCGGCCGTGAGCGGGGTGCGTGATGCGGAAACCTTTATTGTGCTGGCCTATGGCGGCGTGAGCGCCGGCCAGATCCGTGGTTCCGAGGAAGTAAGCCGCCGGCAGTTCGAGGAGCATATCCGGATGCTCCGGCAGCGGGGATTCAACCCGATCGGACTGGACGATGTCAGGACCTTTTACCAGGAAGGCAAACTCCTGCCGCGCAAGTCGGTCATGGTCACCCTGGAGCAATCCCGCAGGAATTCATATCTTGAGTCCCGGGATATTCTACGGGCGAACCGGTGGAAGGCCGTCATGTTTGTGCGGGCCGACACCATGAGAAACCAGGATCCGGATGTGCTCCGTTGGCCGATCCTGCGGGATATGGCCTTGTCCGGGCTGTGGGATGTGGGCGCCGAATCCTTTGACGGGTTCCAGCGGATTCCGTCCGGTCCGGACGGGGAAACCGCCAATTATTTTGCTTCGCCCCGGTGGATCGAAGCTGAAAACCGTCTGGAAACCGTGGATGAGTATCAGGTCAGGATCCGCGATGATCATCTCCGCATGGTGGATGCCTTTCGTTCCGGAGTCGGTTCGCCGCCGATGGCCTTTGCCTTTCCCTATGGTGATTATGGCCAATACGATCCCCGCGCGGTGGCGACGCGCGTGTTGAATCTGGCGGAAGTCGAACGGCATTACGGGATTGGTTTTACGCTGGGGCCCTTCCTGCTCAACACCCGGCATTCCGATCCGCGGGTGTTGAACCGCCTGCAGGTTGATCCGCGTTGGAGCCTGGAACAATTCATCGAGGTGATCGAATCCAGCCAGACGTTTGAACCCTGGTCGCTCAACGATCCACTGGCCTTGTCCCGGTGGCGCACCATATGGGGCCATGTGGAAACCGGACCGGATGGTGCTTTGGGTGTGCGTGCCATTCGTCCGGATGAGGCTTCCGAGGGTCGGAAACCCACGACGGGCGCGCAGAGCTGGCTGGTGGGTAGCGACCTGTTTGAGGATTTCACGGTTCGCTTGCGGTTCCGTCTGTTGGCCGGACAGTTTGCCGTCCGCCTGCGGGCGCGACCAGGCGGTGACGCGGGGATTCGCCTGTTGATGGATGCCGAGGGGAATTGCCGGGTGAACCAGAAATTGTACGGGGTCGAGGAATTCCTGCTGGCTTCCGTACAGGAACCGGCTGGTCAGCCGGATACGGTTCGGGAACTTGAACTGACCCTGAAGGGACGGACCCTGTTTGCCTCGCTGGACGGACGCATGATACCCCGGGAACCCATTGACCTCATGGGGAAGGTGGGCCCGGGTTTGTTGGGGCTTGAGGTTTGGGATCCTGAACCCGGGAAAGCCCAGGTGCAAATCCTGTCCATGACATTCCCTCGTCCGCGTCGGATCCTGTTGGGTTGGAGCACGGATTGGGCCGGGGCGTATCCTGAATTGATGAGCCGTTTGTACCGCGAGGCCTATCGTCTGGAGGCCGTCAGCCCGCCCTGGTTGGATGTCGTGCAATCGGTACCCCTGGTGCTGCCCGGATGGGATGACCAGGCGTTGCTCACCTTCGGACGGATTCACCGGGTGTCCATCCTGCCGCGCTTGAAGGTGCATTCGGCGGATCTGGCTTTGCAGGTGCCGCCAGATCTTCCGGTGAGGGAGGCGGATGCGCTGGGGGTGGATGGCCTGTACGTGGAATGCAGTCGGGTGGCCCAGGCGGACATGCCGAAACTGGTGCCCTGGTTGCAGCAAGTTCATCAACGAATCAAGGAGCATGATATGAGGCTGGCGATCAATTTCCCGGTGTCGGTCAAGCGCATGGCGTCCTTTGCTTCTGTCGCCGCGCTGTTTCCCGGTGTGCTGTTTGCAGCCGACTCGCCGGCCCAGGCCGATGCGCTTGAGGCGGCGATTCCGAATCCCGTGGTGGCCGAAGACCTGCCGCCGCCGGCTGCCGACATGCACCTGAACCTGTATTACCAGATGGCGACCCGTGCGCTGCCCGCCGAGATGCTGTCCCCGTGGGCGCGCCAGGATGCCAACCGGCGCGACGGATTCATTGCCTTCCAGGAGGGTGACTACGAGCGGGCGATTCGCCACTGGAACGCCTGGTTGGAGGAAGATCCGCAGAATACCGAAGTCTTGTCGTTGATCGGACGCGCCTATGTTCAGAAAGGGGAACCGGGAAAGGGGTTGGACTATTATACCCGGAGTCTTGCCGTCAGTCCCGGCCAGATCCACATGGCGATCCGGCGCGCCGATCTGCTCGATACGATGGGTCGTGTGGATGAAGCACGGGAAGCGTTGAATCGGTATGCCCGCATCTTTCCCGAACATCCGGACATCCTGATTGCCCAGGCGCAATGGCTGCATCGGCGTCGGCGGCGCGCCGAGGCGCGCGCCATGCTGGAGACCCTGGTGGCCGAATCGCCGCAGAACCTGGAGGCCCGGGTTGCCTTGTTGAACATGCAGGATGCCGCGGGGGAACGATACCAGACCATGCGCGGTATGCTGGAAATGGGGCAAGCGCCTGAATCAGGCCTGTCCTTCGGGCACCTGATGTTGGCGCAGGAATTGTTGACATATCCCGAATCGGGTGTCTTCTTCGATATTATCCGGCAACGGGCCGGAGCGGATCATGATCCCCGGCTCAAGGCATTGTACGAGCAGTTTCTTCCCCTTACCCGCCGCGTGACGGATCATTTTGCGACCGGGCAATTGTCGGACGGATGGATCGCGTCGGGGGGCATTCGTGCGTTGGATCGGGGTCGGTACGAATTGCGCGCGGCGACCGACCAGGCGGAGACCTACCTGCGCCTGCGGCGGTCCG
Organism: Lentisphaerae bacterium RIFOXYC12_FULL_60_16; assembly: GCA_001803315.1. GTDB lineage: Bacteria > Verrucomicrobiota > Kiritimatiellia > UBA8416 > YA12-FULL-60-10 > YA12-FULL-60-10. The sequence goes on from MHBQ01000144.1 coordinate 17,511, forward strand.
AATTGATGCGTGACGGCATGTTGGAGGTGGCACTGGATGAATCGCAGGGTTTTTTCTGGATCTATGCGCGGCGCAGTGCGCGCGGCATGGTGCGTTTCGGGTTTGACCAGGAAGGATCCATTCATCTCCAGGCTTGGAACCAGGGCGAACTGCTCGCCTTCATGAACCGGCCCTGGATCCGTCCGCCCGGCAGTCTCAAGCTGCGGATTGAGTTGTGCGGTGACGGCGCGCGTGGATTTGCCAATGATCTGGAGATTTTCGATGCGCCGCTCGAAATTCCGCAGGCAGTTGCCTATGGATGGTGGGGCATCGCCCCGTTTTCCTTCGAGCTGGGCATGGCCCGGGCACGCATTGTACGGATGGATTGCGAGCCGCAACCCGCTGCCCTGGCCCTGGTGGCTCCCGGAAAACCGGAAGACCAGGTGGCCTTGCTTCGCCCGTATGTGCGGAACTTGTCCGCCCTGGCGCCGGTATGGGCGAGCCAGGATCCGGACGGATCGCTGCCCGAAGATCTGCAGGATCAGCCGGATATTCTGCGCATGTTCTGCGCCTTTCACCGGATCCGCCTGATGCCTGTGTTGGACCTGGCTTATGATGGGAACGTGGAGCCGGACCGCCTGGTGGATTTTATTCATCGGAACCATCTGAAGGGATTGATGGTGAAGCGGCGGACGCCCGCCTCCGCGGACTGGTTGGCGGCCTTGCGCCATGCCCTCGAGGTTCGTCCGGCATCGGTCATTGTGCTGGAAACGGAAGCCGCCTTGTGGAATTCGCCGGACACGGCCCGGCCCGCGCGCGACGATCGTCCGGCGCGCCCGCAGGCGCGGGACCATCTGTTGCCGGGACCCGGCGAACGGATCGCGGTGAGGGAAATCCCGGTTGGAAGTGTGCTGGTGCACCCCTTGAAGGATGCCTGGGGGGCGCGTTTGACCCTTCCGGATGCCGGGGATGACGGGACGGACGATATTAGGGTCACCCCACGATTGCATTTGCTGAATGAATCAGGGTGGGTTGCCCCCTGACGGCGGATGAAGGGGATCTGCCGCCTGCCTGAGTAACGGAACGATAGCCCATGCTTTTTCCGACCACAGTGTTTGCGATATTCTTCCTGGTAATTTTCCATCTGCATTGGTCGCTGGAAGGTTTCCCCCGTGCCCGCAAAGGGGTCCTGCTGGCGGCCAGTTTGTTTTTTTACGGGTACTGGAGTTGGAAGTTTGCGTTGATGCTGTTGTTGTCCACCATGGTCAATCATGCCCTGGCCCGGCAGATCGAACGGGCGGGCCGGCATGGGGGTGTGTGCAGGAGCCGCCCGTGGTTGGTTGGGGCCATCGTCTTCAACTTGGGGCTGCTCGGCAGTTTCAAGTATGCCGGGTTTGTGGTGGGGGATCTGTTGTTTCCCTTGATGCGGCCCTGTTGCCTTTGGTTGGGTCCTGACGCGGTGAACTGGCTGGTCGGCGTACAAGAGGAGGTCTACCCCTGGTTGTCGAAGGTGGTGCTCCCGGTCGGGATTTCGTTTTTCACCTTTCAGGCGCTGAGTTACGTCATGGATGTTTATCGCGGACGTACGGCACCTGCCAGGACATGGTTGGATTTCGCCAATTACCTGGCGTTTTTTCCTCAACTGGTGGCGGGGCCGATCGTGCGTGCGGAGGATCTGGTTCCGCAAATGGAACAGATGCCGCGGCGTGAGGTGCGGATTGACGCGGGCCGGGCAGGCTTCCTGATCTTGAGCGGGCTCTTCAAAAAAACCGTGGTGGCCAACTGGCTGGCGGCACGGCTGGCTGATCCGGTGTTTGCATGGCCCGAAGCCTATAGCGGGCCGGATGTCCTGATGGGGGTGTACGGTTACGCGATCCAGATATACTGCGATTTTTCGGCTTATTCGGATATTGCCATCGGAACGGCGCTGTTGCTTGGGTTCCATTTTCCGGATAACTTTCACGCGCCTTACCTGGCGACCAGTCTCCAGGATTTCTGGCGGAGGTGGCATATTTCACTATCCACCTGGCTGCGTGACTATCTTTACATTCCGTTGGGAGGATCGCGGGGAACGCTTCGCCGGACGCAGGTAAATCTGTTGATCACGTTCCTGCTGGGTGGACTCTGGCATGGGGCGGCCTGGACCTTTATCTGGTGGGGTG
>MHBQ01000145.1:0-491 GCA_001803315.1 Lentisphaerae bacterium RIFOXYC12_FULL_60_16
TCCTCCACGCTGCCGGATTTGACGCCCAGGAATTTCTTGCCGAACCGCTCGAAAGCCTTGGCGCCGGATACCAGCAGGCGGCCGCCGCGTTCCACGTAGCCTTTCAGTGCGGCCACCATGGCGTCGGACATGAAATCCTGTTCGGGTGCCACGATAACCGGGAATTGATCGAGGCGTTGGAGCAAGGCCCATTCGTCGAGGATGTCGACGCCGTAGGAACACTCGAGCAGGCTGAAGACGGCGCCCTGGACCGGTGAGGCGTCGGTGTTCCACATCAGGTTTGCGCCGGTCGGGGTTCTGCGCAGATGGGTTTCAGAATGCAAAACGGCGATTTGGGGAATGGTTTCCGTTCCCTGGCAGACGGCGCGTCGCTGGTGAACGAACCGTCCCATGGCCTGCATGCGTTTGGCGCGCCAGGGGATCAGTTGACCGGTCCGGACCCCTGGATTTTCATACACTTGTACATTCCCGCCGAACGCCAGCAGGACCGC
>MHBQ01000145.1:635-33630 GCA_001803315.1 Lentisphaerae bacterium RIFOXYC12_FULL_60_16
GTCGAGACCCCAGACCCAGGAATTGTCGCCGCTGATCCAGTCGGTCGGCACCTTCGGTTCGCCGGGATGCTTGAATGTCTGCAGCCAGTTCGAGCAGACGAGGACGCCGGGTTTATGTGCGTGGACGGCGTTGCAGTAGTGTGTCACATAGGCTTCGAAACTTTCGCGGGTGAAGTTCCACCACCGGTGCCAGTTGGGATCATCGGGTTTGGTTGGGGGCTTGTTCAGGCCGGTCTGCTCGTGGAATGCTTTCCGGCAAGCCTTGCAATAGCAGGGTTCCATGCCCCACATATCCCCGTCGATCCAGAATCCGTCCACCTGGTAGCGGTCGATCAGTTCCAGCAGTTGTGGAATCATGAGCTTGTCGGCATAGGGACCGCGCGGGCACATTTTCTCACCCGTGGACTTGGCTGCGTTATCACCGAACGGTGCGCCGGCAACCTTGCCATCGGCCTTGATGATGCACCAGGCGGGATGCTTTTTGCCGGCGGCCTTGTCCCAGATGCCGGAATAGTGGCAATGGAGCGGGAGCCTGAGCTGGCGGGTGGATTGACGCCATTGCGCCATGGCATCCTTGACCACGCCGGGGGAGACGGTGGCGTTGGGCACCTTGCTGAACCAGCTGGTCATGCCGGGATGACCCTTGCAGTCGGTCTGGACAAAATCCACGCCCATCATCCGGAGCATGGGGACCAGTTCCCGGGGACTGCACCGGGAGCCGAGTTCGGTGTCCTTGGGGCCGGCGTGCAAGTCGTAGTGCAGGCCGAAGTAGCGGCGTTTGCCGTGCCATTGGCCGGGTGTAACGGGGCAGGGAGCGGATGGTGTTTTCATGGGGATTAACTCCAAATGTGTATGCGATATGAGACGGCGGATTGCTTTATCTGATTTGTTCCTGGTAGAACAACAACTTGCTCTGGTGGGGTTCGTCAATACTTATGGACAGGCCTTCCAGCAGGGATCGACCCAGGATCCGGCGCGAATGGCCGGTATCGGCATCCTGCAGTTCGTACGTTGCCTCCGGGGTGATGCCGCCCGGATGAAATGTCGCCGATGTATAGATGGATTCGCGCCGGCGGAAGACCATGACAAACCCCTTGCCGAGATCGGCCCGGTGCATCTGGTAGGCCGCCCAATGGTCGGGCGCCGGGGTGCATCCGGTCAGGGGGTAGTAGTCGCCGCGGTAGAGGGGTTGTGCGCGCCGTATGTCACGTATCATGCGCCGGTGCCAGGCCCATGGATAGTCGGATCGGATGGGCGTGTGCTCGTAGGGAGAAACGGCAAACTGAAGGGCGGGTCCCATATTGCTGCGTACCCGATACGTGTCCCCTGCGCTGGCCGGCATGCTGCTCCACACCCCGGTTCCGTGCAGGGGGATCCAATAGGACAACCCCATGCCGTGGACCTGGCCGCCGATCGGATCATTCAGTGGAAAACACTGCCAGTCGCTACGCCACAACGGAATGCTCCGGCTGATGGTTTCCAGGTCGATGCGGCGTCCACCGCTGGCGCAGTTGTCAATCACCAGTCTGGGTCGCTTCTCCAGGAGTGTGTCCCAGAACCGGTAGAGTCCCTCGATATGGCGGATCTCCGTGATGCCCTGCCGGTCAGGCGCATCCTGGTTGCGCCAGAAGGGCAGCGGATCAAAGTTGAAATCCTGGCGATAGAGCATGATGTTGTGGCGTTCGATGAAATCGAGCATGTAGCGGATCAGCCAGTGCAGTGCCTCGGGATTTCCGAGGTTCAGCAGCATGTTGGCGAGGGGCTTGCCATCGCCCAGGAACCAGTCGGGATGTTCCCGGGTCCATGGCGTGCCGGCGATGGCGCGTTCCGGTTCGAACCAGAGCAGGAATTTCATGTTCAATCCGGCGGCGGCATCGGCGAGGGGCCGGAGCCCCTTGGGATGGGCGGCCGGGTTGACCGTCCAATTGCCGACATGTTTCGCCCAGTCACCGGTGAATTCATCCGGCGAATAGCTGTCCGCCGGGCCGTACCATCCGGCATCAACCCAGTAATAATCATAGTCCAGTCTGGCCCGCCGATAGGTCTTGATGCGTTCCAAATGCTGGGCGGTCTTCATGCCACCCCAATGCCCGATGGTCAACGGCGCCTGCAGGCTGTGTCCGCCCGGTTTCGGTACATGGTACTGCAGCAGAAACCGCCGGAGCTGGTTGTGACTCGCCAGACGGTCGCCACTCCAGAAAAGCAACATGATCCGGGGCGAACGGATATGCTCCCCGGGATGAAGGGTCAAATGGATATGTTCCATGCCCGCCTGCAGATGAATCAGGCCGGAACCGGCGGTATGGGTGTATTCCGCCGCCCATTGTCCGGTCCATCCAATGGCCGTGATCATCCCTTCCGCCCCGCTTTGCAGGTTGAAAAACGGCAGCCAATCGTTGGATGAACGTCCTCCGCCGGCCGCCATCCGGATGGCGGCATTCATGGGAAGCGGTTCGCGGAGGTATTCGAAGTCCGATGCGGTACAGGGGGATCCGCGCGAGCGAAACAGCGCGGTATCGCCGGAGACCGACCAGTGCATGTCCACCGCGCGGATATTCTCCAGGATCGGCGTGTCAAGCCGGCCCCTGTTGTGAAAATGCAGCACCCATTCCGCAACCGGGAATTCCTTGAACGTGGAGAGTTCCATGCAACATTCCAGCCCGGTATCCGGGTCGCTCCACACCAGGTCCCGAATGGTTTCGCCGCGCGAGCCCCGGCGTACTGTCCGGGTGCGTTTCCACATCGGCAACCATTCGGCGGATGGTTTTCCGTCATACACAAAAGAAAAAGGAGCCGGTTCAGGAGATGGCTGGCTTGTCAGGGGGCCCCCTTCGAACCGTTCGGTTGTATGGCCCACGGCGACTTTCACGGAGGCCCAGTCGGCATGCGCATAGTTGATGACTCCGCCGGCCGACTGGACGCGCAGGATTACCTCATGTGTGCGGGGCGGCAATTTCACGTCAACCGGTACCGGGGGCGAACCTACACCCAGTTCAGGGCTATGCCACAGCGTCACTCCTCCGGTTTCCAGGGAAAAGGTCAGCCGTGCACCGGACATGGCCCTGGTGTTCGGATTATCATCAACCCCCACCACGGCTTGGAATCGCCGCATGGATTGCTGGCTGCACAAGGCGATCTCGCTGTCGGCATGGGTGCCCAATCCATCGGTAAACGTCTTGCCGGCCAGGCATAAGGGCGATCCCTCGATGGACTGACCGAACCGCAGGGTCCCCCATCCCTGCTTCCGGCAAACGGCCTGCACGATCCGTGCCGGCTTGCCGGACCCGCCTGCAATCCACTGACGCAGGAAGATCGGCAATGAGGACGCGTCGGCCCGTCGGGTGGAACGTTGTTTCATGGGTTATCTCCTGGTTTGTAGGGAATCATTCTGGGTTACCCGGAGAACACCCAATCCACGGGATTGACGGGTGTGGCGGATGAGGCAATGACTTTTCCGCTGCCGTCGCGGGTGTTCACGCACAAAACGTTGGGCAGGGCGGCGATGAGGTCGGGCACATCCAGATGCCGGAGGATGGCGGGATGGAAGATATCCAGGGGCCAGCCCGGATGTTCGGCGGCGACGGCCGATTCGATGGACTGCGGCCCTTCCAGACAGACCACGCCGGCAACCGTTGGCAGGACGGCCGCGGCCATGAGGGCCACGATGGCCCCCATGCCGTGACCTGCGATCACCAGGCGGGCGGCATCGACGTTGGGCTGTTCGATCAGCCAGCGCACCGAGGCGACGGCATCCCGTACCCGTTGGCCGAGCAGCCCGTCATTCAGCGCGTTGGCCATGTAGGTGGGCCAGCGATCCGGGCCGGACCATCCCGCGAGGTCGTAGGCGGTCGGTGCCGGGCGGCTGTCGCCCCAGCCGCGCAAATCAACGCTCATCACGACCGGCGCCTGCGCGGCTTCGCGATCGAGAAATCGGGAGACCTGCGCCAGCCACCCGGATTGTTGAAGCGACGCCCAACGGCCGCGGTCATCGAACATCACCACCAGCGGCGATGGGCCCGGCCGCAACGGCCAGAGGGCGGTTGTGGGAAGCCGGATGCCGGGTTCAGGTTTGAGCAGCAGTTCCTCGACGTCGGCACACCAGGCGGTTTGCCGGTTGCCCCGGCGGACCTCCCGTACGCGTACCTGGTCAACCCCGGGAACAACCGCCGCCACGGCATCATGCAGTGCCCGGGGCGAATCGAGTTTCGGGCGAACGGTGCGTAAGCGCGCCGCTTCGGCGGAGCTGATGGTGAACATGTTGGGAGTTGGAGCCGGCCGGCAGAGCAGGTGTTCAGCCGGCATCATGTCGGGATCGGCATCGAACGCCGTGCTATGGGGACGGGTGGGGGTCTGCAGCCAATGCTGGTCTGCAAAACGCACGAAGGTCCGGGCCATGTCCGGGGTGTAGGCGTGGCCGGACGGTTCGAGGCGGAAGGCGAAATGATGGGGTGTTCCCGTTTGCGCATAGGCGGCCGTGACCTCGTCGGCAAGTTGTTGCGACATGGCGCTGGTCATGACCTCGTCTGCGGCGCCGGCCATGAATAGTTGCGGGGTGGGGGCGAGCGCCATCATTTGCTCGACATCGTCCAGCGGGTGGGTGAAGCGGCCGATGGGGAGTCCTTCCGCGCAAGTGGCATAAGCATCGAGGACCGGATGCTCCGCCAGCGGGGTTGCGCAGCAGACGGGGGCGGACAGGCGGATGCGCGGATCCAGCAGGGCGGTCCAGATGGAAGTGTGTCCGCCGCCGGAGACTCCGGTAATGGCGAAACCGATTTCCCGGTTAACATCCTTCCGTGTTTCCAGGTAGTCCAGGGCGCGGAGCGCATCGGCGACGAAATAGCGCTGGGAATTATGTCCCACTGCGTAGCAGCGGGCGCCATCCAGGAAATGATCGTTGCCGGGGTTCTTCTCGGTCCCCTGTCCCGGGGTGTCGAAAGTGATGGCGATGAAGCCGGCGCGCGCGAACACCTGGCATACGAGCTGGTAGTTATCTCCGGTCTTGGTTGAGTGGCCACAAGGAACGACCACGGCGGGGTAGGGTGGCGCATAGAGCGGGTCATGGGGGATGAAGACCGAGCCGTTGACTTCCCAGCCGCTGACGGACTCGAAGATCACGTTTTCCGTTACGTGGTGGGAGTACTCATGGCGGGAGACCAGACGGGGGTTCAGGGGGTGGTCGGAGAGACCGGTGAGATCCAGTATGGCGGCGGTGTTCCGGCGGACTTTTCGGCTCCATCGGGCGAAGGTTTTACGATCCTGCAAGGCCTTGTTGCGGGCACGGGTATTGCGTGCCAGGGCTGATAAGGCACGGCGGCAGAGATGGTCCCGTACCATGCGGCGGAGGTCGGTGGGGGACGGGAGGGGGCCATAAGTGGTACCGCGATTGGGATTTGGTGACATGGCGGAGACGATAAGCAGGGCGCTGTTTAACGACAAGGGAAATTGATGTGGAACGTGGGGAGGGAGGGGAAGTGTTCAGTTTTCAGAGGACAGTATTCAGTATGAACTACTATCCGCCTACAGGCTGAATTGCTACAGTCGTTGGTGTTCCTGTACAACGCTTGTGGAGATGACCGATGAATGAGAGTCCTTTGCCGGCAACCTGGAACCTGGATCAACTTAACCGGCCGCCGGCGACTTTCCCGGCTCCGGGATTTGAAGCGCCGGGGGTCCGGGCGCTTTTCTATGAAAGCGTTTCCTGCCGGGGCAAGCCGACACGGGTGTTTGCCTGGATGGGCATACCGGAGTTGAAGCCCGGGACCACCTGTCCCGGTGTGGTCTTGTTGCATGGCGGCGGCGGAACGGCATTCGATGAATGGGTCCGGATCTGGAACCGGCGCGGATATGCGGCAATTGCCATGGACCAGTGCGGTTGTGTGCCTGAACGACCAGAGGTCAAGGAGGGGCAAACCCACGAACGCCATCCATATGGAGGGCCGGCGGGATGGGGGGATTCCTTTGACCGGACCGATGACCCGGTGGAGGATCAATGGACGTATCATGCCGTGGCGGCGGCTATGGCCGGGCACTCCCTGCTGGCGGCGCAACCGGGGGTGGATGCCGGCCGGGTCGGCGTCACCGGCATTTCGTGGGGCGGTTACCTGACGTCTGTCGTGGCGGGGGTTGATCCGCGCTTGAAAGCTGCCGTGCCGCTTTACGGGTGCGGATTCCTGGGCGATGATTCGATCTGGAAAGACGAAACCTTCCCACTGAAACCGGAAGGGGCCATCCGGCGGTGGCTGGAACTGTGGGATCCGTCCCGCTACCTGCCGCAGGCGCGGATGCCGATGTGCTGGGTCAGCGGTACGAATGACCTGGCCTACTCCCTGGAGTCGCTGAAGGCATCGTATGGACTGCCGCAGGGGCCACGTTCCCTGTGTATCCGCATCGAGATGCCGCACAGTCATGTGGATGGCTGGCGACCGGACGAGATTGGCGTGTTCATGGACAGTGTGCTGTGCGGTGGTGAGTCGTTGCCCCGGATTCATGGGCAGGGACGGGAGGGGCGGCGTGTATGGGCGACGTGCGAATCGGTCCGGCCGATTGTCAAGGTTGAGCTGTGTTGGACCCGCGCCACGGGTCATTGGATGGATCGCAAGTGGCGGATAACGCCGGCCCGGTATGATCCGGCTACGGGAAGGATCGAGGCGGAACTTCCGCCGCGATCTGAGGCCTGGTATTTCAATGCGTTTGATGACCGCAACTGTGTGGTCAGCAGTCCACATGAGATTGTGGAGCGTGGAAGGTAGTGGATTGGGGAAGTGTTCAGTTTTCAGAGGTCAGTATTCGGTGAGGCTAGACGGATCGATGCAAGAGACGCGGTGTCAGGTTTCGGGTGTCAGATCAGAACGGAGGGTGGTGCGTCCGGCGATTGTGCCCCTGTGGGTCTGTTGCTTAAATGTGTAACCATGATCCGGTGGTGCCTCAAAGTCTACCGCGAGGAATATGATGAACCAGCCACATAAGATTCAAATTGAAGAACGTGTTCTGTTGGCCGAGGATGGTTTGTTGCTGGGCAACGGGGATTTTTCGGTCAGCCTATACCAGCAGGCGGACAGCCTGGTGTTCCGGTTCGGCAAGGGAGATGTGTGGGACCGGAGGTTCGATGCCAGCGAAGATCCGCGACCGCCGCATATTGACGAGATTGTGCGGGGCATCCGGGATGAAGGGTGGAAATGCGGGCCCTACGGGGGACCGGTGGAGGCGACCAAGGGAACGGACCATCCCGATCGCATGAAGGAGATATGCCAGGGGTGTCCGCCCAGTTATAACCAGCGTCCCTTTCCCTGTCCGAAGCCGGTGGGGGAGTTTGCCATTCACTGGCCGGTGGACCTGACAGGGTTTCGCCTGTGCCAGACGGTGGAGGTTGAAGCGGGGAGTTACCGGTTTGAAGGAGTCTGGGACGGGGGGGTGCAGCTTGTGGTGGATGCCACCGTGCCGCCGGCGCCCAACGTGCTGGCGGTGCGCTGGCGGCTGGAGAGGTGGAAACCAGAGCATGGGGTTGCGCAGGGGGTGCCGCCGGTCTGGGCTTCGCTATACCGGTGGGCCGATCCATCCATCAGCGAGTTCCAGGCCCGGTTTTATGCCGACAGTCTGCGCCAGATTGTCTGTGGCGGAACGAATCCGGCCATTGATCCGTTACCGCCGCCGGACCTTGGACGGGAAGGATCGACGGTTTTCGTTGAGCAGCGGTTTCATCCTGAGGCCACCTTCCCGGAGGGATTCCGTTACCGGCTGGCGGTCTTTGCGCCTGCGGATCACGAATGCAAGCCGCTGGATGTGGGACTGCTCCGGGAGGCCCGGATCCAGGTGTTTCCTCGCGATGCCGCCACCGTTGCCGGGTGGTATGCGGTGGGCATCGCCACCAGCGGGGATGCGGGCGGATGGGCGCCGACATTTATGCGCTTGATCAAGGAGGTGGATGAGGGCGCGAAAGCGGTGGATGGTTGGTTTGAGGCATCCCGGCAATCCGCCGCTGAATTCTGGTCGCGGTCCGGCTTGCGGACCGACAATCCGCTGATCGAGTCGCTCTGGTATGAAACGTTGCATGCTCGCCGGTGCACGTACCGTGCGGGATGTGTTCCGCCCGGGTTGTACCTGCCGAGTTCCCTCCCTGATTACACCCACTGGCATGGCGATTACCATACCAACTACAATTTCCAGTCCCCATTCTGGGGGGATTATACCGCCAACCAGTTGGAACTGGGTGATGCGTATTTCGATGGCATGAAGTTCATGCTCCAGGCCGGTGAACTGATTGCGCGGCGGTATTACAACGCGCGGGGTGTGTTCATTCAATTAAGCAACTATCCGTTCGTGGCGCCGGACGATCCGCTGGGTGCTGTCCCGATGGGGCGCATGGCCTACATGACCGGCTGGATGGCGGACTACTACTGGACCCGTTACCGGTATACGCTGGATGACGGCTGGCTGCGGGAGCATGGATATCCCGTGATCAAGGCCTGCGCCTTGTTTTACCTGGACTTTCTCAAGCAGGGGGAGGACGGATGGTATCATGCCTTCCCGTCCAACCAGGGGGAGGATGGATTTACCGGTGACCCGAAGGATTTTACGGACAAACCGCAGGTGAACCAGCATATCCGGTATGCCCTGCGGATAGCTGTCAAGGCGGCCCGCGTGCTGAAGGTGGATGATGATCGGTGTGCGGAATGGCTGGACCGGCTGGAACATCTGGCCGGCGATGGCGGCGGGTCGCCGGAAGCGGTTCCGCCCCTTGAGCAGGAACTTTGTGTGCCGGCGTTCTCGCCGCATTACGTCCATAAGGTGGATGGGTCAAAACCCTGGCCGGTGGCCGGCCATTACCTGTTCGACTGGTATCTGGGGCATTATCCCTGGATGCTCATGCAGGCGCTCCGCTCGGGGGATTGTGCGGTTGACCGGGTCTATCCGACGTTTTGTGACATGGTCCGGCGCTGGCGGCATCCCAACGGCTTGTTGTGGGCCATGTCCGTCGGCCGGTACGGGCATGTCGGGGGATGGACGGAATCCACGGGTATCCTTGCCCCGTTGCAGGAGATGATGCTGCAATCCTGGTCCGGCGTGATCCAGGTGTTTCCGGTCTGGCCGTTGACGGAAGCCTGTGCCTTCGACAATTTTCGCGCTGAAGGCGCATTTCGGGTCAGCGCCCGGTGCGGCAACGGGCGGATTGACAACGTATCTATCGTGGCAGAGCGGAATGGAATGTGCCGGATTCTTGATCCATTCGGGGGCCGTGGACAGATCCGCAAGGCGGATAACCGTCCGGTTCCTTTCCGGCGTCTGGATGGGGATGTTCTGGAGATGGAAGCAACGGCAGGTGTTATGTTTGAAGTGATTGATGGTTTGAAAGGATTCCAATGAAACCGATACGACCGATGGGTATGCCTTTTGATATCGTTGTCAAACTGCCGGTGGCTCTGGACCAGCCGGTTACCGGCGTGGAGGTGACCTTTGAAGGGCCGGACGGCTCGTCGATCTGCATGCCGGCGTTCCGGTCCGGTGACGGGCGGATGAAAGCAAGGTTTGCAGCAGCCACGGCGGGGCCCCACCGGTGGTCTGCCCGGGAGCAAGGTTCAGAAAAACCCTTCCGAACCGGTGTGTTCGATGTGGCCCCGGTTCCAGAGCATGATACAAGACCGGCGCTGTACCGGGAGGGCCGTTTACGGGTGGCATCGAACCGGCGGACGCTGGAACATGCGAATGGCAAACCGTTCCTGTGGCTGGGTGATACGTGGTGGTTTGGATTGACCCGGCGACTGGACTGGCCGCGCGGATTCCGTCAATTGACGGCTGACCGGGTGAGCAAGGGGTTTAATGTCATCCAGATTGTTGCCGGTCCGTTGCCGGATCTGGATGCCGTGGACAACCCGTTCGATATCCAGCAGGAAGGGGATGGCGGACCATCCTGGAGCGACGGTTGGGGTGGACTCAATGCGGCCTATTTCGACGCTGCGGACCGGCGCATTGCCTGCCTGGTCGAACAGGGGTTGGTCCCCTGTATTGTCGGCATGTGGGGATATTTCCTGCCCTTCATGGGAATTGAACGGGTGAAACAGCATTGGCGTGAATTGGTGGCCCGTTATGCTGCGTATCCGGTGGTCTGGTGCATCGCGGGGGAATCCAACATGGTCACCTATTCCATCGATTCCGCCGAACGCGCCAAGGCGTTACGGGAGGAACAGGAGACCGGCTGGACGGATGTGGCACGGTATGTCCGCACCCTGGACCCTTACCGGAATCCGATTACGGTTCATCCTTCGCGTCCGGACTCGAAGGCCATGGTCCGGGATGTATCCGTGCTGGATGTCGACATGCTGCAGACCGGGCATAGCGGATATGATTCGCTGAAGCCGTCCGTCGAGATGCTGAAGGCGTGTTCGGCATCCGAACCCCGGATGCCAACCCTGATCGGCGAGGTGAACTATGAAGGCATCATGGGAGGGAACCGGGAAGAGGTTCAGCGTTTCCTCGTGTGGGCCAGCCTGATGGATGGGGCCTGCGGGTTCACCTATGGGGCCCAGGGGATCTGGCAGATGAGTGCCCGACAGGATCCGCACCGCGGCTATACCGGTTGTTGGGGTCGGGGGGTATGGGAGGATGCCATGCATTATCCCGGGTCGTGCCAGGTGGGGCTGGCGCGCCGGTTGTTTGAGCGGTATCCATGGTCCCGTTTTACGGTCCGGAGTGAACCGAAGGCGGAGGCGCAGGGGCGGATTTCCGCGCTGGCCTGCGGCATTCCGGGTGAAGTTGCCCTGTTCTATCTGCCGGTCAACTGCCTGTCGGGTCCGCTCGCAGGACTCAACGGTTCGTGGTCGGGCGGCTTGCTGGAAATTGCGATTGAACCGGGTGCTAAATACCGGGCCTGGTGGTATGATCCGCGGACCGGTGATGAGATCCGGACCTATGTTGCGCGGAGTAACCGGAGTGTGACGATGGGGTTGGTGCTTCCCCGTGCGGATGGATACTGGACACCGCCTCCAAAACCTGCGATGGACGATTGGGTCCTGGTATTGGAACGATAATGTTTACCAGCCCTCGTTGGGGTGGCTTTCGCGGACTTCCTTCACCTTGGCGTCGTGGATGTCGATGATCTGCTGGTAGTCATACTGCAGGAAACAGTTGTGCAGGGTATTGGCCGTGCGGTGGCGGAACAGGGTCAGCAGGATGACGACCTTCTGGTTATCCACCGTGGTCTCAAATCGTGATTCGATTTTCCGGCTTTCCGGCCAGATGTCCGCTTCCGTGTCCACGGGGGCGGCATATTTCTCGGTGAGGGCTTTGCGCAACGTGTCCAGGTAGGTTCCGGTCGGGCTTTTGAAATAAGCCCGGATGGTGCAGATGCGGTCGTGGAAAGCGATCACGATGGTCCGGTCGATACTGGTGCTGCGGTCGAGGGATCCTTTGATGGTGTGTTCGGTGTATTGGTGAAGGTCGGATTCGTAGCGTACGCCGGTCATGCTGACATCGAGCGATGCCTCCCGGGCGCGCGTGAGGGCGGCTTCCAGCATGTCTCCCAGGTAGATACCGAAGAATTCCCGGCTTGTCAGTTTGGGGACCTTGTTCAGTTCGGGGACCAGTGATTGGGAGGGAGGGTTGGTTTGGGCATAGAGGTTCAGGGACAGGATGAGTCCGGCGAGGCCGTATCGTAACGACATGTGCATAACAAGCTCCAGGTAGGCGTTCGACCGCGGATAGTATAAGCGGACCGTGGTGGTGGTTGCAAGTCTGGTTGGAGGAGTCTGGTTGGTAGTTGGCAGTCCGTGTGATGAAGCCGCGGGCTTCCATTTCGGGGCAAGCGTCTTCGCGTGATATGGCCCCATCCGCTGCGTTGGATCCGTCGGCGCATACCAGGAGTATGGCGCCGACGGCTCCGCCTTGCGGCTGGAGCCATCTGACGCGAAGCCGTTGCCCTTTTCGAAATGGAAGCCCGTGTTTACCTCGCGGTCCGGGCGAGTACGCCGGCACCGCGATGGAATAAGGAAAAGAGCGGAGCGCATGGAGGGCTCGTTTCCACACGAGCCGTCTGGGGAATTTGACCGGATAGACAGGATGGGATGGGAGATGGACGGGATGGGATGGAGGGATCTCACGCAGAGGTTGCAGAGAAGAGGGACCGCAGCCGCCTGCGCCCAGAGGCTACGGCGCGCCAGGGAGGTTGCGGTCATTTGATCGGACCTCGGGGACTCGGCCCGAGTCAAATGCCCGCAACTGTTGTTCCGGAAGAGGTGGGGTGGAGGATTGTGGAACGTATAAAGTAGAACGTTGAACGTGCAGAGCGCGGGTAGGGCGTGGCGCCTGCCCTGCGTAGCCTCGGCGAAGCAGGGTCCCTGCCGAGCCTCTGGATAGGGATGAGAATACACATGACAGACTCTCAGCGAACTCCTCTTCGAGGCAACGTTCCGGCTGGTATGGGCTTGGCGTCTGCGCCAAGCGCGGACCAGCCGGAACCTCTGCTCTGGGGCGGTTCTCTGCTACCTCTGCGCCTCTGCGTGAGATCCCATCCCCTCTGGTCTGAACACTGAACACTGAACACTCGTCCCGACGAAATCAGCCAGTGAGTTTGAGATTGTTGTGGAGGGGTGGTTTTGGGATCATGGTGGCTATGCATCTGTCGCTGATTGTTCCGGCGCACAACGAGGCGAAGCGGATCGGGCCCATGCTCGACGCCTATCTGCCTTACCTTGAAAAACGTTACGGTGATTCGGCGGAATGCTTGGTGGTGGTCAACGGGTCCTCGGATGGCACCGAAGACGTGGTGCGCGGATATGCGGGGCGATATCCATGGGTGCGGGTCATCGTGGAACCACGGCAGATCGGCAAGGGCGGCGCGTTGATGCGCGGGTTTGCCGCAGCACGCGGTGACCGGATCGGGTTTGTCGATGCCGACGGGGCGACGCCGCCGGAAGCCTTCCAGGACCTGGTGGACCGGGTGGGAACGTCGCCGGTCGTGATCGCATCACGCTGGTGTGCCGGGGCGACGGTGAGCCCTCCGCAGCCCCTGTTCCGGCGTGTGGCCTCCCGGTTTTTCAACGGCTTGACCCGTCTGTTGTTCAGGTTGCCGTTGACGGATACCCAGTGTGGGGCCAAGGTGTTTGAGGCATCCGCCATCCGGGCGGTGCTGCCGCACCTGGGGGTGACCAAGTGGGCGTTTGATGTGGATCTGTTGTTTCAGCTCCGGCGGGCCGGTTATGCCATTCTTGAGGTTCCGACGGTCTGGCGTGACGTGGCGGGATCGAAGATTGCCGCCGTGGCCCGGACCTCGCTCGAGATGCTGGTCGCGTTGATCCGTCTGCGGCTGTTGTATTCGCCGATGGCCTGGGTGGTCCGCCTGTACAACCGGACCCTGGGCCCGGTCATTCAGCCGCCGGGTAAGGAGCCGGATTACCTGTTGCGGCATAGCCTGGTGCTGTTGACGGGATCCCAGGTGACCAATGTGCTGAACCTGGCGTTTCAGCTGGTGATGGTACGATTGCTGACCCGTGACGCCATGGCGGAATATGGCATCATGGCCTCGATGATGGCGTTGTTTTTTCTGGCCGGCGCACCGATCGGGGCCTTGAGCCGGACCATGTCGCATTACACTGCACGCCTGGTACAGCAGGGACAGCATGACCGGGTTCGCGGGTTGATCCGGCAGGTTCTGGGCGACTGCCTGTGGGTGGTGCTGCCTTTGCTGTTCCTGGCGGTCTGGTTCCGTGAACCGATGACGGCCTTTTTCCGGCTTCCGTCCGCCGCGCCGTTGGCGGCCACCGTGCTGGCCTTGATCGGCGTGTTGTTCCGGTCGGTGGTGGACGGCGGGTTGAATGGCGTACAGGCCTTCTTCTGGTGTTCGCTGGTGGGAATCGTGTGGAGCGTGGCGCGGCTCGTGTTGGGAGTTGCCTGGGTTGGGATGGGGTCGGGAGCGGAAGGGGCCATCTGGGCCAATACGGCGGCCACCTGGGCCACGTTTGCCGTGGCGGGTGCGGCGATGGTGGCGGTGCTGGGATGGGGGCCGGCGCCGGCCGTGCGGGAACGGGGTGTTTACCGGTCGTTTGCCTTCTACGTGCTGGCACTTACCGCGTTCGGGGTGCTGGCCAATGCCGACACCGTGCTGGTCAAGCATTTCTTCGACGAAGCGGATGCGGGCCGGTATGCCGTGGCGGTCATGGTGGCGCGGGTGGTGTATTATCTGCCCCTGCCGATTGCGATGGCGATGTTCCCCAAGGTGGTGTCGGAAGGACGGATGACCGCTTCCAGCCGGCGGATATTTTTCAAGGCGTTGTGGTTTGTCGGGTTGATCGTGGTTGGCATGGCGGTGTTTGTGACGGTGTTTCCGGTTTTCTCGATCCGTGTGCTGGCCGGGCGGCGGGCGGTGGAGCTGGTGCCGTTGGTGCGGGCGCTGGTGTGGGCCGTATCGCCCCTGCCGCTGGTGTATGTGATTATGCATTTCGAACTGGCCCAGCAGCGGTTCCGCGTTACACTGGCCCTGTTGCTGGCGGCGGCGGTGTTTGTGGGTGGCATCTGGGGCTGGCATGCGTCGTTGTTCCAGGTGGCGGCCGTGGTGGCCGTGGCCGGGCTGGTGGCGGTGGGCGCCGGGGCGGGGATCCTGGCATGGACGAACCGGACGGGTCTGAAGGAAACGGAATTGACGGGGGATGGCAATGGCCGACAACAAGCTGGTTGACCTGGAGGTGCTGGCCGGAATCACGGAGGCGGCCCGCCGTGCGGGACGTAAGGTCGTGCATTGCCACGGGGTGTTTGACCTGTTGCATATCGGGCATATCCGCTATTTCCAGCAGGCCCGGCGGATGGGCGACATGCTGGTGGTGACGCTGACCCCGGACCGTTTCGTCGACAAGGGGCCCAACCGTCCGGCGTTCGTCGAGGCGCTGCGGGCGGAGGCCATCGCCTCGCTGGATGTCGTGGATCATGTGGCCATCAACCGGTGGCCCACCGCCGAGGAGACCCTGCGCCTGTTGCGTCCCCATGTGTATGTGAAGGGGTCGGAATTCAAGGCCATCCAGTCGGACATGACCGGCAAGATCGGGCGTGAGGCGGAGGTGGTGCGCGAGATCGGGGCGGAACTCGCCTTTACCGAGGATGTCGTGTTCAGTTCGACGCAACTGATCAACACCTACATGTCGAGTTTACCGCATGAAATCCGGGAATACCTGGACCTGTTCAAGCACCGGCATCCGCTGGATGAGGTGTTGGCGGTGGTGGACCGGTTCAAGGATTTGCGGGTGCTGGTGGTGGGCGACACCATCATCGATGAATACGTGTATTGCGATGCGATCGGGAAATCGTCGAAGGACCCGATGCTGGCGGTCAAATACCAGTCCGAGGACCGGTTTGCCGGCGGGGTGCTGGCGGTAGCCAACATCGTGGCGAATTTTGCCGGGCAGGTGACCTTGCTCAGTGCGCTGGGTGATGCCAATGATCCGAGTGCCTTTGTCCGCTCGAAGTTGAATCCCGGCATCCGGGCGGTTTTCCATGCGGTTCCGGGGCGGCCGACCGTGACCAAGCGACGGCTGGTGGAAGGCTACTCGCTGAACAAATTGATCGAGATCTATGTCATGGATGACCGCGAGTTGCCCGAAGCGGTGGAGTCGGCGCTGGTGGTGGACCTTGAGCGTGCCATGAAGGATGTGGACCTGGTGGTGGTATCCGATTTCGGGCATGGCATGGTGACGGATCGCCTGGTTGAGGTCTTGAGCAAGTCGGCGCCTTTCCTGGCGGTGAACACCCAGGCCAATGCCGGTAATCGCGGGTTCAATACCATCACCCGGTACCCGAAGGTGGATTATGCCTGCATTGCGGAGCATGAGATGCGGCTCGAAGCGCGTCGGGCGCAGGGGGAATTGAGGCCGATGGCGGAAGCTGCGCGGCAGAAGTTGAATGCCCGTGCGATGGTGGTGACGCGTGGTCAGCGCGGGTGTGTGGTGTCCACGCAGGCCGGCGATTATGTTGAGGTGCCGGCCTTTGCCGGCAAGGTGGTGGACCGGGTGGGGTCGGGAGATGCATTCCTGTCGGTGACCTCGCTGGCGGCGGTGCAGGGGGTGCCGTGTGAACTGCTGGCATTCCTGGGCAACGTCGTGGGAGCACATGCCGTTGCGCAGGTGGGGAACGAGAAGGCCATTGATGCCCTGCAGTTGAAGAAGACGGTCACCTCGCTGATCAAGTAGACGGAGGCCGGGTGTGTCACCGACTGACGGATGTTGATTTCTGAATCGCGAAGCGGGGAGGTGGTATGTCCTTTACCGGATGGAAGGCGCATGTTGAGGAGTTGAACCGGGTCCTTTCTGGGTTGTACACAACCGGACAAGCCGGGCGGGCACTGGATGCGGATGATGCGTTCTTACGCTGGCAGGCAATGACCGTCCGTTTGCGGAACAACCGGGGCACGATCTTTCTGGTCGGTAACGGGGCCAGTGCGTCGATGGCGAGCCACATGGCGGCGGATCTGGCCAAGAACGGGCAGCTCCATACGGAAGTGTTTTCCGACCTGTCGCTGGTGACGGCGATTTCCAACGACATGGGGTATGACCATGTGTTTTCTGAACCGTTGTCCCGCCGGTGCCGCAAGGGGGACATGCTGGTGGCGATCAGCAGTTCGGGCCGGTCGCCCAATGTGCTCAAGGCGGCTGACCTGGCCCGTCGTCGCGGGTTGAATGTGATCACGTTGTCCGCCATGAAGCCGGGCAATCCGCTTCGCGGGAAGGGGATGTTGAATTTTTATGTTCCGGCCTCCACGTACGGGTATGCCGAGTCCTGTCATGCGGCCATTCTGCATCATTGGATGGATATGGTGGAGGTGGGGAAGCGGAAAGCAGAACGTGGAAAGTAGAATGTAGAACGTGGAATGTGGGATGGGAGCGGAGCGGGGAAAGTGTTCATGGATTGTTGATTGTCGAAGGTTGATTGTTGATTGGGGAGTGCGGAGCGCATGGAGGGGCGAGCTCCCGCGAGCCCGTCTGGGTCTGAATACTGAACACTCGCCCCGGAGGGGATTTGACAGGATAGACAGGATGGAGAGGGGAAGTGTTCAGATGGGGCGGAATGTGTTGGCGGAAGAGTGTTATCTCGCCTGAAACCTGAAAACCGACACCTGGTGTTTCGGATCAGAGGGGAAAAGATCCACTGATGGGGGAGGCTCGGCAGGGACGCCTCGCCCTACCTTGGGAATGATGAAATGAGCGAAGCGCTGGTAGGGCGAGGCGTCCCTGCCGAGCCTCCGGGATGTAAGACGGAGTGGGATTGGAGGGTTGTGTGGAGAAACACGTAAAGCATCGGATACTGGTGACGGGTGGGGCGGGGTATGTGGGGTCGCGGCTGGTGCCGCGCCTGCTGGAGTCGGGGCATCAGGTTGCGGTGCTGGATCTGTACCTTTATGGTGAGGCGCCGTTGGCTGCCGTGCGGGGCAATCCGCGACTGAAGGAGGTCAAGGGTGATCTGCGTGATCCGGCGGCCGTTCAGTCGGCGATGGCGGGCTGTGATACGGTCATCCACCTGGCCTGTATTTCCAATGATCCGAGTTTTGAACTCGATCCGGGGCTGGGAAAATCCATCAACCGCGACTGTTTCCCGGGGCTTGTGCGGGCGGCGCTCAAGGCCGGGGTCAAACGTTTTATTTACGCCAGTTCGTCGAGCGTTTACGGGGTGAAGGAAACCCCCAACGTGCGGGAGGAGTCGGTGTGTGAACCGCTGACCGATTATTCGCGATTCAAGCTCGATTGTGAGCGGATCCTGATGGAGGAGGCGGGAACCTCCGGCATGACCTGTGCCATTGTGCGGCCTGCGACGGTGTGCGGGTATGCGCCCCGTCAGCGGCTGGACCTCACCGTGAACATTTTGACCATCCATGCGCTGGTGAATCGACGGATCCGGATTTTCGGCGGCAAGCAGTTGCGCCCGAACCTGCATATCGACGACATGGTCCGCGCCTATGAATGTTTCCTGGATGCGCCGGCAGAGGCTGTTCATGGGGTTCCGTACAACGTGGGATACCAGAACCGGAGCGTGGAGGATATCGGACTGATTGTCCGGCAGACGCTGGGTGACGAGGCCATCGAGTTGAAATACGAACCGACGGACGACATCCGCTCGTACCACATTAATTCGGACCGGGTCCGGGACCGGTTGGGCTTTGTGCCGCGGCATACCATTGAGGATGCCGTGCAAGGCATTGCGGAGGCGTACCGCGTCGGCCTGTTGAAGGAACCCATGACCAACCCATTGTACTACAACATCAAGCGCATGCAGGAAGTCAAACTGAAGTGACGGGTGGAGTGGGGCGTATCGGTTGTTGACTGGAGCGACAGGTATGCATGTTGGAATTGATTTCGACAATACCCTGGTGGGGTATGACCGCCTGTTTCACCGCTGTGCGGTTGATCGGGGATGGATAGCGGCTGATCAGGTCCCCTCCAAGCCGGCGATTCGTGCCTGTCTCCAGGCCAGACCGGATGGCAACCGTCTGTGGACGGAATTGCAGGGAGAAGTATACGGGCTCCGCATGCGGGAGGCGGAACTGAATCCCGGCGCCGGCGGGTTCCTGCTGTTCTGCCGGGACCGGGGTATCCGGGTTTCCATTGTCAGCCACAAACAGCAGTATCCGGCGCTTGGGCCGCGCGTTGATTTGCGGGAGGCGGCGTTCTCCTGGCTGGATCAACAGGGGATGCTGGTGTATGACCGGTATGGGTTGAGGCGGGAAGACGTATATTTCGAGCCGGATCGTGCCTCCAAGATTGCCCGCATCCGGCAGATCCAATGCACCCATTTTGTGGATGATTTGCCGGAAGTGCTGGGCGATCCGTCCTTTCCCGACCAGGTCCGGACCTTCTGTTATGCCGGAGGATCTGCGGGGTGGGATGCCGTGACGGCGTGGATCAGCAGGGAACCCGGGTTATGAACGATGGATGGGAACAGGCCGTGGCCCAGGTCGTGAAGGCGTATGCTGGACAGTATCCCGACAACTTGGAACGTGTGGCGGGAGGCTTCAACAATATCGGGGTTCGGGTTGAGGTCAAGGGGCTGCGGCTGTTTGCCAAATGTTATTTCCGGCATGCCGGTGATACGCGTGACCGGTTGGGCACGGAATTCGGTTTTTTACGTTTTGTGTGGGACCACGGTATCCGTTGTGTGCCTGAGCCGCTGGTGATGGATGAGGCGGCGGGTGTGGGATTGTATGCCCGTATCGAGGGAAAGGTCCCGGAAGCGGATTCGATATCCCGCGCGGACGCCGGTCAAATGGCCGGTTTTCTGGTCGGGTTGAACCGGCTGGCGCGTGACCCGGCGGCGGGGGCTTTGCCGCCTGCATCGGAGTCGGCGTTCCAGTTGTCGGATTACCTGGCGCATCAGGACCGGCGCTGGGCGCGTTTGGAATCACTGGCGGGAACGGAGGCAATCGGTGAATCGTTTCGTGCCCTTATGGAACGGATGTCGGTCCTGCGTCGCAAGTTGCGGGATTTTGTTGCAACCTTGGCGCACGAGCAGGGGATGGATCCGGCAGCGGAATTTCCACGGGATACCCTGACCTTGAGTCCGGCCGATCACGGGTTTCATAATACCCTGAGACGGGAGGGGGCGCTGGTGTTCCTGGATTTCGAATATGCGGGGTGGGACGATCCGGCCCAGATGATCGCCAATGCCTGTCATCAATCGCGTTTGCCGGTGCCGGCCGCTGAAAGGCGGTATTTTATCGCGACGGTTCTGGAATCGTTGCCCGGAGCGGCCGGGATTGCCAAGCGGTTACGGATCGTGTATCCATTGGTTGGATTCAAATGGGCGTTGATCCTGCTCAATGAATTTTTACCGGTTTCGGGGGATCGGCGGCGTTTTGCCGGGGAAGATCCCGTGGCGCGGCGTGAGGAGCAATTGGCGAAATCCGCCCGGCAATGCGACGTGGTGGAACGATGGCTGGATGGAGGCGCTGCGGAATGGGGCTGGTTCGGTAGCGACACCTCGCCCTACCTTGAGATGTGGAGCGGGGGAAGGCGGCATGGCGTGGCACCCGGATACAAAATGACGCAAAAAGGTTTATAGTATGGCGGTTAAATTGGACAGGCGATCGATTGACTTGCGCCGGGAGGTGGTGCAAATCCTGGAGCGCAGTCGTCGTGGCCATATCGGTTCCACATTTTCCCTGATCGAGATCACCCGGGTCCTGTTTGACGATGTGATGCGTTATGATCCTGCCAATCCGCGCTGGGATGGCCGGGACCGGTTGGTGTTCAGCAAGGGGCACGGGTGTCTGGCGTTGTACACGTTGCTGGCCGACAAGGGATTTTTCCCGCACGATGAACTCTACCGGTTCTGCGGGTTCGGATCGATTTTGGGCGGGCATCCGGAATATGGCAAGACCCCGGGCGTGGAAGCCAGCACCGGGGCACTGGGGCACGGGTTGTCAATGGCCGTCGGGATGGCGCTGGCCGCCCGGATAGACCGGAAACCGCACCGTGTGTTTGCGGTGCTGGGCGACGGCGAATGCGATGAGGGAAGTGTGTGGGAAGCGGCCCTGTCGGCCGGCAAGCACCGGCTTGCCAGCCTGACGGCGATCATCGATTACAACAAGATGCAGTCCTACGGGCCGACCCGTGAGGTTCAGGACCTTGAGCCGTTTGCCGACAAGTGGCGGAGTTTCGGGTTTGCCGTGCGTGAAGCGGACGGGCATGATGTCGATGCGATGCGCAGTCTGTTGACCGCCCTGCCGTTTGACAGCGGCAAACCGGGGGTTTTGATCTGCCATACGGTCAAGGGGCGCGGGATACCGTCCATTGAGAATGATCCCTCCTGGCACCATAAGACGAAGCTCAAAGAATCGGAACTGGCCTTGTTGTATAACGAGCTGGATGCCCAATCATGAGGAAAACCTGCCTGTTAAGCATGCATGAGCTGGCCAGCCGGGATGACCGGGTGGTGTTTATCGGGTCGGACATCACCAAGCGGGATTTGGAGCGGATGGCAGAGGGATATCCGGACCGGTTTTTTCTGGAGGGGATCTATGAACAGCACATTGTCGGCATGGCTGCCGGCATGGCCCTGGAAGGGAAAATTCCCTACGTCAATACCATCGCCACGTTCCTGACCCGCCGGTGTTACGAGCAGGTATTGCTGGATCTGGGCATGCACCGGTTGCCGGTCCGCCTGATCGGCAGTGGCGGCGGGGTGGTTTATGCCCCGTTGGGTTCCACGCATCTGGCCAACGAAGACATGGCCATCCTGCGCGCCATTCCGAACATGACCATCGTGGCGCCGTGCGATGCCGACGAGATGAAGCGCCTGATGCCCGCCACCCTGGCATGGAAAGATCCGATTTACATACGACTGGCCAAGGGCGGGGACCGTGTGGTGTCACGGCCGGAGCTGGGTTTTGAGATTGGGTGCGCCATCCCGTTGCGGGAGGGACGGGAGGGGTTGTTTGTCACGACGGGTATAACCACCCAATTGGCCTTGGATGCCGCTGAGCAGATCCAGCAGGAAACCGGCCGGAGCTGGGGTGTGCTTCACATGCACACGGTCAAGCCGCTGGATGTGGAAGGGTTGCTGCGGACGGTAAGCGGGGTACAGGCGGTGATTACCGTTGAGGAACATACGGTTGTCGGTGGATTGGGCAGTGCCGTGGCGGAAGTGTTGATGGAGTCGGCCGTTGTTCGGAAGGTGCCGTTCAAGCGCATCGGGTTTCCGGATGTGTTTACCGATGAGTTTGGTTCACAGGATGACATCATGGGGAAATACGGGATCAGCGTGGAGGGGTTGAAGCAGACGGCGAGGGAGTTGGGGAAAGGGGCGGGGACAGGGTTTGGGCTTCAGAGGTAGAGGGGAGAGGAACCGCCGATCAACGCGGATATTCGCCGACAGGATTAGGGAATTTGACAGGATAGACAGGATGAGGACGGGAGATTGACGGGATGGGAAGGCATGGCGCATGGGGCAGAGGGCTTGGGACGTGCGAAGCGCTGGTAGGGCGAGCCGTCCCTGGCGAGCCTCTGAGGATGGGACGGCTCGGTAGGGACACCTCGCCCTACCAGGGGGAGCGGTGTTGGTTGTTATGAACTCTGCGTTCGTCGGCGTTGATCGGCGGTTACCATCTGGAGTGGTAAGGAACCGCCGATGGGCGCGGATATTCGCCGACGGGAAGTGGATGGAATTACGGAGCGAATGATAGGAGGAGTTTGAGCATGTTGAAACAGATTGATTTTTTACAGGAATACAACAAGTCCACCAAGCGGGATTACGTGGCCCGGGTGACCGGCTTCGACAAGGCCGAGTGTGCGGCCAAGGCCAAGCAGTGGGGCTACGACTACTGGGATGGCGAGCGGCAATACGGGTTTGGCGGATACAAGTATGACGGGCGATGGTTGCCGCTGGCGAAGAAGATCGCCGGGCATTACGGGTTGAAGGCGGGGGACCGGGTCCTGGATGTGGGCTGCGGCAAGGGGTTCCTGCTGTATGAATTCACGCGGGCGGTTCCGGGCCTGGAAGTGGCAGGACTGGATATTTCCGCGTACGGGATCGAGCATGCCAAGGAAGAAGTGAAACCCTTCCTGAAGGTGGGACATGCGCGGAGCCTGCCGTTTCCTGACAAGTCGTTTGATTTCGTGTTCTCCAATACGACCTTGCACAATCTGCCGCCGCAGGACCTGTATCCGGCCATCCAGGAGATTGAACGGGTGGGACGTCGGGACAAGTATATCTGTGTGGAGTCCTGGCGCAATGAACGGGAGAAGGCCAACCTGTTGTACTGGCAATTAACGTGCGAGTCGTTTTATTCCGTCGAGGGGTGGCGCTGGTGGTATGAACATTGCGGATATACCGGCGATTACGGGTTCATCTATTTTGAATAGGCAATCCCGGAACGGGGGATGGAACCGCTGATGGACGCGGATATTCGCCGATAGGGAATGGGGGGCGGGGGATCAGGGGCAGATGGGGAGGAACCGCCGATGGACGCGGATATTCGCCGACAGGAAGAGGATGGAATTACGGAGCGGATTATTGGTGGTGCTTATACGGTTAGCCGGGTATTGGGATGTGGATTTCTTGAGAAAGTCTATGAGAATGCCCTGGCACATGAATTGAGACGCCAGGGGCTTGCCGTTGAACAACAGTTCCCAATCAATGTGTATTATGATGACGTTGTGGTTGGGGTGTACGTCGCCGATATGGTTGTTGAGAAGAACGTTCTTGTAGAACTCAAGGTGGTTAAGGAGTTTGATAACATTCATACGGCGCAATGTATTAATTATCTCAATGCAACAGGCTATCACATATGTCTCTTGTTGAATTTTGGTAAGCCACGGGTGGATGTTAAGCGGGTTGTAAAAGGCTTCTAATCGGCGATCGTCGGCGTTGATCGGCGGTTATCATCTGGAACGGGAGGAACCGCCGATGGACGCGGATATTCGCCGATAGGGAATGGATGGGAGTGTGATTATGAAAGCGATGGCGGCGATATTGGTTGAATCCGGCAAGCCGTTGGTATTGGAGGAAATCGAGATTCCCGCCCTGCGGTTCGGCCAGGTACTGGTCAAGGTGATCTGTTCCGGCATCTGTGGTGCGCAGATCAACGAGATTGACGCTGTCAAGGGGCCGGACAAGTTTCTGCCGCACCTATTTGGGCATGAAGCCACGGCGGATGTCCTGGAATGCGGGGAAGGCGTCACGTCCGTCAAGCCGGGGGATCGTGTGGTCATGCATTGGCGCAAGGGCGCCGGCCTGCAGGCGCCGACGCCGAAATACCGGTCGAAAGTGGGGGTGGTCAATGCCGGATGGGTGACGACCTTCAATACCCATGCGGTGATTTCCGAGAACCGTCTGACGCCGGTACCGAAGGATTTCGATGTGGAGAGCGGGGCGTTGTTGGGGTGTGCCGTGACCACGGCGCTGGGGGTGCTTAACAACGATGCCGGGATCCGGGCAGGGGAATCGCTGGTGATTCTGGGGACGGGTGGGGTGGGCTTGAGCCTGGTGCAGGGAGGTGTGCTGGTGGGGGCGCATCCGATTGTTGCGATGGATGTTTACCAATCGAAGCTGGATCTGGCGCGAACGCTGGGAGCGACTGATTGTGTATGCGCCCGTTCAGGGGATGTGGCGGCGGCCATCCGGGCCGTGGTGGGACCGGGTGGTGCGGACGTGGTGGTGGACAACACCGGGAATCGGCAGGTGATCGAGATGGCGTATGAGATCACGGCGGCGCAGGGGCGGACCATTCTGGTGGGGGTTCCGCGCAAGGGGGACAAGGCGTCGTTTGACACCCTGCCCCTGCATTTCCGCAAAGTGCTGACTGGTTCGGAAGGCGGGGGGACCCGTCCCGAGGTGGATATTCCGCGTTATGTACGGTTATGCCAGGCGGGGAAACTGGACTTGAAGCGGCTGGTCACCAACCGGTACCAGTTTGAACAGATCAACGGCGCCATCGAGGATTTGCGAGCCGGCAAGGTTGCGGGGCGGTGCATGGTGGCCATGTGAGAGCGATCGTGTTTGGCGCTACAGGGAATGTGGGCAGACATTTATTCGTTCATCTACGAACCAAGGGATGGACGGTTATCGGGACTTATGCCCAATGCCAGACAGAGGGGTTGGTCCGGTTCCGTATCGAAGAAGAGGATTTTACACAATTTCCGGTTGCGGGTAGTCGGTGGGATTATGGAATCATCTGTAGTGCGATTTCCGGAATTGATCTGTGTAGGCGGGATGTTGTGCGGTCACGAGCGGTTAATGTTGTTGGGACTTTGCGGCTCGTGCAATGGTTAATAAATGCAGGAATTTGTCCTGTATTTCTCTCCAGCGATTATGTGTTCGGCGGGGATAAGGGCGGGTACAGGGAAGCCGACACCGTTGATCCGGTTACGCTTTATGGTCAACAGAAGGTGGAAGTTGAGACAAAACTCGAACGCTACCATGCAAAGACTCTTATAGTAAGATTAAGCAAAGTTGTGACCTCGGACCCCACCGATTCAACGTTATTTTCGGAGTGGTATAGAACCATCCGGGCAGGGAAGCCGGTGGTCTGTGCGTCGGATCAGTTCTTTTGTCCTACATTTGTCGAGGATGTTGTGAATGGTTTGAGGGTCCTTATGGAAATGCGTGCTGAGGGGCTATACCATGTTTGCCAACCCAAGCGGTACGATCGCGTCACCCTGTTGGAGGAGTTTTGCCGAAACACGGGTATGCGTTGCCCTGCCGTAGAGTTGCGGCAGAGTGCGGCCTTTGGTTTTCTAGATCAAAGGGGTCGGGATACGTCTATGTCCCCGGATAAGTTTCTGAAGGCCACAGGATTCCAATTTACATCCATGGGCGCCTGTTCCCGATATTTTATGGAAAAGGTGAAACTATGCCCTTGCGCATGATTTCCAGGGACTGTGTTGTCTGCGGAAGCGGACGGAAGCAAGTTGTCTACGCTGCCGCTCTGCCGGAGGAACCTTATACCCCCGGATTCATTCATGCTGCCCACGATGAACCCGGCACAGCCCGTTGGTGGCGATATCGAGTGGTTTGTTGCCGGGAATGTGGACATTACTATGCAGACCCGGTACTCGATCCGGACGCAGTCGGTGCCTCTTATCTGGCGCAGGATCACGACAACCATTTTGGAGTTGATGAAAACATCTTGTTAAGGACGCACCGGGGATATGCGGATCTTGTGCGACCCCGTTTACCTACCCGCCGTGATTTACAGGTTGATATTGGTTGTGATACGGGATGTTTCCTGAAGGCCTCCCGTGATTTTGGATTTACCCGGGTTGTAGGGGTTGAACCCGGTAAGCTTGCCGCCGAGTGCGCAACCATGATCCCGAATGTTACGATAATGAACAAATTGTTTGATCCAAGCGATTTTAATCATAGCAGTATACAGTTGTTGAGTATGATTCATGTACTCGATCACCTGCCCGAACCGGTTTCATTCATGCGGAGTATTGTTCCGTTGATGGATCATGATGGTGTTGTGTTGGCCGTGGTGCATAACGTTAAATCGGTTCTGGCACGTTTATCTGGTAAGCGATGGGCACCAATCAGCGTCATGCATTTTGATTATTATTCATCCGACACCCTGATGCGGGTGTTTGCCGGTGCCGGGTTTAAATCCACTACGGTTATACGGACCAAAAATTATTTCCCCTTGTTTCATTTAGTTCGATTTGCCCCGGGGTTGTCTTTAAGCTTGCGACGAGTACTGTACCGAGTAACATCTGGGCCCGTGTTCCGGCGAGTAGTTGTAAAATTACCCTTGGGTAACATTGCGATCATTGCCCGTGTATGAGGATGTGGCCGTGTTGGCTGGCAAGTCACGACCGGTGGGGTGTGCAAAATGGATGAAAAGCGCGATTTGCCACGGCAGATGGATCTCACAATCTATCTGACATCATTCAACGAAGAGAAGATGATAGAAGGCGCCATGTCGCGCATTCTGGAGGCTTTGCAGGGAACCGGAATTCAATATGAGGTTATTGTAATCGACGATTATTCGCGGGATGATTCGGTTAATGTTGTACGACATTTTATTGAACAACATCAACTTAAGGATCGTTTTCGTTTGTTGGCGAATGAATTCAACCGGGGGATTGGAGTGAATTATTACCGGGCCGCAGAGATGGGCCGCGGAGAATACTTCATCGTCTTGTTTGGCGACAATCCGGTTCCTTTGGAGGCCATGAAGGCCGTATTTGCGCTGATTGGGCAGGCGGACATCATCGTTCCGCACTACAATACCCGCTTGTTCAACGTGAAGGATAATTGGGACCATCGCGTGTTTGTCCGCCGCCTGATTTCGGTTCTTTATACGCCTTTGATCAGCATGTTGTCGGGACATCACCTGGCCTATTATAATGGTTTTTGTCTGCATCGTCGGGCCAATGTGCTTAAACATAGGGTCAACGCGTTTGGTCTTGGATACCAGGCGGAGATGTTGACGAAAATATTGGACGAACCCGGGGTCACCTATCGTGAGGTCAAAGTTCACAATTATGATCGGCAGTATGGATTAGGGTCGGCGTTTCGGCCCCGGAACGTGCTGTCGGTCATGGGCTCGCTTTGGCGGATTGTCTGGCGCAGATTCCGACGTGGACTCGGTTGGTAGATCGAAACGGCCGGTTAGGGGTGTATGATGAACCGGAATTTATTGTTTGTAATTTATTCGGCGGATGTGGTTGATCCTTACGGGATATCCATTTTAAGTGCAGTGGCCCGGAACGCCGGCTGGAATGTTGATCTGGCAGAATTCAACATCCGGACAATAGATTGGGTGTTTCAGACGTTTCGGCCTGATCTTGTTGCCTACAGCGTTATGTCCAGTTATGTGGACGATTACCTGAAAATCAATACGTATCTCAAGCGGAAGTATACCTTTGTTTCTGTCATGGGCGGTGCGCATCCCACATATTTCCCTGAAGTAATTGAAGTCGAGGGGATTGATTATATTTGTCGTGGTGAAGGGGACGGCGCGTTTAAGGAATTTCTAACGGAATTTGCAGAAGGGAGAAACGTCGACAACGTTGCGAACTTCTGGTCGAAGAAGACCCGAAACACGATGCGGTCCTTGACCTCGGACCTTGACTCGTTGCCGATGCCAGACCGGGGTCTGATATTTGACAGGATTCCGATCATAGGCCAATCCCCATATAAGA
This sequence comes from Lentisphaerae bacterium RIFOXYC12_FULL_60_16, assembly GCA_001803315.1. Classification (GTDB taxonomy): domain Bacteria; phylum Verrucomicrobiota; class Kiritimatiellia; order UBA8416; family YA12-FULL-60-10; genus YA12-FULL-60-10. The sequence goes on from MHBQ01000145.1 coordinate 28,238, forward strand.
CATTCATGCCTTCCCGTGGTTGTCCGTATGCCTGCACCTACTGCCACAACGCGGGTCTGGTGCGTGAGTTGCGGGGGAAAGGCCCCTTGGTCAGAACCTGTAGTGTTGCGCGGTTGATAGCGGAGATCAGATGGGTGCAGGAACGGTATCCGTTGAGATTCATCAAGTTCATGGATGACTTGTTTGCTGTAAATACGTCGTGGTTGCAGGAATTTGCTGATGCATATGCCAGAGAGATTGGCGTTCCTTTCACCTGTATGCAGAGATTGGAATCTATCACGCATGATCGGCTGCCGTTGTTAAGGCGGGCTGGATGTGTTTCGGTTAGCGTGTCACTCGACAGCGTGGTGGCGCGCATCCGGAATGAAGTGTTGGGGCGACGGATGCAGCTGACGAACGACGAGATCCGGCAACGTTTCCTTATGATCAAAGCCCACGGCATCAACATACTTTCCAATGTGATTCTGGGCGTTCCAACGAGCAGTACGCAGGATGCCATTGACACGATCAAATTTTACATAGAAAGCCGGGTGGATTTTGCACAGGCAACCATCCTTGTGCCGTATCCGAGGACCCCTATTTGGGATTATTGTCAGAAAGAAGGATATTTAAGTCGACAGGACAAGGCTTCGAATTACGGTCTTTTTCAGGCGATGTCAACCTTGACATGTTTCACGCAAAAGGAGAAAGAAGTACAGTGGAACATGATGGTGTTTTTCCCCGCCATGGGGCATTGGCCAAAGCTCCAAAAGTGTTTCCTGTGGATGGCTATGCACATGAAACCGAATTCATTGTTTGCCATGTTCTACACGTTTCTTAAAGCCTATTTATACAATCGATACATCTTTCCGGCCAAGGGGTGTGTCGGCAGTTCGGTGCCTATCTTTCTTAAGACATTGAAGCTGGAGGTGCGGCGGATGATGGGCAAGGAAGAGCAGGACATTACAATTTAGTAATCGGCAGCTTGGCCGGATTTTCGAGGCATTGATATCAGATTCTTTCGCTTTGGGTTTTTGATTTAAATGCCCAGACGGACAAGGCCATTAACCGCGCGTAGAACACCCCTCGGTTTGTGTTAATCCATAACCCGTTGACTTGCCGGATGAAACCGTTCTGTTCCAGGATCTTCAAGCGGTTTTCGACCGTGGTTTGCATGTTGTGCCTGGCGTGAAAGGTTGCCGCCGAAACGGTTCCGCCACGGGATGCCATTTCGCTCAACAGGTTCAACGTGACCGAACGATCCACATGGTAATATACATGAACATAGAAAAAGAAAAGCAGGAGATGCCAAAGATAGCCATGGATGAAAGCGAGCGTCAATGAATCGCATGCAGAACCTTCAGACAAGTGCCTCGCCAGGAAGGTAATCAGGGGAAGGCTTAATAGATAGCCTGTAAAAGACGTGAATAACCAGTTGCGGGTTCGTAAATATCGGTTCGTCAGCAGATGGAGGCTGACCCATATGCACGTGGTCAGGATGGAGGCGAATAAACCCTCGAGCATGGGTTCATCCGCCTTTCTTACGCATAGCGAAGATGCGATGCAGCCAGAGTGTCAGGCGTGCCACCCACGCGCCTTTTGCGGTCAGGGTATATAAAGAATGGCCTGGATCCTGCGCGATATAACCTGTTTCAATGAGCCGCGGGAGCCTCCATGCGTGGATCTTGTCGGTTCCGTCTGCGGTTTGGAATTTATGTGCCAATGATTCTGTGGAGAGTCCTTGTGGTCCGGATCGGTAGATTTCATATAAAAGGCACATCGAGAATCCACCATTGATACCGTAGAAAGTGGTTAGAAAACTATGGAAATTGAGCCATAACATGATGTAACCAAGTAACCCGTCCATGGTGGTGTAATGACTGACGAGGGAATCCGGCAGGTATCCGAGATCGGACGGCAAGGCGAGAAAGGTGACAACATAGGCGAGGCTGATGACCAGGAGCAGCTTAAAGAACAGCCGTGCATGGCGGGTCACGTTGAGTAAGCGCGATGCAAACATTGCACAGGGGAGAAATGCGATCAGGCATGCAACGGAAAGTATAATTCCTTTCATCGGGCACCTTTTAAAAGGTAATCGTGGATAAACGTAAATGTGCCTGTTCGTTACAACAAATGCACTCGAAATGTTGAATGGAGTGATAATAGCGGCAATGGATTTGTAATTTCGTTTCGTCTCGACCCCTGGGCCGTGGACTGGTAGTTTATTAAAAGCACGCTCGTTATAAGGGTTGATAATTTAAGCGGAGAGGTGATGGACAAAATCCATAAAGTAACGGTTGGGTGTCCTTTATGCGGGTCATCCAACACGATGGTTGTATTGAAGGATCTTATAGACGTGGAAGACCGCATTGAGGGCTGTTATACAGTCGGGCAGTGCGGTGAATGTGGGCTTCACTACCTATCAACGCGACCGGATGTTGTCTCGCTTCCTCTATGCTATCGGAGGGACTATCACGCTCAGGCCATGGGGAGGCGGGGTGGTCTGCGAGGATTCCTGTATCAGCAGCGCTTCGCCTATCGAGCACGCCGTCTGGAACGCTACGGTCATGGGATGCCTGAATCAGTGTTGGAAATTGGGTGTGGAGATGGGGCCTTTTTGCGGTATCTAGCAAAACGATGGCGAAGCGTAAAACGGTTGGTGGGTGTAGATCCCGGACTGGGGACGTCGGTTACAGACGTCGACGGGGTTCGCTTGTCGGGAGGCCACTTTGAGGCGATGGCCTTTATGGATCAGTTTAGCTTAATCCTGCTGTATGATGTGCTTGAGCATGTCTATGAGCCGCTATCCGTCATCCGAAAGGCTGCAACCCTGCTTGCTCCAGGCGGTCGGTTGATCATTCAGGTTCCGAACTGGGATTCCTGGTGGCGCAAGGTGTTCCCGCGGCACTGGGAAGGGCTACAAGTGCCTCGCCATATGAGTTTCTTTACGCCCGGGAGTCTCCAACGCCTGATCGAAATGGCTGATTTGAAGTGTTATGGGATTTTGCCGGTGTATGATCCCGGCGAGTTGTCCGTCTCGTTGTGTAACTGGAGTGTCGACCATTGGAGACTCAAGAGTCGTCCCCGGGAACTCCCTGGATTTGCAGGTCTTGCGTTGTTAGCGGCTCCGCTGGTGGCGATTCAAGTCTTTGGGTGCGGGAATGCAGGAGAGATGGAGTTGGTTGCCGGGAACAATGAGAAGAAGCAGTAAGGAGCAGGATGCGAAAATCCACAGACAGAGTCAGGGAAGCGCCGGAGTGCGAAACGTCTGATCGGGTGTGCCGACGGGGATTCAAATGGCTTATGGTGATCGCTCTGGTGTTCTTGGCTCTGGCGCGTCTTTACAATCTCGGGACCATGGACACGCGGTCGGACGAGGTCTGGGTGTTGCAGTACCTTCAAGCCGGACACGGTACGGGGGATATGGCGAAATTTTGTTTAGATGAGTTCAAGCCGGGGCGCCAGATGCCTTTGTCCCGGATGACCAACGCAATCCTGCAGGATGTGTTGCGGTGGCCCGTCAATCTTTTCACTATTCGGTTGCCCTATGCGATCATGGGAATGCTGACCATTATTGCCCTGTATTGTCTGGGAAAAGCAATACCGGGAGACAGGCATCTTGGATGGGTACTGGCATGGATGGGAGCGATCAACCCCTACCTTTTCCACTGGTCTAAAATTGCGCACAACTACTCGTTCGTGAAGTGCCTGTTCACCTTTGGTTTAGCTGGATTCGCTTTTGTCATGCGCGATGTTGTGCAGGGTTTGGTCCCACGGAAACGGGTTATTGGCGGATTTTGCGCTGCATCCATTCTGGCATGTTATTCGCACATGTCGGTTTGGCCGGCCGTGGGATTGTTGTGGCTGTCATTGGTTGGGTACCTTTGGATACGGCATGAACGGCGTTCATCGGTTTGGATACCGGTAGGCGTTGGGTTCGGTTTGCTGGTTATGTCGTTGCTCCCCTGGATGCTAATGTTCATATCTGCCCTGTTCACGGCCAAGGAGACTTTTCTTCCTCCAAACGCAGATGTTATGACCCAATGGAAACATCTTGCCATTCTTCCCCAGGCCATGACGTGGGGAGGCGGGTGGCGAACGGTTATCACGTATGGTCTTTTGGTGGCAGCGATTGTTGACGGAGTACTGAACCGCCAGAAACGCAAACGGTTGCTTTACCTCGTTACGGTCACCCTGCTGGTATTTATCGTCCTGTTTGTCATGCAGTATTACGCAGGTGGAAATTTTGAAGCCGTACGCTATTACACGCCGGTCTGGACCAGCCTGATCCTTGTATCAGGTGTGGGGGTTCTGGCCGTCGGCCAATGGTTGGCACGTGTTCCCGGATTGGGGCGTTTGGGTGAACTGGGAGGGAGTGCCCTGGCGTCCCTGTTGTTGGGGATGGCTATGGTAAACCCTTTAATCTGGACCGTTACCCTGCCTGCCACCTCCATCCCGTACACGGTAATCAACCGGTGGATGGACGCCAATCTGCCGGCGGGAGCGCCGGTGTTGGTGGATCGGTGGCTTGAGCCCTGGAACGAGATGAAGACCCATGCTCCGAGCAACGTGGTGGTAACGTTCACGATACCCAACGAGCCGGTGGAAATGTTTAAGAAATACCAATGGCGGGATACGGCAAAACAGTTCCTGACGCGGTATCCTGATGCCGCCTACCTGGAGATAGTGAAGCAGTATTTCTTCGATCCGACAGTAGGCTGGTGGGACTGGCCACGACAGTATTTCCGACAGCGGGTGGTTTTTACCAACGAGCAGGCCCTGGCGTTGGCAAGGATCAACATGATGCCCAATCCAATCGCGACCTTTCCGGGTTCAAATACCAACCGGATCATTACCGAGCTGTTTTACAATACCCGGGACGATATGATTGCTATTGCTCGGCGGGAAGGGCGATCCTGGGTATTGTTTTATGCCTCCGGGTGGGGATACCACAAGCTGTGGCCGCAAATGCAGGATTTCCGGGATTGGCGGGTATTGGGGGATCGTGCCGTGGTGGATATTCATAATTTAAGCGACCAGTCCACGCAGGTGAAGTTGCGGATACGGGGGGCTGCGCCGGTGGCGGGCAAGTCCATCCGGATTGGTGATGGACCCGGCCTGGCATTTCCTCGTGGCCAGGTGATGGAGGTGGAGAGCCAGGTATTGGAACTTCGTCCCGGCGCCAATGTCTTTACCATCAGTGGCGGGACCGGGGAATCCGCGCGGGCCCCGTTGCTGGTGGAAACGATCTTCGTGCAGGCGGCGGGATTGTAGAGCGAGGGGGAGTGGGGAGCGGAAGGGGAAGTGTTCAGTTTCCAGAGGCCAGTATTCAGTTGCCCTGTCCCGTCCGGCTGTAGATTGACACTTCTCAAACGGGAGAAGTGCGATGAGGTCATCGATTCGATACAGTGAGG
>MHBQ01000146.1:0-442 GCA_001803315.1 Lentisphaerae bacterium RIFOXYC12_FULL_60_16
AAACGCTTTTTTATTATAACGACCCGGCAGCGGTTGCTCTCTTGAGGAAAAGCCTGGGCTCAACCCATCACGAGGAGCTGTTCACTGCGGTGAGTTTGACCTGCCGTTATCGCGTCAAGGATCTGATCAACCATCTGCTGTCCCTGCTGAAAACCTTTGTCATCCGCGAGAAGGACACCCTTCTGAATGATTGGATCCTCACGCAGATGGGCGCAACCGGTGATCCGGTATTTGTCCCTTTCCTGGAGAAAATTTCCCGAATCCGATTTTCTTTTACACCCGGACAACTTTTCCGGATGAAATTGAGCCTCTACGGCTCCCTCGTCAATTTTCCCAGGGAAAGCGTGCAACAGATTCTGGAACGGGGGAAACGTTCCTATCATCGGAAAATCCGTTCTTTATGTATGAAGATCTTGGAGCAATGAGGGCAATATGGATAGCG
>MHBQ01000146.1:615-31142 GCA_001803315.1 Lentisphaerae bacterium RIFOXYC12_FULL_60_16
CCTTTCAACTCCCGACGCCGTTAGGGACCCCGCTTCGCCAAGGCAGGGCAAGCAACGCGATCCACCCCAAACCAGACGGCGGCGACCGCACGCCATCCTGTGCTTGTACCGCGAATTGCAGGATCGTATAGTCTGCCCCCGACACCATGATGCGAACTTTCAGCGGACTTCTTTTTGTGGCGATTGCGGCCCTGCCGTATCTCGTCATGCTCGGATCCTTCCGGTCCGACGATCCCGCCACACCGGCTTCCACCGAAACCCTGGCCATCCTCTCCCCGCACCGCCGCGAAGTCCGCCAGGAATACAGCCGCGCCTTCAGCACCTGGATGCGCGAACAAACCGGCCGGAACGTCACCATCCAGTGGCTCGATGCCGGCGGCACAGCCAAGATGCTCAAGGATCTGGAATCCCGCTACGCCGCCATGCCCGACCGGCCCGGCGTCGACCTCCTGTTCGGCGGCGGCATCGCCCCCTACCTGACCGCCATCGATCAGGGTTGGCTCACCCCTGTCACCATCCCGCCCGATGTCCTGTCCGCCATCCCGCCCACCTGCGCCGGCTCGGCGGTCTATGACCCGTCCAACCGCTGGTTCGGCGTGGCCCTGAGCAGCTTCGGCATCCTGTACAACCGCGTCATCATCGACCGCATGGGCCTGCCCACTCCCGTCACCTGGGAGGATCTCGGCCGCCCCGAATACCGTACCTGGCTGGCTTCCGGCGACCCGCGCGCCAGCGGCGCCGTGCACATGTGCTACGAGATCATCCTCCAGGCGCTCGGGTTCGAACGGGGCTGGAACCTGCTCACCCGGATCAGCGCCAATGTCCGGACCTTCAGCGAGGGCGGCGGCACCACCCCCCGCGAGGTGGCCAACGGCGAAGCCGCCGCCGGCATGGTAATCGACCAGTACGCCCAGACCGTCATGGATTCCGTCGGATCCGATGCCCTGGTATTCATCCTCCCTCCCCACGCCACGATGATCGGCGCCGATTCCATCGGCGCCCTGCGCGGCGGTCCCGCCCCCGACCTGGCCGCCCATTTCATCACCTTCGCCCTGTCGGAAACCGGCCAGCGCATCCTGTTCCAGCCCGCCGGAACCAACGGGCAACGGTTCGCCCTCTACCGCCTGCCGGTCCGCCGCGACCTGTATGACCAACCCGTCGCTCCGCGCATGCGCCCCTATGACCTCGAAGCCGGCTTCGTCTACAACGACGCCCTCGGCAGCCGCCGCTGGCGGCTGATCAACGACCTGCTCGGTTGCTGGATGATCGAGCCGCAAACCGATCTGGCCGCCGCCTGGCATGCCATCCTCGACGCCGGCGCCGATCCGGACCGGGTGGCCGCCCTCTGCCGTCCTCCCGTGACCGTTGCCGGCATGGAAACCCTCCTCAACCAGTGGAACGATTCACGGTTCCGCCTTGAAACCATGAACGCCTGGTCCGAAGCCGCCCGCCGCCGGTACCGCGCACTGGCCGCCGGCAAACAACCACCTCCCGAACCGGCGCCCAACCCCCAAGGATGAACGACTCCATGAACACACCCACCATCGAGATCCAGCACCTGGAAAAACGGTTCGGTTCGGTGATCGCCCTCGACGATGTCACCCTCAACGCCAACGCCGGGGAACTCTTCTTCCTGCTGGGCCCGTCCGGTTGCGGCAAAACCACCCTGCTCCGGATCCTGGCCGGACTCGAAACCGCCGACCGCGGCACCATCCTGCTCCGCGGCCGCGACGTATCCGGACTGCCCCCCTACCGGCGCGGCGCCCCTATGGTATTCCAGAATTATGCGCTCTGGCCCCACCTTAATGTGCGCGACAACATCGCGTTCGGCCTCGTCGAACAAAAGGTCAAACGCGCGGAAATCGAAGCACGGGTCAACCGCACCCTGGAACAGGTCGGCCTGGCGGGACTGGGCGCCCGCCTGCCCGGCCAATTGTCCGGCGGCCAGCAGCAGCGCGTGGTGCTGGCACGGGCGCTGGTGCTGAATCCCGATGTGATCCTGCTGGACGAACCGCTGTCGAACCTCGATGCGAAACTGCGCCACGACATGCGCGAGGAAATCGCCCGGCTTCACCGCGAAACGGCCATCACCTTCGTCTACGTTACGCACGACCAGTCCGAGGCCCTCTCGCTGGCCGACCGGATGGCCGTCATGCGCAACGGCCGCCTGTGCGCCGTGGGCAAACCGTTCGACCTCTACCACCGCCCGCCCAATGTCTTCTGCGCCGACTTCCTCGGGGAATCCAACCTGATCCCCGCCACCGTCAAGACCGTGACCGGACCCGACCGGGTCATGCTCGACACCCCGCTGGGGAGCCTCCAGGCGGTCTGGACCCGGGATTCCCGCCCCGCCGCCGGCGACCGTCTGACCTGCATGATCCGCCCGGAACATCTCCGTCCCGCCGCATCGTCCGCTCCCGATGCCAACCGTTTCCATGCCGCCGTCGCCGATTTCCGGATGAACGGACCCACCGTCTCCGTCCGGCTCGACGCCGCGGGGCATGCCCTCAAGGCCACCCTGACCAACGATTTCATGCTCTCCCTGCAGCGGGGACAAACCGGCGACTGGGCCGCCGAGATAAATCACACGATCGCCCTGCCGGATACGCCATGAGAAAGCCCTTCCAAATTCCGGTGCGCACCCTTCTGCTGGCCACAGCGGTCATCGGTTTCCTGGGCGTTTTTCTCATCTGGCCCATCGCCCACAGCTTCCAGCGTGCCATGACGGACGAGCAGGGATTCTCCCTGCTTTACCTGAAAGCCCTGTTCCAGGAACCCCGCCAGCTCGAAGCCATCCTGCGCGGCTTCGTGATCGCCGCCCTGGTTACCGTGGCCTGTTTCGTGGTGGCCCTGCCGCTGGCCTCGGTCATGGCCCGCTACCGCTTCCCCGGCAAAGCACTGTTCTCCGGCCTGATCCTGGTCCCGTTGATTCTCCCGCCGTTCGTCGGCGCCGTGGGCATGAAACTGGTACTCGCCCGGTGCGGCGCCCTGAGCACACTCCTGATGCGCCTCGGCTGGACCGATCATCCCGTTGACTGGTTGGGCGCCTATCCCCTGCTGGGCGTGATCCTGCTGGAAACCCTCCACCTGTTCCCCGTCCTGTACCTAAACCTGGTCGCCGCGCTGGCCAACATCGACCCCTCGCTGGAGGAGGCCGCCGCCAACCTGGGCGCCTCACCGGCCCGCGTCTTCCGGCGTGTCACCCTGCCGCTGGCCGGGCCGGGCCTGTTCGCCGGCCTGATCCTGGTGTTCATCTGGTCGTTCACGGAACTCGGCACCCCGCTGGTGTTCGGGGTCCGCGGCGTGCTCCCGGTCCTGATCTACGACAATGTGAGCACCGTCGGCACCAACCCCATCGGCCATGCCCAGGTGTCGCTGATCCTCGTGGTGGCCGCCGCCGGGTTCTGGATCAGCAAGCACCTGCTGCATCGCCAGCGCACCGTGGCCACGCTCGGCCGCCTGAGCGTGCGGCGCACCGAACGTCCCCTGTCACGGCCTGCCACCCTGTTGTTCTACCTGGCGTTCGGGCTCGTGCTGGCAGTAGCCCTGCTTCCCCACCTGAGCGTGATCCTGCTTTCCGTCGGACGCCGCTGGTTCCTGACCATCCTGCCCGAGGGCTGGACCTTCGCCTTCTTCGGGCGCGCCATGGCATCGGACCTGACCCGCGGGGCGCTGGTCAACAGCCTGCTGCTCGCTTCAGGTGCCGCCCTGCTCGACATCGCGCTGGGGTTCGGCATCGCCTGGCTGTGCGTCCGGTCGCGGATTCGCGGCGGCAACCTGCTTGACGCGGCCGCCATGCTTCCCCTGGCGGTTCCCGGCATCGTGATTGCGTTCGGATACCTCGGTTGCTTCTCCGGGCGCTGGCCCGGCACCCTCATGGACCCACGGTACAACCCGATGCTCCTGCTGGCCATCAGTTACGGGATCCGGCGCCTGCCCTACATGGTGCGGGCCGCCCACGCCGGCTTGGAACAAACCAGCGTCGTGTACGAGGAGGCCGCCGCCAACCTGGGCGCCTCACCCGGCCGCGTCATCCGCCGCATCACCCTGCCGCTGGTGTCCGCCCATCTCGTGGCCGGCGGCATCCTGTGCTTCGTGTTCTCCATGCTCGAGGTCTCCGACAGCCTGATCCTGGCCCAGACGGAAACCTTCTACCCCATCACCAAGGCCATCTATACGCTGATGGAAGGATTGGAGAACGGTGTCAATGTCGCGGCTGCCCTGGGGGTATGGGCCATGGCCTTGCTGGCCTCCGCCCTGTTGTGGGCCTCCTGCCTGCTGGGCAACCGCATGGGCCAGATGTTCCGCGCCGGATAACCGCCATGCCAGACTTCACCCCGCCATCCCGAACCTTCATCCTCGCCTACCTGGGTAGTTGTCTCGGTCTGGTTCTGCTGGGAATCGGTTGCTTTCGTCTGGCTGCCATGCTCCGGACCGAACAGCGCAGGCTGGAGGAATGGCCCTCTACGCAGGGAACGCTCTACCTGGCACGGGTGGTTCGTCAACCGGCCCCGCCCGGGACAGACTCCGGCAACCCGATCCACTTCCGGCCCGAGGTGGCCTACGCCTACACCGTCGGGACCAACCCGTATGCCGGGGACCGCCTGACGCTGATGACCCCGGAAACTGATTCGGTCGAGGCCGCCGTCGACTGCCTGGCCCCTCTCGTGCCGGAGATACGGTCTGAGGCGACCGCCAGCCCGTCCGCCATGGAAGAACGGTGCGTCTTCCCGGTCGGCCGCACCGTCACCGTCTATTACAACCCGGCCGACCCGGCCGATGCCATGCTCGACCGCACCCTGCCGGAACACGGCTGGCCGCTGGACCGGGCCGGAACCATCTGCCTTGCCGGAGCCGGCGCCGGCCTGTTCCTGTTATTCAGGAAACCGAAGCCCCGCGCTCCCGCACCTCGAACGTGAGTCCTCCGGGTCAGGACAGCTTGCGTGTCCCCGGAATTTCACGATACGGCTGGAAGATATGCCCCAGCCGTTCGATGAGTTCGGCATCGGTGACTTCCCGTTTCTCGGGCACATAGGCCAATACGTGGAAGTGGTTGGATAGGAAGCTGTAAGCGAGGATTTCGATGCCGCCAAAAACGGCCAGCTGGCGCATCCGGTTGAGTAGTCGTTCCTTTTCGACATCGCCCAGCACGAAGCGCCGTTCGATGATCCGTGACATGCAGTGGTAGTATCCAGCCCCATCGGCCTTGATCCGAGAGTGTCTCATGATGTCTCCTCCCCGAAACCGGACCATCCGGTCCCCCTATACTCTTAAAGGAAACAGCAGGTGCAATTTCCACTAATTTCTGCAAATATTTTGTCCCTGAGTTTCTCAACGTTCGACAAGAAGATTGAATGTCTTTGACTTGAACGACTCAAGGACGTACGATATGACGTACGACATGAGGAGGATTTCAACAATGACGACCCTGACTGCAACTCTGGCGCGGACAAAACTCTATTCGCTTCTCGACGAAGTGGCGCTCTCACACGAGCCCATCCAGATTACGGGCAAAAGGAGCAATGGCGTTCTGATTTCAGAAGACGACTGGCGAGCCATACAGGAAACGCTGCTTCTGGCGAGCATCCCCGGCATGAAGGAATCGATTGTCAAGGGAATGAAGACGCCTGCGTCAAAATGCAGTCGGGAGATTGAGTGGTGACCTGGGCGCTTGTCTTCACCTCGCACGCCAAGAAGGACGCCAAGAAACTATCTGCCTCCGGCCTACGGCCGAAGGCAGAGGAATTGCTTGCCGTGCTTGCCAAGAATCCGTTCCAGACGCCGCCCCCCTATGAGAAGTTGGTTGGTGAACTCCATGGGGCATACTCCAGAAGAATCAACATCCAACACCGACTGGTCTATGAAGTGCTGGAGGATATCAAGACCGTGAAGATCCTCCGCATGTGGACCCACTACGAATGATGCGGTCGAACCACGGCCTGCTGCCTATCGCCGCTAGCGCGGCTCAGGCAGAGGCCGGACGTTCTGCTGGAAGGATGACCGAAGAGGGCTGAGGAGATCGAAACGCTATGCTCAAGCAACTTGATTTGAATGGAACGTGGCGGGTGCGGTGGGCGGATGGCCAGCGGGGGCGCGCCGACCATGCGAACCGGGAAGAAGTCGACGAGGCCCGGTACATTGACGCCGAGGTCCCCGGCGAAATCCACATGGATGTATGGAAACAGGGGTGGATCAAGGATCCCTACGTTGAGACCAACTGTCTGGCTGCCCGCTGGGTGGAAGAGTGCATCTGGAGCTATCGGCGGTTCTTCACTGCGCCACGGGTGACGCTCAAAGGGCGGGCGTGGCTCCATTTCGAGGGGCTCGATCTGGCCGCCACGATCGTGCTCAACGGCCAGGAGATCGGCAAGCACGCCAATTCGTTTCACCCCTGCCGGATCGAGGTCACCGGAAAGTTGAAGCCCGGGAGGAATCTGCTGACCGTTCATCTCGATGGCGGGCTCTTTCATGCGGCCGAGAAGCCAGTCGAGGGCTGGGGTGTGGGGCTGGACGCCCGCCTGCACAAGCGGCATTGGCTCCGGAAGCCGCAATGCCAGTTCAGCTGGGACTGGTCCACGCGCCTCATCAACGTGGGAATCACTAAGCCCGTGCGACTGGAGTGGACGTCCGACCCGGTGCGGCTGGATAGGTTTGTTCCGTTGGCAGACCTGTCGGCCAACCTGAAGACCGGAACCATCCGGGGCCGGTTGTTTGTTGAGGGACTGACCGACAAGCCGTGCCGCGGCAAGCTGACCCTGGAAGTCCCCGAGGCCGGGAGGAAGGCGACCGTGGACGTGGAGATCAAGCCGGGACTCAGTCCAGTGGAGGTCTCTGTCCAGGTAACCGACCCTGAACTGTGGTGGCCGGTGAAGCACGGCGGGCAGAAGCTCTACACGATCCGCGTCTCGCTTTCCGCGGGCGGGAAACGGATTGGGGACCGTTCATCGCGGATCGGCTTCCGCCACGTTCGGATCAACCAGTACCCGCACCCCGACAAGGGTCGATACTTTACCATCGAGATCAACGGCCGGAAGATCTTCGTCAAGGGCGGCAACTTTGTGCCGGTAGACATGATCTTTCCGCGGGCGGATCGCCAGCGCTACGACAAGGTCACGGATCTCGCGCTGGAAGCGAACTTCAACATGCTTCGTGTGTGGGGCGGAGGCCTGTACGAGTCGGATGATTTCTACGAGTTGTGCGACGAGAAAGGCATTCTGGTCTGGCAGGAGTTCATCTTCGCCTGCGCCAAGTTCCCGGTGCAGGACGAAGCCTTCCACAACAGTGTGAGGGAGGAGGCCCGTTTCAACATCCGACGGCTGGCGCCGCACCCGAGTCTGGCGATCTGGTGCGGTAACAACGAAATGGAATGGGGCGCATGGAACTGGGGGTATGATCGCGGTGTGGTGTATCCCGATCATGCCCTGTTTCACCTGACGATTCCGCGGCTACTGGCGGAGGAAGACCCCGGGCGGTACTACCAGCCAAGTTCCCCCTATTCGCCCGATGGCCTGAACCCGAACGCGGACGAAGCCGGCGATCAGCATCCGTGGTCCGTTGGCATGCAGAATACCGACTTCCGCGACTATCGGAAGATGGTGTGCCGCTTTCCCAACGAGGGCGGCACGCTCGGTCCCACGTCCCTGCCCACCATGCTGGCGTGCCTGCCGAAGGATCAACGGTATGTTCAGTCATTTGCGTGGCAGATTCATGACAACTCCGTTGATAGTTGGGGCGAGCCGAGTTACCCGGACCAGATGGTCGCGCAGTGGCTGGGCAAAGACATCCGGAAGCTGAGCATCGAGGAGTTCACCTACTGGGGCGGCCTGATTCAGGGCGAAGCCCTCCGCGAGTATTGCGAGAACTTCCGGCGCCGCATGTTCGACACGTCGTCGGCAATCTTCTGGATGTACAACGACTGCTGGCCCGCGACACGGAGTTGGACCATCGTGGACTACTACCTGCGGCGCACGCCGGCTTTCGCGGCGGTGCGGCGCGCTATGCAGCCACTGCATGTCATCGTGGCCGAGGAGGATGACGACATTGTCGTATTCGGCGTCAACGAGCACTCCCAAACGTGGAGCGGCACGGTACGGTATGGGCTTTTCAACCTAGCCGGCGGCCTGCCGATGGACCAATCCTTGCCGGTGGACCTGCCTCCCAATGCTTCCACACGGATCGCCTCATTCAGGAAACGCGAATGGAAACATCCGGCCTCCGCCGCCGCCTTCGCCATGTTCATGAAAGGTGATGCCGTGGTGGCGCGGAACCGACTGTTGCTGCCGTTCTTCAAGGACTTGAGGTGGTCTCCCCCGCAGCTCAAGGTTCGGATGCATGCCGGAAAGGCGATCTTCACAAGCCGCACGTTTGTGTGGGGTGTCTGTCTCGATCTTGCCGGGCGGAAACCCATGTCCGACAACTTCTTCGACGTCTACCCCGGCATTCCGCACGCCATTGCGTGGAGGGGCTCGCGCAAGCCGGAGGTGCGTTTCGTGGGCAACCTAGCCGGAGTGCGGTGAAGACGCGTGGGGCCGCCGCAGGTACACCCTCACGAGACGAATGGGGACGACGAATGGGGACGTTGTAGATAAGCTGTTGTCCGTTAATATATTCTGATGTAATTAACACACTTTTCCCGGCCTTCGGCGTTTCACCCTGTATCGTCCGTGCTCCATCTTCAACGTCGCTGCAAACGATCATTATGAGGTGCCGTGGCAATTCATACGCGGTTCAGGAAACCGAAACCGCGCGCTCCCGCACCTCGAATGTGAGACGGTGTCCGTTGCATTCGGTTTCGGATGTTGCCACCACCTGCGGGAACGCCTCCGTATATTCGGGAAAGAACGTATCGGCATCGGCCGGCGCATCATCCACCAGCGTCAGATACAGGCGGTCGGCCTGTTCCATGGCCTGGACGTAAATCTCGCCACCCCCGATCACAAACACCTCCCCCGACCGGTACTGTTCCGCATCCAACTGCCGGGCCGCATCCAGCGCCTCGCCCAGCCCGCCGCACACCGCGCATCCCGCCGCAAGAAACGTCGGGTTCCGGGTCACGATCACATGGCTCCGGCCGGGCAACGGCCGGCCGATCGATTCGAAGGTCTTGCGCCCCATGATCATCACGTGGTTCATCGTCAGCCGCTTGAACCGCTTGAGATCCTCCGGCAACCGCCACGGGAGTTCCTGCCGGCGGCCGATGGCGCGGTTCCGGCCCAGGGCACAAACGATGGATACCCGGACCGGCATGTCAGAACCCTCCCACGTTGGTGATCGGCGCCTTGATGGCGGGATGCGGGTCGTAGCTTTCCAGCGTGAAGTCCTCCAGCTTGAACCCGTCAATTTCGCGCACCGCCGGGTTGAGGCGCATCACCGGAAACGGCCGCGGTTCCCGCCCCAGTTGCTCGGTAATCGGCCCCACATGGTCGGAATAGGCATGCACGTCACCGAAGGTATGCACCAGCTCACCCGGCTCCAGTCCCGTGACCTGCGCCACCATCTGCAACAGCAGTGCGTAGCTGGCAATGTTGAACGGAACCCCGAGGAACACGTCCGCACTGCGCTGGTACAGCCCAAGGTTCAGCCGGTTCGAGCCCGTCACCGAGAACTGGTACATGGTATGACAGAACGGCGGCACCTCGTTGGCATTGCCCGGCGACGCCATCGCGTAGATGAAGTCCGGGTTCCAGGCCGAGACCATGTAGGATTTCCGGAACGGCTTGTCACGCAATCCCGTGATGCACCAGCCCAGCTGGTCGATCTCGCGCCCGTCGCTGGCCGGCCACCGCCGCCACATCCGGCCGTAAATGGTGACCAGGTCGCCCCACAGGCGGACAAACTCGCTGTCGGCCGGTTCCACCTTCAGCCGCGCAATGAATTCCTCCTGCGTGGGCGCCGGCTGACTCAATTTGCGGCAGTGCTTGTAATACCGCTTGTAGGCCCACTCATCCCAGATATGCACGTTGTGATCGGCCAAAAACTTGATGTTCGAACTTCCGCTGAGGAACCACAGCAGTTCCAGGATGATGCCGCGCACGAACATTTTCTTGGTCGTCAGCAGGGGGAACCCAACGGCCACATCGAACCGGATCTGTCGGCCGAACACCGACGTGATGGTCGGCAGGTCCTCACCCCGGGTGGCATATTGCTGTTTGACCTCCGGGGTCAGGAAAATTTCCTTTCTCGACCCGTTGGCCAGGATATCGCGCAACAGGTCCAGGTACTGGTGCTCGGGATGCCGCGTGTCCGTCTGCATGGTCCGTCCTCCGTAAGCCTTATGCCGTACGCTGCCGGCGCGCCGGCTTGTCCCCGTCCGGCTGATCCAGCCGGCGCAACACCAGCGCACACCGGCTGGGCACATACACCTGCAACCCGCACCGCCCGCCGGAACCCTGGCCCTCCCGCGGCCGGCTGAAATAGTCCTGGCCGGCCCGGATCCGCCCCTGTCCGCCAAACCGTGCCTCATCACTGTCCATCACCCACTGGTACCGGCCCGGATCCACATCCACCGCGTAATCCGCCACCGACTGGGAGGGATGCAGGTTGACCAGCACCACCAGTCCGCCGCGTTCAAACGCCAGGAACTTGTCCGCTTCATGGATGCCCAGCAACCGGGGTGCGGCAATGTCCAGCCGGTCATGTTCCCGGGCCAGGGTCATGATCGCCCGGTCAAACTCCGCCAGGAACCGGTACTTGAGTCCCGGGTTGTCGCGCAACGACCACTGGCGGCGGGCGTAATGGTACGACCACCCGTTGCCCGCGCGGGGAAAATCCACCCATTCGGGATGACCGAACTCGTTGCCCATGAAATTGAGGTACCCGTGCCCCGCCGTGAACAGGGTCAACAGCCGGATCAGCTTGTGCAGGGCCATGCCGCGATCAATGGTCAGGTCCGGATCATCCGCCTGCATGTGCCGGTACATGGCCGCATCCATCAGCTCGAACGCGGCGGTCTTGCTGCCGACGATGGACTGGTCATGGCATTCGACATAGCTGATGGTCCGTTCATCCGCCCGGCGGTTGTTGAGCTCGGTCCAGATATGCCCCACCGGCCAGGCTTCATCGGGCACGTCCTTCAACAGCTTGAACCAGAGATCGGGAATCCCCATGGCCAGCCGGTAATCGAACCCGCACCCGCCTTCCGCCACCGGCGCCGCCAGGCCGGGCATGCCGCTGACATCCTCGGCTACCGTCAGGGCGTCGGGCCGCAACCGGTGGATCAGCGTATTCGCCAGGGTCAGGTACGCCAGCGCGTCCTCGTCCACCCCGGCATCGAAGTAACGGTCATACCGGTCGAACGGCCGGCCCAGCCCATGGTCGTGATACAACATGCTCGTGATCCCGTCGAACCGAAACCCATCCACATGGAACTCGTCCAGCCAGAACCGGCAGTTGGACAGCAGCAGGTGCAGGGTCTCGGTCTTGCCGTAGTTGAAGCAGCGGGAATCCCAGGCCGGGTGCAACCCGCGCGGCCCGGCATGGAAATACAGGGTCTCCGAGCCGTCGAACCGGCTCAACCCCTCGATCTCGTTGCGTACGGCATGGGAATGGATCAGGTCGATCACCACCGCCAGGCCGAACGCATGAGCCATGTCCACCAGTTGCTTGAAATCGTCCGGCGTGCCGAAACGGGACGACGGCGCAAACCCGTTGGCCACCTGGTAACCGAACGAGGCGTAATAGGGATGTTCCATCACCGCCATCAACTGGATCGTGTCGTAGCCGGCATGGGCGATGCGCGGCAGGATGTTCTCGGTGAATTCCCGGTACGACCCCACGCCCTGCTTCTCCTGGGCCATGCCGACATGCGTTTCGTAGACCAATGGCGCCCCGGGCCGGCGCCGCCACGCGGGCCGCTTCCACCGGTACGGTTCGGGCGGGTCCCACACCTGCGCATAAAACGCGTGGGTCTCCGGATCCTGCACCACGTACCGCGCATGCGAAGGGACGCGGTCCCCTCCGCCGCCCGGCCAGCGGGCGCGCAGCCGGTAACGGTCCCCATGGTTCAACATCCCGGGCGGCACCTGCAATTCCCAGGTGCCGGCGTCATCCACCCGCTGGAACGCGCAATCGGGCGTCTCCCACCAGTCGTTCCACCGACCCACCAGGAACAGGGCGGTGGCATACGGCGCCCGTTCGCGGAGCACCCACCCGTCCCCCTGCCGGTGCAGGCCGAAATAGGTATGACCGGACGCAAAATCAGCCAGGCTCATGGCGCCGCCGGTCAGGCGTTGCTCCATGGCCGCCACACGTTCCCGGCGCTGTTTGATCACGGTGCGGAAGTGGTCGAGGTACGGATCGGTCCCGAACGGTTCCCGGCGCAGGACCCGTTGACGAGCGGCGGGTTGTCGGGATGAGGCAGGCATCAGAACGGTTGGACCAGCGGGCGCTGGAGCATTTGCTCGTACATGTCGATATAGCGTTTGGCCGCGACGCCATGGTTGAACTCGGTGGCCGACTCCCGCATGACGCGGGCCAGCTGGACCCGGCGGACCTCGGCCGGCAGGTGGTAAAAGGCCATGGCCTGGTCCATCGCCCAGGACAACCCGTTGCTGTCGTAGGTTTCGAATACAAACCCGTTGCCCCGGTCCTTGGAAACATCCAGGTGGTGCACCGTGTCATGCAACCCGCCGGTATCATGGGCCACCGTCAGCGTCCCGTACAGGGCGCTGATCATCTGCGGCAGGCCGCACGGCTCGAACCGGGACGGCATCAGGCAGAAATCGGACGCCGCATAGGCCAGGTGCGACAGGCCCTCGTCGAAATCGCACACCGCCACCCGGCCATAGAAGTCGTGGTGCCGCAGGATGTCGCGGAAATGCTTCTGGTAGGGCCCGTTGGCCACCAGCGCCACCTGGAGGTTGTCCTTCCAGTAACGCGATATCACCCGGTACAGGATGTCGGTCAGCAGCTGGCATCCCTTCTGGATCGGGTCCAAACGCGACGGCCAGAAGAAGATCGGGGCATGCGGATCACGCCGCAACCCCGCGCGCTCCTGGAACGCCAGCTTGTTGGCCAGCTTGCCATCGATATGCGTGTCGGCGGTATACGTCGCGGCCAGGTTCGTATCCCGGGCGGGATCGAAGGACGGGTCCGGGGCGTTCAGGATGCCGAAGGCACAGCCGGCCTTGAGCTTCTGCGCCATTTCCTGGCGGATCTGCGGCGGCACGAAATCATGCCGGCCGTCAACCACCTCGTGCAGGAAGGTCGGGCTCACCGTATTGATGAAGTGCGAGCCGAAGATCCCGCTGGCCAGCAGGTCCACGAGGTTGCTGTCCCGGGATTCCTCGTAGTTGGAGGGCACCCGCTTGAAATACAGATATTTCCAGAACACCGCGGCGTCGACCCCGCTGTCCTCGATGGCCGAGAGTGTGCTGTCGTACGTGTGGATGTTGTGCACGGTCATCAGACACGGGATGTTCATCCGGCGGGCCATGGCGGGTATCAGCCCGGTCATCCAGTCGTTGCAATGGATCAGGTCGGGCTGGACCTCGGGCAGGATGTTGTTGATCACCTCCCGCTGGAAGGCCAGCGCAATCTTCGGGTTCTCAACATGGTCGTACCCGTACACGGAATTGCGGTAGTAGAACACCCGGTCCTCGGCGAGGTGGATGCGCGTGTTCGGCAGGCGGCTGCGGAACATGCGCAGCTCGTCATTGATCAGGCGCCCCACATCGATGGCGAACATGCGGCGGTAATGCGGCAGCGCCACATGGACATCCGCCCCCAGGTCGAACAGGGCCGACACCAGCGCGGCCGACACATCGGCCAGGCCCCCGGCCTTGGCGGTCAGCACGTTGGCCATGTTGCCCATCCCCTGGGGCAGGTAGGTGATCTCCGGCGTGACAATCAGAATCCGCGGTTTACTGCGCACAGCCCGTCCTCCCTCACTCCGGTCAACCCTGCGCCCAGGTCAGGAACCCCGGCACGGCGTTCCGCCAGCGCGTCCCCCGGGGAATCACACGGGCCGTCAGCCCGTACCGGCCCGTGGAGGCACAGACCAGTTCACACTGGTACTGGTACCGGCCCGGCCCGGCTTCCTCCGCCATGGTCATCGGCTCCACGCGGCTTTCGGCAATCGCATTCTCCGCGTTGACCGGCCCGTAATACACATGCACCTCCACCTCGTCCGGCTTCAAGTCGCCCAGGTGCAGGTTCGTGGTCACCGCAAACCGGTCCCCGACATGCAGCAACGAAAGATTCCGGTCCGTCACCGGAAGCTCGAGCGAGACCACCGGCCACAGCGACTCCAGCCGCTTGTACTGCTCGACCAGGTTCCGTGCCGCCGCCCCGTTGTCGGACAGCAGGCGGTCATAATCCTCGACGGCCTGGTCGTAGTACAACGACTTGTATTCCGACACCATCCGGTGACTGGTGAAAAAGCTCAACCCCATACGGACGGACGCCTTCATCATGCGGACCCAGCGTTGCGGCACATCGCCGGCCGGCCGGTCATAGAAGCAGGGCACCACCTCGTTCTCGAGGATGTTGTAGAGCGCCAGCGCCTCCACGGTGTCCTGGTATTCCGAATCCTCGTATTCCTCGCCATGCCCGATGGCCCAGCCGCATTCGGCGTTGTAGCCTTCGCACCACCAGCCGTCGAGCACGCTCAGATGCAGGCCGCCGTTCATCACGGCCTTCATGCCGGACGTTCCGCTGGCTTCCTGGGGCCGCCGCGGGGTGTTCAGCCACACGTCGACACCCTGCACCAGGGACCGGGCGATCGAAATGTCGTAGTTCTCCACGAACACGATCCGGCGCCGCACCTGCGGCCGGCGCGCAAACTGGACAATCTGCTGGATCAGCGCCTTGCCATGGTCATCCGCCGGATGCGCCTTGCCGGAGAACACGATCTGGACCGGACGGCTCTCGTTGCACAGCAGGGCCTCCAGCCGCTGGGGATCGCGCAGCAGCAGCGCCGCGCGCTTGTACGTGGCGAACCGGCGCGCGAACCCGAGGGTCAGCACGTCGTGGTCCAGCACCGACTTGGCCTGGGCAATCTCGACCCGCGTGGCGTTGCGCGCGGCATACTGTTTCTCCGCCAGCTCGCGCACCGTGCGTACCAGCCGCGTACGCCCCAACTCGTGGGCGCGCCACAATTCCTCGTCGGGAATCTGGTGGATCGCCGACAGCACGTCGGCGCTCGAGGGATGCTCGCGCCAGGTCGGCCCGAAATACCGGTCAAACAGGCTCATGTTGTCGAGCGACAACCACGACGGAACATGCACTCCGTTGGTCACGTGGCCGATGGGGATCTCATCCTCGGGCGAATTCGGCCACAACTTGGCCCACATTTTCCGTTCAACCTTGCCGTGCAGCTGCGCCACCCCGTTGCGGTATTCCGACAGCCGCAACCCGAGCACGGTCATGTTGAGCTCATGCTGGGGGTTCTGCTCGGGATGCTTGCCCCAGGCCAGAATGGTCGGGATGTCCAGCTGCAACTCCTTGTGCAGGGCCTGCAGATGCGGGTACAACAGCGAGGAATCAAACGCCTCGTTGCCGGCCGGAACCGGCGTGTGGGTCGTGAAGATGGTCGAGCGCGCCATCACCTGGACGGCCTCATCGAGCGGCAGGCTCCGCGTTTTCATCAGGTGCGCAATCCGCTCCAGCCCCATGAACGCGGCGTGCCCCTCATTCATGTGGCAGGCCGCCGGTTCGCATCCCGCCGCCAGCAGGGCGCGGAACCCCCCGATGCCCAGCAGCAGCTCCTGCCGCAGGCGCATCCGCCGGTCGCCCGCATACAGCTGCGCGGTGATCCGCCGGAACTCCGGCGGATTCTCCGGGATGTTCGCGTCCAGCAGCAACAGCGGCACGTTCCCCAGCATCAGCTTCCAGACAATGGCCTGCAACTCGCCTTCCGGAAGGGGCAGCGACACCGTCACCGGCTGGCCGTCGGACCCCAGCACCCGCGTCAGCGGCATCAGGTGCAGCTCGTTCTCCGGATAGGCCTCCTGCTGCCAGCCGTCCTTGTTCAGGTACTGCTGGAAAAAACCTTGCCGGTACATCAGGCCAATCCCCACCATCGGCAGGTTGATGTCCGAGGCTGCCTTCAGGTGATCGCCCGCCAGGCATCCGAGACCACCCGAGTATACCCGGATACTCTCATGCATGCCGAACTCAAGCGAAAAATAGGCCACCTTGCGGTGGCTCAACGTGCTGTCCAGGCAGGCATCCTCCTGCACATCGCGCTTGAACCGCGCCTCAACCTGCTTGATATGGCTTACAAACCCCTCGTCGGCCGCCAGCGATTCCAGGCGCTCCTGCGGTACCTGGCCCAGGAACAACAGCGGGTTATGCCAGCTTTCACGCCATTTCTGGGGATTGATACGCCTGAACAGCTCGATGGCATCGGAATTCCAGCACCACCACAGGTTGCGGGACAACCGCTCGATAAATGCCAGTCTCTGCGGAATGGAAGGTGCTACATTGAACAGCTGAATTCTATTCATCCGGTTCCCTTAACCACGATAAAAACACCCCACCACGCCCCGGCGGGCATGGCATCTCACAACATCACCGGAAGACCCGGAATCAGCCGACCGTCAACACACTATTCAGCGACCCCAGCCCGTTGGGCGCCCATTCCGGACAGGACGGATCCACACACCACACGCCGTCCACCACGAACTTGTATTCGTGCCGCCCCGGTGTAACCACCAGCGTGGTCGCATAAACGCCGGCCGCAAACTTCAACCGGTTCTTTTTGGGATTCCAGCCATTGAAGGACCCGGCCACGAACACTTCGCATCCGGGTTCTGCCTGGAGCTGGAATTTGATACGTTTACCACTGCTTTGAGTCCCCATTCTGACCTCCTTGCTGCTGGGTCATCTTGTTCCAGGGACCTCGCGGGAGCCCTGCCCCCTTGAATCTATACCAGCAGGCATACCCTATATGCCATGCCGGCGGTTCCCAGTCAATAAATCAATCACCCGGAGCAATTCGGTCTCACCCCACGCCTGGGCATGGCAGCCACGCTGGCCGTGCGGCGCATCACCGTCCACAATTTCGGGCAGATGCCCGATACACCCGTCCTTCATCAGCCGCGCAGACGACCCCAGCAGGGCCAGCGCCGTATCGCGTACCGGTTCCCCGTATACCTGGAACAAGGCCTCCGCATACAGGGGGAACTGCCAGGTCCAGGCGGTCCCGTTGTGATAGGCCGGCTTGCGGCGTGTATCCTCGTCACCACGGTACCGGCCCCAGTACGGCAGCAGCGGATCATTCAACAAGCCGTCCCGGCCCCGCACCGGAACCGGGTAACGGACCGGCCGCTCCGCCAGGCTCCGGATGGCGCCCGGCACCAGCAATTCCTCACACGCCGATAGGATTCCGCCCCCTAGAACCGGGTCGTTTACAAGTCCTAACGTTATCCCCATCAACTGGTTGGGTCTTAATGCATCATCCGCAACCGCACGGCGGGCACCCTGCCCGGGCGCCGCATGCAGGCAGTCCGACAGGTATCCCTCATGCAGGGGATAGAAAGCCATCACGGCAGACCGCACCCGGTCCGCCAGCGCCATCCAGGGACCTTCCGGTTCCAGCCGCCCCACGAACGACAGGGCCCGGTACCACAGGGCCTGGATCTCGATCGGATACCCCTGGCGCGGCGTGCCGGCCGGAAAATTCGTGTCCATCCAGGTGAAATGGGAAGGACTGAACACCAGGCCGGTTTCCGGATCCATACGGATCCCGTTGACCGTCCCGTCCCGGTACCCGCACACGATGGATCGCAATACCTCGCGCAAGGGACGCCCCCCGCAATCCGCCTGCAGAACATCCGCCGACCCCTCGGCCGCCACCAGGTCCTCACAGGCGACCAGCATCCACAACGGCGCATCCGAGGTGTCCCGGTTGGAATCATCTGCGCCCCGGATCATGTTGGGCAGCGTACCACCCGACTCCCGGCCCGCAAACTGCCGGATGATGTCACGCGATTCCGCCAGCCAGCCGGCGGCAATCATCCCGCGCAGGCAGATCAGCGTGTCCCGGCCCCAATCCAGGAACCAGGGATACCCGGCAATCACCGTGCGGGACTGGTCCCGGCGGACTATGAAATCACGGATGGAACGGATCAGCGCACGGTCCAGGCTGACCGGTTCATCCCCCTCCGGATCGGCGGTCAGCGACACCACATCCTCCACCGGGGGATCATCCCGGCCGGTCATCATCGCCGCCGACAACTCGGCGCGTTCGCCGCCGCGCAGGTTGCATTCGAAATATCCCGGACTGAACAGATCGGAACAGCCATCCAGGCCCCGGTCCGCCTCCACCGGGTGCGCCACCATGTAGCGCCATTCCGGCTCCCAGACAAAACGCCCCGGGGTCATCCCCAGCACCAGGGACCGGTCCCCCGCCGGCCGGAACACAAACCCGTCCGTTCGACGCTCCACCGCATGCCGCCAGGCCTGTTCCGGTCCCGTGAAAGCCTTGGTCTTGGTATGGAAATTACGGTCCTCGATGTCGGGCCGGAGTATCAGGCGGACCGGGCAACCGTCATCCATGCCATCCGGTTCACCCGCCAGGCGGCGACGCACAAACTCCAGCCGGATGGCATTGGATCCCGCGATCATCCGGAGCCGGATATCCAGCCGGACACACCGCCCGTTGCCGGCCGGCACCGAGAACACCCACCGGACCCCCCCGTCCGCCCCGGTGGAAAACCGGTCCAGGCAATTGATCGTGATGGCATGCGAATACCCGCGGTACACCAGCCACGCCCGGCATACGGTGAAACACACGTGCCGGTCCACCGGCACCCCGGGATGCAGGTTCGCGGCCAGCAGGGCATCGTATTGGCTGCTGACGGCTCCCCAGCGGCCGCGCACCTGCGACAGGGCGCCGCGTCCATTGGTGCAAATCGCGCAAGCATCCGCCTTGGCCACCGCTTCGGCCGTCAAATCAAACGGCACCGACACCCGGTCCCACCGGTCCAGGCACAGCAGCGAGGCCGTTTCATGCACCACCCCGTCCGCGGCAAATACGGTCAGATCAAGGGTGCATTCGGCCGTCGTCTGATCCCTTCCTGCTCCCGGCGGCACCAACAGCGCAAAATGATCTCCGCCGGATGCCGGCAGGCTCTCTTCGGTGCGCCAGGCCAACTCACCACAACTCCACCGGACCCTGAAACGGACCGGCACCCGCACATATAACAGGTGTCCGGGCGGCACCATGACCACCCGGCGCACATCGCGCGGCCACACCCACCGGACCAGCGCCGGCATGCTCCCGGTCGAGGCCAGCCTCGCACAAAAGGCCGCCGGATCATCGGCCAGCGCCCCGGCCATGGCGTCCGGATCCAGGTCGGAAATATCCGCCAGCCCCTTCAGGTAGGCATGCAGTTCCAACGCCTTGGCACGGAGCCGGCGGTGAACCAGCGCAACGGGCGCCGTCATACGGCGCGATCCCGCCGCATCCAGCAGGGACATCTCCCCGGCCACCGGCGTCAGGCACAACACCCCGTAGGGCGCCAGCCGGCACGCCGCCATCGATCCGGACACCGCGGGACGTACCGGTCCTCCGCCGAGCAGGTCGGTCAAGCCATCGTCCGGAACCGGCCAGTCCCCCGTATTCCAACGCACCGTGTCGGGTTCCGCACCGAGGTTGATCAACGCCAGCAGGCGTGTCCGGCCATCGCGCGCCGTACGCCGCACGGCCAGCACATTGCCCCCGTCCTGCTGGATCAGGCGGATGTCCGTCCCCGGATGGAAACACGGGTGCGCCTCCAGCATGACATTCAACCGGGCAATGGCATCCACCTGGTTGACCGGGTTCCCCCAGTTGATCGGGGGCGCCTCATGAACATCCACCTTGTCCGTCGCATACCATTCCACCCCGCCGGTGATCCCGAACCCGCCATCCATGGAACCGAGCGCGGCCAGCGCCGTGCGCATGCGCGCATACGCCGGCGACGTGGCGGCCAGCCGGTTGTTGTCATGCGTTTCCGCAAAATGAATCAGGCGCCCGGCCGTCCGCGACGATTCCAGCGCCGCCGGCAGGTAGGACTCGATCCGGGACCGGTCCTCGTTCTGGAATAATTCCGAATACGCCCAGTCCAGGTTGGCATCGGCCAGCAGGGAATCCACCACCTCCAGCTTGCCGCCCAATCCCTCCAGGAGAAACACCGTGTCCGGATATTCCAGGCGCACCCGGGCAATGATGTATTCCCACGCCTCGCCGGGCAGCATGTATCCCGCATCGCACCGGAACCCGTCCACCCCCTGGTGACACCAGAACCGGAACACATCCGCCATGTACCGCCACAGCCCGCGCTGCGCATAATCCAGGTGCGACAGATCCTCCCAGGTCACCCCCCAGGCGCCGGGCGACCGGAACGACCGGTCGGCGTTGCGCATGAACCATTCCGGGTGCGACACCTGCAGTTTCGACGCCCAGCCGGTATGGTTGACGGGCATGTCCAGGAAAACCCGCGCCTCGCGCCGGTGCACCGCATCCACCAGTTCCCCGAACTGGTCCAGCGGGGTGGTCCGCCGGTCGAATTCGGCCAGCGCGGGATCCACATCCAGGAAATCCAGCGCCGCAAACGGACTCCCAAACCGCCCCATGCGCGCATAGGTGGTGGGCACCGGATGGATCGGCAACAGTTGCACAATGCGGAACCGCAAATCACCCACGATCACATCCAGCCGGCGGATCAGGTCACGGAACGTGCCGGACCGTGGAATCACCGTGTATCCCGCCGCATCCAGTTGCCGCAACAGGTCCGGACTGCCCGGGGCTGGACCGCCCGCAGCGGCATCCTCCCCAAATTGGCGGACAAAGGCGCTGTAGAGGCTGTTGGCGCACCAGGTGCCCGCGGGTTCCACCTTGATCACCGTGTTGCCGCCCGGGGGCCAGACCGGCTCGGACTCGCCGGCCGCCAGGAACAACGCCTTGGCTTCAAACCGGCCCACCTCGAACAACGGCAGGGTCACCGCATACCGCCCGGCAGCCACCCGGCGCAGGGGAACATCATGCCAGTCATGGGCCAGGATCGGCGCCCCCCGCTCGATAAATTGCACCCGTTCCCGCGCCCGGACCGCCGCACGCCCGATGTTCGTCCGCAACCACCCGGTGCCGCGCGGGTCACCCCCCAGGTCCAGCGTGAAGGTCACCCGGTCACCGGCATGCCGGATCATGCGTGTCCCCGGCGCGGGAACCTGCTGGAGCGTGTCTGCCATCATGTGGTAAAGCCCCAAGGGGTGGGAGATTGTAACGTCCGCAACGTTACCATACCAATCGGCAATCCGCATCATGTTTTCTTTTGGCTTTTCTTCACACGCTGATACGGTAACGTATCCCCTGAAAATGATGAACCAGTCAACCGGTATTCGCAACGTGGTGTTTGACCTGGGCGGCGTCCTGCTGGAATGGAATCCCCGGCAGATCGTGGCCCGGGCCTTCGAGGATCCCGCCGTCGCCCGGCGGGTGCTCGACCAGGTGTTCCAGGATCCGGACTGGCTGGAATTCGACGCCGGCAACATGAGCGAACCCAAGGCCATCCGGTTCTTCGCCGGCAAGACCGGCCTCGGCGAACCAGCCATCCGCCGCCTGTTCGAAGTGTACCGGGACGGCCTGGCCCCCATCCCTGAATCCGTCGCCTTCTTCGACGCGGTGCACCGGATGGGGTTGCGCCGGTATTGCATCTCCAACATCCACCACACCATCTTTACCGACCTCGCCCGGCGCCACCCGTTCCTCCGCGATTTCAACGGGGTGGTCACCTCGGGACGGGTGGGCATCCTCAAGCCCGACCTGCGGATCTACGAACACCTGCTCACCACCTATGCCCTCGAACCGTCGGCGACGGTCTTCTTCGATGACCGGACCGACAACGTCCAGGCGGCGGTGAATGCCGGAATTCACGGGGTGCTGTTCACCGGCGCAGAAACCGCCCGGCAGTGCCTGCAACGCATGATCAACACAGTACGGGAGGATGCTTCATGAGCGGACGGCGACGATTCATCGTGGTGGGCACCGGAACCCGCGGCACCAGCATGTGGATACAATCCATGCTGGAACACTACGCCGCCGAGGCGGAACCGGTCGGCCTCTACGACATCAACCCCGGCCGCGCCCGCGCCTGCAACACCATCCTGAAAACCTCCATCCCGGTCTATGAATCCTTCGACGACATGCTCGGCAACACCCGCGCCGACGCGATGCTCATCGCCTCCAGCGACTCCACACACGCCGAATACGTCGTGCGCGGCATCGAGGCCGGTCTCGCGATCTATTGCGAGAAGCCCCTGTGCACCACCTTCCCGCAGGTCCAAACCCTCCGCGCCGTGGCGTCGCGCGCCTCCCGCCCGGTACTGGTCACCCACAACGCCCGCTTTCTCCCCTGCGCCGAGCAGATGCGCCGGGAAATCCTCGCCGGCCGCATCGGCCGGCCCCACCATGTCCAGTTCGCCGAACTGCTCGACCGGTTCCACGGCGCGGATTATTTCCGCCGGTGGCACCGCCGCTTCGCCCTCAGCGGCGGACTCCTGCTGCAGAAGGCCTCCCACCACTTCGACCTGATCAACTGGATGGTCGGCTCCCGCGCCGCATCCCTCACCGCCCTCGGCGGACTCCATTTCTACGGCCGCAACGGCGCCTTCCGCGGCCCCCGCTGCTCGGCCTGCGACCACGCCGCCCGCTGCTTCTTCCACGCGGACGTGTTCAAGAATCCCTACCTGCAGACCCTCTACAAGGACGTGGAACACCTCGACGGATATTTCCGCGACCAGTGCGTGTTCGGCGAGGAAATCGACATCCCCGACACCATGAACGTCTCCATCGTCTACGACAACGATGTCCAGGTCTCCTACTCGCTGATCGCCTACGCCTCGTACGAGGGCATGCAGTTCGCCATCGAGGGAACCGACGGACGCCTGGAATGGACCGCCGTCCATAACACCCAGTGGGCCGTCGGCAGCAAGGACCCGGAATCCACCGCCACCCTCACCCAGAGCGGCGACCAGAAGGAACGCCTCGTCTTCATCGACCCCAACCACCGCATGACCGACCTGACCCCGCCCCCCCTCACCGGCAGCCACGGCGGGGCGGATTCCGGCCTGCTCCGCTTCGTGTTCCAGGCGGAACCGCCGCCCGACCCCCTCGGCCAGCGCGCCCCGCTGGAGGACGGCCTGCAGGCCGTGCAGATCGGCATCGCCGCCAACCGCAGCATCGAACTCAAGGGACGCCCGGTTTCCGTACAGACCGGCGAGCCCGTCACCTGAATCCGCGCACGCAAACGGGAGGAGGCTTCCATGGCACCACGTAAACGTTTGAAACTGGCGGTAATCGGAACCGGCGGCATGGGATCCGGCCATTGCCGCACCATTCTCGACAAGATCCCCGAGGCCATCCTGACCGCCGTGTGCGACGCGCATGTGCCCAATGCCGAACGGGCGGCGGCAACCTTCGGCGTCCCGATGTTCACCGCCGTGCGGGACCTGGTCAAATCCCGCCTCGCCGAGGCGGTCATCGTCGCCACCCCGCACACCAGCCATGCCGAGGCTTCCATTGCCTGCATGAAGGCGGGCCTGCACGTGATGTCGGAAAAGCCCCTGTCCGAGACGGTCGGCAAGGCCGACCGCATGATCCGCGCCGCCCGCCGGTACCGCGTGGCGTTCGCCGTCAATTTCCAGCGCCGCATGGACCCCGTGGTTCAGGCAGCCCGGGCCTTTGTCGACCGGGGCGGCATCGGCACGCTCTATCGCGCCGTCATGATCGCCCCGGAATGCCGGACCCAGGCCTATTACGATTCCGGAACCTGGCGCGCCACCTGGAAGGGCGAGGGCGGCGGGGTCATGATGAACCAGGCGCCCCACATCATGGACATCTTCGTCCAGCTCGCCGGCATGCCGCAACGGGTCCGGGGAACCATCGCCACGGTCATGCATCACATCGAGGTCGAGGACCGCGCGGAAGCCATGCTGACCTGGGCCAACGGCGCCACCGGTTATTTCTACTGTTCCACCAACGAGCCGCTCCCCGGCCAGATGATTGAATTGTTCGGCGACAAGGGAAAGCTGGCCTACCGCGACGGCAAGCTCGAATGCTGGCAGTACCAGCCGGCAATCGGTTCCTTCATCCGGAAATCGAAGGAAGCCTGGAAGTTCTCTCCGGAATGCAAGCCGGTCAAGCTCCCGGTCTCACAGTCCCAGCTCGAACCCTCCGGGTCCATCCGGAATTTCGTCCGGCACGTGCTGTTCCGCGAACCCCTGGTCGTACGCGCCGACACCGCCCTGGGATCCCTGGAACTGGCCAACGCCATCACCTTGTCATCCTGGACCGGCCGCGAAATCCGCCTGCCCGTCAGCCGCACGGAATACGACCGGCACCTGGAACGGATGCGCCGCACCTCCACGTTCCGGAAATAATCCGGCGATCACGGTACGTTACAGGCGATCCGGAAACCGAGGTGAACCGAGCGGTTCGTACCCTCCCACGCGCTCCGGTACGCGCACCGGAAGGTGTCCGGATCGAAATTCCAGCCGCACCCGCGCAGGATCCGGCGCCCGGCCGCGACCGGTGCCTCGCCGGCCGTACACCATTCCCACACCCCGCCGGCCATGTCGAGCAGGCCGAACGGACTGCGGTCCGCCGGCTTCGACCCCACGGGATCATAGGTTCCGTTCGGGGTTCCCGCCTGGGATCCGTCATACGTGTCGCCCCACGGATAGACCCGGTACGTGAATCCGCGGGCGCCCTTCTCCCATTCCTCCTCGGTCGGCAGTCGGTAGGCCCGCCCATCCTGTTTCGAGAGCCAGCCACAGAATGCCGCCGCCTCATCCCCGCTGATCCAGGTCATGGCATGCCGGTCCGTTTTTCCCCATTCGGACCAGTACCAGTCCGGCAGGCGGGCGGCCTCCGGCACAGCCTCCAAATACTGCCGGTACTGCCCCACGGTAATCTCGAATTCCGACAGGTAACAGGCGTCCACCGGAACCCAGCGCACGGGATGCTCGTCGGCATGTCCTTCCGTCACCCCGCTGCCCATCGGGAATGCGCCACCCGGGATCAGCCGCAGGCGGATCCCCAGCGGTCCGTCGAGCGTTGCCGGAGGCAACGGAGCAAAACGGCCGCCATGCCGGATATCCGTCCGCGGCTCCTTCGGATCCCGCAAATCGTACGTCCAGACCGTGTTCGCATGGATCACCTCCAGCACCGCACTTTCACGGACCGACCGGACCCACGGTGAATCGATCAGCATGCCGGACAGCAGCGGCCAGTCCGCCCCGGCCACGGTGGCCTGCACAAACTGGCGGCGTTCGCCGTCACGCCGGACCGTCAGGCGGACCGGCCGCCCGTCCGGCATCACCCAGGAAACCACCGCGTTGGTGAATGCGGCCTGCAGGGCGTCCAGCGCGGCACGGAACGACGGAAGGTCCGGGTGCCCGGACCCATCACTGAGCAGAAAAACATGGCAGTCCGCATCCAGGTCCACCTGGCCGACCCACGCGGGACCGGCGGATGCAATTTTCCGGTTTCCATCGGTTTCCGGTTTCAGCCCCCCGCGCCATTGGGCCGTGCCGAACACCGCCATCACATTGTCCACCTGCAAAATCGTCCGTCCGCCGCCGTAGTGGCCGGTGATCACGTCCCGCGGCGACGTGGCGAAACTGATGGTCCAGTAACACCCGTCATAATAACTGCCGCTGCCCTGCGCGGACGCCATCGTGGCGGACGGGCGGACATGCATCACCATCGGAACCTGCAGCCGGCCGGGCCCGGTGGTACCGGTCATCCGAAGGGTATACACCCCGCGCCGGCCCGGATCACGGGCCAGGCTCAGGGCGGGCGCCGGGGGACCATACCGGCTGGTCAACAGGTGCACCGCCATCGGGTTCACGGCTTGGGGAATATCAAAGGAGGGGCCGCCCCACCACAACTCGGCAAGCGGCACGGCGGAGTTCTGCTGGTTGTCAACCTGGCTCCCGTACCCGCGCACGAAGGGAACCCCGCGCCAGGTACCCAGGCATTGTACCGCATACTGGATGGTCAGCATATCCAGGTTCAGGGCGGCGGCGGTGGCCAGACCGCCATCCGGCGCAAAATCCGACAGGCAGCTCAGCGCCTTGGCCGTCACCAGGAAATAACTCGGCGAATGAAACTCACTCCACCCCCACCGGGCACGGTCGGCCAGGAATCGTTCCAGCAGGTCGAGACGCAGCAACCGGTCCCGGCCCAGCGCCACGTCGATCAGGTACGCGGCCACCAGGTTGTTCAGCGCATGGTTCTCGGTATACGCCCCGGGCCATTCGTAGCGGGTGTCGGCATCACGGTTCCGGTCCGCGTTGGGGACCCGCCAGTCCCGGAAAAATGCCTCAAGCCGCGCACGGGCTGCCGGCGACAGGCGGTCGCCATCCCGGAACTCCAGGTAGGTCCGGAGCAGGTCGGTCACCTGCACATCCGTATCCGCCACCAGCCCCCGCCACTTCGAGACCGGCTCGACGGCGGCCAGGTATTGGTTGGCCTCCTCCAGGCGCACCCCCGTGGCCAGGCAGGCATGCGCCACGCACCAGCGCTCGGCATCCACCCAGGTGCCGGGATTGGGCCCCTGCGGCAATTCCCGCTCCGCCACCACGTCCAGCCACACCTGCTGGCGGATCCGCAAGTCGGGATTCAACCGGTCCACACCGGCCAGGCAAACCCCGGCAGCCAACGCCATCACCATGATTGCACGTGTCATCATGCCCGTCTCCAAACCCCGTTCAGATGCGGCGGCGCGCATCCCCCCCCTGCCGGGAATCCCTGGCGCTTCCGCCCTACTCCACCCGCTCCGACTCCGGAATCTCGACCACGACGCAGGAGGGATGCCCGAACGCATACGACCGTTTATCCGTGAAGGTCCCGTTCATGCAGATCACCAGGAACGATCCATCCGTGGAGAGGTTCAACCCGTACACCTCGTCCATCCAGTAACCATATTTTTCGAAGAAATGATCCTGCAACCAGCACAGGGCCTTCTTCCGGCCGGTGGTCACATCGTACTGGACCACGGGGGACGGGTCCCCCTTGCCCATCCAGTACAGGTAACGCCCCTTCGGCGACAGGGCCAGTTGAAGCGTGTCACGCCCCTGGTCCCAGGTCGTCGTGGCGGGTTCCACCAGCGGTTCGCCGTCACCCTGCGGCTTGAACTTGAACAGCTGCCCGCTTTGCGTCGCCCAGTAGAACCAGCCGTCCCGGGCCGGGGCATCCGTATGCCCGCGCAACAACACCGATTTCGCCCCGCCGGTCGGAACCGGTGTCGCAAACCGCTTGAACGTGCGTGTCGCCGGATCGAACCGGATGAAACACGCGGGGGATCCGCTGATCTCCTGCCCCCAGAACATGCCGGTGGACGGATCGAGCAGCATCGACCGGGGCGACCACTTCCAGCCGTTCGGCAGGGGCCCCGCAAAACGGTTGGTGTGTTGGTTGCAATCCCAGCAGAGGAAACCGCCCATCTCCCCGGTTCCCGCCAGGATACCGCGCCGGGTATCCACCGAGAAACACGACAGGGAATTGCTCGGCAGAGGCGTTCCCCAGTTGCGGCCCGTTCCCGTTTCCAGGTCAAAGCTGAACAACCAGGATCCACGGTAACCGGCCGCATACCACGCGGCATCCGGCATGACGCCGAAATGCGTGGCGCCCCACAGCATGCGGTTGGAGATGATACCCACATGCCCGTGCAGTTTGCCGTCGGTATACTGGTCGGCGGTCCACCCCAGCAGGTCATCCACATCCACCGCCTTGGTCACGGCGTCCGCGCCCGGCGCATAGGTGTAAATATGGACATCGGAACCCTTGGCCAGATGATCGCTCGCCGCCATGAAAAAGCGGTTGTCGTCGCTGCGCGCCACATAGGCCCAGTTGGCCCAGCAGGCCATGTATTGGTCGCCCCCGGGGAAATATTCCGGCTGCTGGTCCGGAAGGATCTGCAGCTTCACCGTGGGGACCGTCTTGGCGCGGTCAAACCCCGCCTCATTCGTATACAGGGCCGGCACCTGGATGAACGCATCCGACTTTTCCACCACAAACCGGGTCTTCTGGCGCAGGTTGGCCCGGTCATTGGCATCGTTCATGGCCTTGCGCTTCAGTTCCTTTTCCGGCAGACCGTCCGCATACACCATTCCCGCCACCGCCAGCCCCGCCATCCACAGGTTCAACAACCGCATAGCATACCTCCCGGTTAACCGCTTGATTGCCGGTCACCCTATCACAACCAGGTCCCCACCCCCAAACGGAAAAGACCAGCCGCGATCAGCACACGGCTTGCCAACCACCAACCGGACCAGACGGCTCGTGTGGAAACGAGCCCTCCATGTGCTTCGCACAACTCCTGACTCTTTTCCATATTCCATCGCGGTACCGGCGTACTCGCCCGGACCGCGAGGTAAACCCGGGCTTCCATTTCGATCAGGGCAACGGCTTCGCGTCAGATGGCTTCAGCCGCAAGGCGGAGCCATCGGCGCAATACTCCCGTATGCGCCGATGGCGACAACGCCGCGGATGGGGCCATATCACGCGAAGACGCTTGCCCCGAAATGGAAGCCCGCTGCTTCATCACACGGCCGGCCGCCCACCCACGACCTCCCCTCACCCCCTGCTTTGCCGCTTGACGCCGCCACCAATCCCCCCTACATAACCCTTCAGATTCATGGCCGGGCTTCCATTCAATACCCCGGCCCATGAAACCATCAGCGTGAAACATAAAACCGACAATCCCAACCAGCGCCTGGCCACGTTCGAAGCCATCGTATCCACCTACGAAGGCGCGCTCCTGCGTTACGCCCACCGCCTCCTCCAGAACCGGGACACCGCCCAGGACGTGGTCCAGGACACCTTCATCCGCTTGTACCGCACCTGGCAGGACCCCTTCGAACCCGGCCCCGCCATCCAGACCTGGCTGTACCGCGTGGCCCACAACTCGGCCGTGGACCATGTCCGCCGCGAATCCCGCATGGAATCCCTCCACCTGAAACACGCCGCCGAACACGCGGAGGAAACCGCCCCGGCGCCCGACCAGCACCTGTGCGCCGTCGGCGACGAGGCGGAACGCGCCGCCCGCGCACTCGAGACGCTCAGCCTGCGGGATCGACAGTTGATCCTGCTGAAAGTATACGAGGAAAAATCCTACAAGGAGATCAGCGCCATCACCGGTCTGTCCGTCAGCAACGTGGGCTACAGCCTGCACCACGCCATGAAGAAACTGGCGGCCGCCCTCCACGAATCAACCCCACCACCCTCACCATGAATCCAACCCCCTCCAACACCCCGGCCCAGCCGGACCATCACACCCCCGCCGTCAGCCGCATGGCCTGCGACGACATCCAGGAGGTGTTGTTCGACTACATGACGCGCGAACTCGGCGGCAACCGCGCCGACCTCGTGCGGGAACACCTGCGCAAGTGCGACTCCTGCCAGGCAGCCGCCGCGGACATCCAACGCACCCTGGATCTCCTGCACCGGGCCCGCGCCACGGACATCCACATGGCGCCGGCCCACCTCTCCGAACACCATCACCAGCGCCTGATCCGCGCCGTGCTCCATCCGATCCTCGACTGGATCAACCGCCACCACATCCTGGTCTCCATCCTGGCCGCACTCGCCCTGGTGGCCCTCGTCGGCATCTTCCTCACCACCCGCAACCTCTGGCAGCACCAGACGGAAGAAATCGTGCCTGTCACGGTAACCCCCGCCTCCGTCGACCCCGCCCCCGGAGACAACACCCCATGACCCCTCCCGTCCTCATCACCATGGGCGACCCCGCCGGCATCGGCCCGGAACTCTGCCTGCGTGCCCTCCGGGAACCCGCCGTTCAGGCCATATGCCGGCCGCTGGTCGTCGGTTCAGCCGCACTCGCCCGCCGCGTGGCATCCGCCGCCGGACTGCCCCCGCCCGAAACGGTCATCCCCATCGCCGACTGGCTGGCCGGTTCCGCTTCACCCGTCACCGGCGCCTGGCTGGATACCGGCCTGCCGCTCGGCGCCCGCACCATCGAACCCGGCCGCGTCCAGGCCGCCGCCGGCCACGAAGCCTTCCGTTCGATCCGGGCTGCCGTTGACCCGGTCATCCGCGGCCGTGCCGTTGCCCTGGTCACCGCCCCGATCAACAAGGCCGCCCTCCACCTGGCCGACATCCCCTACCCCGGCCACACGGAAATGCTGGCCAACATGACCGGCGCCTGGCGTCATGCCATGATGCTGGCCTCCGACCAAATGATCGTCAGCCTCGTCACCATTCACCTCGGGCTGGCCGATGTGCCCGGCCGCCTGACCATCGAGGGCATCCTCGACACGATCCGCCTTACCGCCGACGCCCTGCGCCGGCTCGGTAAGTCCGACCCGCGCCTGACCGTCTGCGGGCTCAACCCGCACGCCGGCGAATCCGGCCTGTTCGGCACCGAGGAAACCCGCCTGATTCTCCCCGCCATCGCCCAGGCCCGGCAAGATGGCCTCACCATCCTCGGTCCCCTGCCTCCCGACACCGCCTTCGTGCCGGATATCCGGGCACAAACCGATGCCTACATCGTCATGTACCACGACCAGGGCCTCATCCC
>MHBQ01000147.1:0-7597 GCA_001803315.1 Lentisphaerae bacterium RIFOXYC12_FULL_60_16
CCGTTTGAGAAGTGTCAATCTACAGCCGGACGGGACAATCAACTGAATACTGACTTCTGAATACTGAATACTTCCCCCATCCCCTCTCGTTTTTTCCGTCGATTCGGTTATTGGGTGGCCTTCGGGTCCAGTTCGAAGATCGCCTGGAGGCTGCGGATAATTGTTTCCGGATCGGGTAAATCTGCGCCCAGAGAACGCTGGATAGCGGACCAGTCCGGAGATACGGCTGGGAAACAGGCAAGGAACCGGGACAAATCTTTGCCGATTGTCTCCGGAAGCTTGCATCGGTCAACCGGTTGCAGGGCAATGGCAAGTCTGAAAACATCGTTCCGGTGTTTACGGATGTCTTCGGACCTGATGCCGGCATCTCCCCGGGCGCGGCGCTCCGTGAGATCCAACCAAGCACGCGCCTTGAGCGGAATCAGGCCGTGCGCAGGAATAATCGGTATCCCATCGACCACCTGACGCGCCGCGACAACGAAGTGGTAGTATTCCTCTTCCATCAGAATGAGTGTGAAAGAAATCGATCGAGCCCCTTCACATGCGCCATGAGACAGCCTCCAATAAATCATGAAGCGCACCCTCGACGCGCTCGTCGGGATGGCCTTTTAGTGACAGGTAAAGCGACAGACGGTCCACGGCCCTGTCTTCGGCCAGAGGCGCCGGGTCATAACGCCAAAGTTCAACGTGCGAACAACCTTCCTCACGATACGGGCAGACCGCGAGTTTGTCATCGCGCAGTAAAGCCGAATACTTGCGGGAATGTATGGCCAACACAGGCACCGGATCCTCGGCAAGCATGGTGTATTTGGACAGGGCCGAAATACCGGCCGCCGTAAACGCCCCGGTTTCGGCCGCGCCCAACCCGCGTACGAAACGCCGGGTTCTCACGGGAGTGCTCAGCCACGATTCGGCACGATCCCACAATGGGCGGCCATGGTCCATAACCAGCACGTTCGCCCGCCCGGAAGCACCGGTGTGGCCAAGGTGGACGCGTTCAATCTCCTGGATGGCACGAGAAACCGTCATAGGCTTCCAGTTCAACAAACGGGCGATTTGCATTTGGGAGAGCCCCGTCAAGGGGTGTCTTTGCAGGTGATATAAGAGGACAACCTGGGCGCATGGCGAAATTGGATTCCCGATGTCGGAGGGTTCCCGGGGAACGGAGGGCCGCCCCTGTAACGACACCACGTTTCGAGGCAGGAAGATTTGCTGACCGGGAACGACAAAGGAAATCCGCTCCCGCACCAGGCGTTTCACTTCATGAGGCTTGATGATCGGCAGGATAAGGACTATCTCGCCACCCAGACTCCGTTGCAGGGTCGCATAGTGATGAAGCACATCTGAGAGAGAAGGCCCTCCGGATTTCTTCGGAACAACGAACACGGCCATTTGGTCCAACAATTTGCCACGGTAAATGTGATACAGTGCGCCCAGCGTAATGGACAGATGATCGGCAGCCGAGGTATCCTCAACCGCCTCTACCTGCTCACCGAGCAGTCCTGATAAATAATCCTTCCAATCGCTCACTTGAAACATCGATAACATATATAATTCATAATATCATTACACTGTTACATTGCAATATTAATGATATTAATTCGTTTCCTTGTGTGTTCGGCGTTTCTTGTTCGCTGTTCGATGTTCTCTCCGTCCCGTCCATCTCCCATCCCATCCTGTCTATCCCGTCAAACTCTCAACTCCCACCCCGGACCAGACGGTTCACGAGGACGTTCACCCTCCCCACGCTCCGCACGTTCAACGTTCTACTTTCCACGTTCCACACTCCCCAATCCCCTCCGACACGCCTCCACCACCTCCTCCACGCCAATCTTCCGCACACACCGGTTATCCCCATACCGGCAAACCCACCGGCACTGGAAACAATCCATCACATGAACCACCATCCGGTGCCGGTCCGGATCGCCCCACGGGACCCACTCCGGATAATCGCCTCCACCCATGATCACGACACTCGGTGTTCCGACGGCAATGGCCGCATGCAAGCCAAACGTGTCGTTGCCCACGCACAAATCGCACGCGCCGATCACCGCCGCCGATTCACGCGGTGTCAACTTCCCCGCAAAATCTTCAACCGCCACACAACCGGATAATCCTTTCCGGATATAGGCATGCCGTTCACGGTCTTCGGGTCCTCCCAGCAACACCACCTGCAACGGACCCTTGACAGCAAGCTGCCGGATCAATTGCACAAAGTTATCGACGCCCCAATCCTTCTGTGCAAATCGCGCCCCCGCACACACCGCCACCCTCCACGCCCTCCCACCTTCCACGTTCAACGCCTGCCCTGCGTAGCTTCTGAGCGAAGCATGGGTTCCACCTTCTACACTCCCATCTCCCATCCCCACCTCTTCCGGAGCAACGTTGCGGGCATTTGACTCGGGCCGAGTCTGCGAGGTCCGATCAAATGACCGCAACCTCTCTGGCGCGCCGTAGCCTCTGGGCGCAGGCGGCTGCGTGAGATCCCCCGTCCCGTCCATCTCTCTTCCCTGTCCTGTCCATCCCGTCAAACTCCCAGACGGCTCACGAGGACGTTCGCCCTCCATATGCTGCGCACACTTCACCTTCCACGTTCCACGTTCTACACTCCCCCTCCCCTCCCTCCGCTCCTCCGGCGTCAAACACAGATCCGGCCGAACAGCATCCCTCCCCACCGGCCCCCCTCCGCATACTGCGGTAACCAGGGCGGCGTATTTATCCAGTTCATGTGCCCGTTCATCCACCTTGACCCGGACATCGTACCAACCGGTATCCGGCGCAGACGGAACCTCGTACCAGAATTTTTTCCCGCCGCGCATAGCCCGGCAAATACCATGGGCATAATCATCCGCCATATACGATGCATGGATGATCCGGTCATAGTTTCGAGATATAATGTTGTGACGCATCCACCACCGGCGAACCCTTGCAAACCAACCGGTACGCTGCCAATCGGTGGGGATCGGCAGACAGCCGGACACCCACGGGAGTGGACGGATCAGGTCAACGTATTCCTGCCGGCACGCCACCATGATCCGGTCTTCCGGAAAATGCTCCCGCAAAACCCGCAAAGCCCCGGTAAACAGCAACAGATCCCCCAGCGACCCGGCATGCACAATCATTATGTTACGGCTGGATCTCATCCCGTTCATCTCACGAGTTTTCAGTATTCAGACCAGCGAAGAAAGTATTCAGAAGTCAGTATTCAGTTTTCAGATGAGAGATTACAGATTGGGAAAAACCTGACAACTTCTCCGCATAATGTAGCCCCGCTCTATGAGCGGTCCCCTCTTTATGCGCTCATAGAGCGCGGCTACATCCGGACAACTGAACACTGACTTCTGAACACTGAACACTTCCCCTTTCGGGCCAACAGCAGGAGGTGATCGCCGAAATTCCTCCAAAACGGCCGTGTCATGCGTCGCTGATAGTCGAGTCCGGGCTGTTGTCCGATCTTGTGTGCCCGCATATAGCCCGTATCCCAGAACTCTACCCGGCAACCGGATCGCTCCATCAACCGGACCAGGTTTCGAGGGATGACACAGGACACCATGTCACAATCGGCATACACCGGCCCGTTCAGGTCCGGCTCGCGGTTTACAAACACCCGTCCCCGACACCGGTCCGCCGTCCACCGTATACCGGCCAGGCACAAATCCAACAGGCGCGCGTACCACCGTTTCGGCAAATGCCAGTCCAGGGAGAATTGATTGGGCACCGACAAAAGGATAAAACCTCCCGGCCGGACAACCCGGATCATCTCGGCAACAACTTCTGCCGGGTTCCAGACATGTTCCAGGACTTCAAAACTATAAGCGCCATCCACCGTCGCATCACCCAGCGGGATCTTGCCGGCATTGGCCTGCAACAAATGCAACGAATCCGGTTTTGCATTTGCCGCCCGCTGCAAGGCAAGGGAGGAATAATCACAGGCAACAACCGCCGCCTGCCGCGCCAGGTCCCGCGCCACCTCACCTCCTCCGCATCCAACCTCCAGGTAACGCCCCGCCGGTCTTATCAAAGCAGACAAGACCCCTGTCTGCGGTTCATCCACCTTGCCGCCCGATGACGTCATCCGGTGGTAATCCGCATTCTCGCGGTAGAATCGCGCCAATGGTTCGAACCATTTCAAAGGATCCGGCCACAACGGAAACCATTGCCGGAAAAGTCTCAAAAGGGTGGTCATTGTTAAGGGAGGTCCGTATTCAGTGTCAAACCAGCAGGGATGGGAAAGTGTTCAGTTTTCAGTATTCAGACCAGCGAAGAAAGTATTCAGAAGTCAGTATTCAGTATTCAGACCAGAGTGTCCCATCACTTCCGTATCTGAACACCCTCCTCTGAACACTGAACACTTCCCCATCCCCTCCCCATCTGAACACTCTCTTCTGAACACTGAATACTCTCTTCTCCCCCTCCCCCTCCCCCTCCCCCCCATCCACCACCTGGTTACTTTTTCCGTCGGTACAGGTACAGGGTGCGCCGCCCGTCGATTATCGACTGCTTTTCAACGAGTTCAAAATACCGGTTAAAAGCCGCTTCGAAGGCCGGTTCTGAATAGGTTCCGTACAAATCTTCACGCCATGCAAGTAATCGCTGAAACATGGGATCTTCCCGAGCCACATACTCCACCACACACCAATCCACGGTAAGCGAACACAGCATCCCGGCGATAGCATCCAACGGAATTCTTGATGTCACCAATAGATGGTGAATCAACGCCAGCGCAAACACGCCATCGGAACGAACCCGTTCCAGAAAACTCTTTCGTTCCAGGTTCCGGAATCCAATGGCCGGCGAGGGATTGTCCACACGCATCCATAACGGAAGTACCGATCGTTTATCCGCGGTCGCCTTCCGATACAGGGCATCCACGCAATCGGCATCCAAATCCAGGGCGACCACGCCGGCACCCGATTCGGCCGCCATGAGACTGTATTCCCCCGTATTGCAACCCAGGTCCAGCACCCGCCGTGGACGGTGGGTTTTCAGGAAGCGTCCGATGAATTCCGCCTTCACGGCGCCTTCTGCTGCATCATAACTCCGGGTGGCCATGTAATGGCTCCAGGCGCTTCGACGCCGCGGTTCATTGGAAAGCCGCCGGATAATCCCGGCCAGCCGGTTCAGGTTCATCTGCTGAACCGCCGGGTTCCCAACCGATCCGGACGGTGGTTTTCCGGAAACCGGCGTACCCGCCTTTTCCCCCTGCTTCTGCAACAGGTTCTGCAAACTGACATCGATCCACAGGGACGGCCGCCAGATTTGCAGGGACCCCAGCATCCGGCCTGCTGTTTCCACCGACACCCCATCCAGGTCCGTCAGGAAGAACCCCCGATAGTCCGCCTTTCGATGCTGGTACAGCATGAGCGGAAAAAGGAACATCCGACAGAACTGCCCATACGCGGGCCAGATATCGAGGCGGTCCGCTTCCGCGATGGAAGGAATATCGATCAGGACCGGTCGGGCATTCTGGAATTGAATGTTGTACGCCGAGGCGTCTTTCAACGACAACCCATGTTCCAACAGGCGCCCCTGCAAACGCAGGGTCGCGGACGCCGCCGCGGCCAGCATGGCCGGCGACCATTCGTACGGATAACTGATGAACGGTATCCGGTCATGGCGTAGAACCCCCTGCGCCCCCGGATAGCGGGCCAACAAACGGCCATGCCAGGGATCCGATGGCTCGACGATCCGCGTCCCGACAATCAACCCTTCATCCGCAAGATCCCGCAACAATCCCGAGGCTTCCAAACGCCGCATGAGGCCCAGGGTTTTGGAATCAACCAGCCGCCACACGCCGCCTTCGGCGTATACCACGCGACCGGATGGGTCGCGAAATGAACCGGCATCTTCTACAATCGTATCCTTGTTGGAGGACATCGCACTCCCCTTATGGCGGGTCCAGCGTCCTGCCCGGGGATTGGGTTCCCGTCTCCGGATCGTTATCCGAACGGCCACGACGGAACACGAACCGTATCAAGGCCATGAACTTGGCACGAAAGAAAAGCGCGCCTCCAATGAGCGCGGCCAATCCCCACTGTAACATCATGGCGCCGGCGCCGGGGTCGATATAGGCAATCGTAATTTCATTCAAAGCTGTCATCGCTGTTCCTCATGATTGTCATCCTTCGTATTGGTCCAGACACACTCACCCGTGTCCATGAACTGCCTGCTCCAGGACACCAAATCCGTCAACTCGACCGGACGCGATATATCCACCCGGTTCGTTTGTCCGGGGAGGTGGATAAAGAAGGGGACTCTCCGGTTTCGCATCGGATCCGGACGGAGCGGCAGATCCGGATCTTCACGAAACGTATGGTCGGCGAACACCACCAGCATCGTCCTTTGACCTTTCGCTTCCAAATCGAGTTGATCGAACACCTGATCAAGCGCGCGATCCACCTGGGCCATGGCGCCTTCATAGGCTTCGACCGACGGTTCCCGGAAAACGGCCGGATCCGCAAACCAACCGTTCCGGTCGTGAATAAACGGCTCATGCGGCGTGCGATAATGGAGGAAAACAAATTCGTTTTCCGCCCGTTGCGCCGTTTCCACCGCCATCCGCTGAATCCAGCCGTCATAAGCCGCCGCATGTTGCGCCTGTACGCGCACATTGAATTGGTGAAACGCCGGGATAAACCGGCCCAAACGCGTGGCCATCGTTTGCAACAACAATTGGGTCCCCACCGACGTCAGGCTCCGGCCGAGCGGTTTGAAGGCACACACCGAATGGACCACATCGACATCAGGACCGGCAAACAACTCGGCAGGAAGATAGTAACCATACCAGCGGGTCTGGAACCCCCGCTGTTTCATGACTCGAAACACCGTCGGCGCAACCGCGAAAGGCACCGAACCGTCCGATGTCCCGATGGATAAGCCGCTGTTGCCGTTCATAACCACCGTGCCGTTCATACCCGCCAGAATCTGCGGAATTGAAAAAAACGTCTTGTCGGCTGGCGAGTATGCCCGATGGAACACATGGGAGACGGATGCCAGCCGGTTGATTGAAGCCGGGATTGGCGCTGACGTTGATCCATCCGGAAACATCCGCTCGTAGGAACATCCGTCCAGACAGATCCAGACAACCCGATCCGCATACCCTGAACGGACGGCTTCAACCCCGGAATCGGCTTGCATACGGTCCGATGGCCAGGGGGATTCCGCCATCAACAACCTTCCGGCAAATATCACCAGGATGGGCGAAAGAATAAGACAGGTGGCGCTTACCCAACGGACAACTTTCAACCGGTAAAAACAGGCGACGCCGACCAGCAGCACAACCAGATATTTTGTGAGGATTGACGCCGACGCGGGAATGATGCCGTCAGGATACCATACTTCCAGAAATGCAACCTTCAGGTAGAATGTCGCGAATGCCACGAAAAACAGATCGGCCGCGAAACGGCCCCATCGTCCCGTCGCCGATCCCACAAAATGCCCGACACGCAGAAACAACCCCGACATGGCGACCAATCCAAGGATGGCCACTCCATCCGTCCATTGCCAGTGGAAGTAAAACTGGTTGGAAACATCCGAAAATGCAGTGACCCGGATCCGGAAGAATAAGAACGCACAAAAACCGGCGATCCACAAACGC
>MHBQ01000147.1:7638-7780 GCA_001803315.1 Lentisphaerae bacterium RIFOXYC12_FULL_60_16
GATTCACCACGGGGCATGGAGCCAGACAGATCTCTCGCATTGCCTGGAGGGCCGCCTTCCACGACGGCCGGGAATGGCCGGGGTGTAACCCGGCCCTCCAATCAAAACCAGACCAGAGGTTGACGATAGCGGGCGACGAGAA
>MHBQ01000147.1:8007-8185 GCA_001803315.1 Lentisphaerae bacterium RIFOXYC12_FULL_60_16
GCCAGCCCTTCGACATTCGTCAATCGGCGGTTCTATCCCTCCCATCCCATCCAGTCTATCCTGTCAACTCCCCTCATCTGCCCCATTTAGACTCCATATGCTCTGCACGTTCAACGTTCTACTTTCCACGTTCCACAATCCTCCCC
Source organism: Lentisphaerae bacterium RIFOXYC12_FULL_60_16 (assembly GCA_001803315.1). Lineage (GTDB taxonomy): Bacteria > Verrucomicrobiota > Kiritimatiellia > UBA8416 > YA12-FULL-60-10 > YA12-FULL-60-10. Next base: position 8,154 of record MHBQ01000147.1, read on the forward strand.
CTTCCTCGCCAACAACAGCAGGTGATCGCCGA
>MHBQ01000148.1 GCA_001803315.1 Lentisphaerae bacterium RIFOXYC12_FULL_60_16
CTGCCGGCCCTTGTGGCCGGATGGGGGGGATGACGATGGGGTCGATAAAAGCGGTTCGGGGCGGGGTAACAGCACCGCAAGGATACCGAGCGGCCGCGGTTGAGGCGCGTATCAAGCATCCACGTCCTGATCTGGCCATGCTGGTCAGTGATGTGCCGGCCGTTGCGGCAGGCATGTTCACCACCAACCGCATTCAGGCGGCGCCGGTCCGCTTATGCCGGGACCGGGTACGCCGGGGACGCGCCCAGGCCATCCTCGTCAACAGCGGCTGCGCCAATGCGTGTACGGGGACCCGGGGATGGGCCGATGCCTGCCGGATGGCCACGATGGCTGCCCGGGCACTCGACATCCGTGAACCGGACATGCTGGTGTGCTCCACCGGGACGATCGGGATCCCCATGCCGATGGACCGGGTTGAAGCCGCCATTCCCAAACTGGTTGCCGGGTTGAACCGCAAAGGCGGCGATGCCGCCGCCAAGGCGATCATGACCACCGACACCGTGGACAAGCAGGAGGCCCTGGAGTTCCGGGTCAACGGCAAAACGGTCCGTATCGGCGGCATGTGCAAGGGCGCCGGGATGATCGAGCCAAACATGGCCACCATGCTGGCCTTTCTCACCACCGATGCCGCCGTGGCGCCGGGTGCTCTCAAGCAGGCGCTGCGTGACGCGGTTAACCGCAGTTTCAACCGGATCACCGTGGATGGTGACCAGAGTACCAACGACACCATTTTGTTCCTCGCCAACGGGATGGCCGGCAACCGGGTCTTGAAGCCGGGGCATCCCGCCTGGCGGTTGTTTTGCGAAGCGGTACAGACGATCTGCCTGCGGCTGGCCTGCCGGCTGGTCAAGGATGGCGAAGGCGCCACGCGGTTCGTGACAGTTTGCGTCAAGGGCGCCGCCTCGGATGCCGATGCGCAGAAGGCCACCCGTGCCATCGCCAATTCCCTGCTGGTCAAGACCTCATGGTTCGGCGCCGATCCCAACTGGGGACGGGTGATCGATGCCGTGGGGTATTCGGGCGCGCGGGTTGAGGAATCGAAGGTGGATATCCGGTACGACCGGCTCCGCGCGGTGCGCAGCGGGCAGAAGGATGCCCGGACCCCGTTGTCGGACCTGGAAAAGGTGCTCCGGCAGCAATCGTTTACCGTGGAAGTGGACCTGCACCTCGGGCGCGGGACGGATACGGTGTATACGTGCGATTGCAGTGTCGAATACATCAAGATCAATGCCGCCTATATGACCTGACCATGCAGAAGATCATCGAAAAAGCCGAGGTATTGATCGAGGCCCTGCCGTACATCCAGGCTTTCCGCGATGCGATCATCGTGGTGAAGTTCGGCGGAAGCGCCATGGAGGACCCGGTGCACATGGACCGGATCCTGACGGATATCGCCTTCATGGAATGCGCCGGCATGCATCCGGTGGTGGTCCACGGCGGCGGCAAGGCGATTTCGCGCGGGCTGAAAGCCAGCGGGCTTGAATCCCGGTTTGTACGCGGGTTGCGCGTGACCTGCGAGAAGACCATTGCCATTGTCGAGCGGGTCATTCGCGGTGAAATCAATCCGCAACTGGTGAAGATCCTCACGGCCAAGGGTGCCCGTGCCCACGGGGTGTATGGCGAGGACGTGTTCCGGGTGACGCGCAAGACGGAGACCGATGCGGTCACGGGCGAGAAGCTTGACTGGGGATTTGTCGGGGAGCCGTCCAGTGAGGTGGATACGACAGTGATCCGCGCACTGGTTCAACAGGACGTGATTCCCGTGATCACGCCGCTGGGCCGGGGGCCGGATGACCGCGTGCACAACGTGAACGCCGATACGGCGGCGGCGGCGCTGGCCAAGGCGCTCAAGGCGCGCAAACTGGTTTTTCTCACGGATGTGCCGGGCTTGCTCAGCAATCCGGAGGACCCGGCCTCGGTGATACCGACGTTGAAGATTTCGGAAGTGGCAAAACTGACGGAAAAGGGGATTATCGGCGGCGGGATGCTGCCGAAAATCGCGAGTTGTGTGGAGGCTCTGAATGCCGGGGTGCGGAAGATACACCTGGTGGATGGACGGATGCCCCACTCGTTGTTGTTGGAAATATTCACGAAGCAAGGGGTCGGTACGGAGATTGTAAACGATGAGCACGAAGCATGATGCGGTAACCAAACTCTATCAGCAGTATGTGATGTCCACCTATGCCCAGACACTGGTCCTGGATAAAGGACGGGGAACCAAGGTGTGGGATATCGACGGCAAGGTGTACCTGGATTTTGCCTCGGGTATCGCCGTGTTGAATGTGGGCTATTCGCATCCCCGCGTGGTCAAGGCGGTCCAGGACCAGGCGGCCCGACTGATGCACGTCTCGAACCTGTATTTCAATGAGAACCAGGCGCTGCTGGCGGAACGGCTGTCCACCATCGCCATGGGCGGCCGATGTTTCTTTGCCAATTCCGGCGCGGAAGCCAACGAGGGCATGATCAAGCTGGCCCGGTTGTGGGGCAATCCCAAGGGCAAGTATGAAGTCATCTGCATGAAGAACTCCTTCCATGGGCGCACCCTGGCGACGGCGGCTGCGACCGGCCAGATCAAGGTCCAGAAGGGGTTTGAGCCCATGCCGGAAGGATTCTGCTACGCCGATTTCAACAACCTGGCGTCGGTCAAGGAGCAGATCAATGAGAGCACCGTGGCCGTCCTCGTCGAGGCGGTACAGGGCGAAGGCGGCGTGATTCCCGCGGATGACGCCTTCATGAAGGGGCTCCGCAAGCTGTGCGACGAGAGCGAACTGCTGATGCTGTGCGATGAAGTCCAGTGCGGCATGGGACGGACCGGTCAGTGGTTTGCGTTCGAGCATTACGGAGTCCAGCCGGATTGCGCCTCGCTGGCCAAGGCGCTGGGCAGCGGTTTCCCGATCGGTGCGATTGTTAGCGGTCCGAAACTGTCCGAGATCTTCAAGCCGGGCAAGCATGCCAGCACGTTCGGCGGAAACCCGCTGGCCTGTGCGGCGGCCCTGGCCACGCTCGATGTGATCGAGGAGGAGGAGCTGGTGGCCCGCGCCAGTGACAAGGGCACCGAGTTCATGGAATTGCTGGGTGGATTTGCCGATGTGTATGAACACGTCAAGGGTGTCCGCGGCCGCGGCCTGATGGTCGGCCTGGTGCTGGATACGGATCCGAAGCCGCTGGCTGAGAAACTGATGGAAGCCGGCTTGCTGGCCATTCCCACGGGCGATACCGTGCTCCGCTTCCTGCCCCCGCTGAACGCCAAGGACGAGGAATACGAGGAAGCGCTCGAGATTCTCGACGATTGCCTGGCGGATTGGCACGGCATGACGACCGACGAAGCGGGGGAGTAAGGTCATGTTGCTGGCCGACCTGAAACACGAAAAGCTCGGCGTTTGCGTGTCGGGCGGACTTGACAGCAAGACCATTACCAAGCGCCTGGTGGACATGGGCGTGGACGTGATCTGCTTCTCGGCGGATCTCGCCCAGCCGGACGAGTCCGACATCCGGGATGTTGCACGGAAAATGGCGCCCTGCGGCGCTGAGACCGTGATCGTGGATGTCAAGGATGCCATGGCGGATGCCTGCCTGGAGATGATCCGGGCACAGGCCCAATACGACGGCGGATACTGGAATTCCACCGGCATTGCGCGGGCTGTCACGGTCCGCGGATTGATCGCGGAAATGCGCAAGCGCGGGCGGATCGTGCTGACCCACGGCGCCACCGGACGCGGCAACGACCAGGTCCGCTTCGAACGGTACACCAACGCGCTGGCCCCGGACATGAAGGTGTATGCGCCGTGGCGTGACCCGGGCCTGCTGAAGGAATTTCCCGGCCGCAAGGAAATGGCCGATTATCTGGCCGGCAAGGGAATCCAGGCGTTTGTCGGCGAGAAGAAACGGTATTCCACCGACGCCAATCTGGCCGGCATCTCGTATGAAGCCGAGGACCTGGAGAGCATCCAGACACCCTGTACCATCGTGGAACCCCAGATGGGCGTGTGGCCCATGCAAGCGCCGGACAAGGATGAAAAATTCACCGTCCGTTTTGAGCAGGGATATCCCGTGGCCATCCATGGCAAGGCGGGGACCCCCCTGGCCCTCATGAAGGAAGCCAACCGGATCGGCGGTCGCAACGGGGTGGGGATGAAGAACGCCCTGGAAAACCGCGTGATCGGCACCAAGAGCCGCGGCGTCTACGAAGCCCCGGGCATGGAACTGCTGGCCGTGTGCCTCCAGTCGGTCTACCAGGCCGTGTTGGATCGCCGGGCAGGCGCCTTGTTCCGCCAGTTGTCCACCCTGGTGGCCAACCAGGTGTATGACGGACGGTACTTCGACCCGGTCACCCGGGCCGCGTTGGCGGCGATCGGTGTGATGGCTGAACCCGCGACCGGAACCGTGACCGTATCGCTGTACAAGGGCAATATCCATTTCCAGTCGCTCACGGACTGTGCCGGATCGATCTACAACGAAGCCGATGCGTCCATGGAAGCTTCCAAGGGGTTGAATCCCGTCAGTTCGCAGGGATTTGTGGAGATCCAGAGCGTGGAAGCCAAATCCCTTGCGCAGGCGGGACAGATTCGTTCCGACCTCACCTTGCGCCGGTAAGGCGATAAGGAGCCCGTCATGGCCCGACAAACCGTACCGGTTGCGTTGACCATTGCCGGGTCTGACAGCGGCGGAGGCGCCGGCATCCAGGCGGATCTCAAAACATTTGCCGCCCTCGGGGTGTTCGGGACCACTGCCATCACCTGCCTGACAGCCCAGAATCCGGATGCCGTAACACGGGTGGAGCCCGTCGATCCCGGCATGGTGGTCGAACAGGTGCAGACCGTTTGTGCGGGGTTTCCGGTAAAAGCGGTGAAGACCGGCATGCTGTTTTCCCGGGATATCATCCGGGCGGTGGCCCGGGTGATCCGGCAATCTGCGTTCCGCTTCGTGGTGGTCGACCCGGTGATGGTG
>MHBQ01000149.1 GCA_001803315.1 Lentisphaerae bacterium RIFOXYC12_FULL_60_16
TTTTCTTCTCACGCCTGCGAAAACCGCCAGCCTCCCGCTCCTCTCGCGCTTTACAGCCTCCCGTTCAATACGAAAATTTCGTTATTTGGAACCGCTGGCATCCGTGACGGGAATTTGATCCGACTAAATCCAACCCCATCAACCCGCCGAAGGTTCTGACGGCTTGTCAGAAGCGGGTGTGGATTCCGGTCCGGGATCCTGCGTGACGGGTGCTTCCGCTGCCGGCGGTTCCGGCTTCACCCCGACACGAACCGGACGGTCAGGAACCGGCTCGAACATCGTCGGATCAGGCTGTTCATAGCGGAGGGCACATCCCATGGATTTCTCTATCTCCGGCAGAATGAACGACTCGTCTTCACAGGCAAAGGCAATGGCCGTTCCAACCGCCCCGGCACGACCGGTCCTCCCGATACGGTGAACATAATCATCCGCTTCATACGGCAAATCGTAATTCACGACATACCGGATATCGGCGATATGCAGGCCGCGACCGGCCACGTCGGTTGCCACCACCACCTTGGTGGTCGCACCACGGAAGGATTCAAGAACCCGCAAACGGACTCGCTGGTCCAGATCACCCGACAGGTAATCGCAGGAAATTCCCGCCCGTCGCAAGGCACGGCCGACCGATTCAGCTTCATCCCGCCGATTGACAAATACCAGTATCCGCTCTTCCGGAGACCGGCGAATCAGGTTATACAGCACGGTAAACTTTTCGGCCGAGGTCACCGGCCAGACAACCTGCTCCAGGGAATCCGCCGTCATCTTTTCAGGTTCGGCGTGCAGCACCACGGGGTCCGGCATCCATTCCGATGCCAGACGCATGACCGATTCGTCCAGCGTGGCGCTGAACAGGAGCGTCTGCCGGCGTTCACGGGGCGGCAGGTGCCGGATGATCCGCTTCACATCGGGAATGAACCCCATGTCGAGCATGCGGTCCGCCTCATCGATAATCAGGGTCTCCACCATGTCAAGCCGAAGCACTTTCTGCCCCAGATAATCCAACAGTCGTCCGGGGGTGGCCACCACCAGATCCAGCACCCCGTCCTGGACATCCAGCCGTTGACGCTGGTAATCCATGCCGCCAAAGACGGCAACCCCACGGAAGGGACAATACTTGCCCAGCACACCGGCATCCTTGAGTATCTGGAGCACCAATTCACGGGTCGGTGCTATTACCAAGGCGCGGGGCGAAGCTGCAAGCGGCACCATGCACCGGGGATTCTTCATCCACTGGGTAAAAATGGATACCAGGAATGCGGCTGTTTTGCCGGTTCCGGTCTGAGCCCGGCCCGCAACGTTCAACCCCTTGAGGGCGTGCGGCAACACCATGGCCTGGATCGGCGTGCAATATTTAAAATCAAGATCGGCAACGGCATGAACCACCGGATCCGGCAGGTCCATGTCGGCAAAACGCAGTTTTCCCGGTTCGGGCGGGACCACCCATTCTGCTGCCGTCCACGGTTCGGTGGCGGCTTTCCCCAACACCACCGTCTGCAAACCACCCACCATGCCGCCTCCGGCATGCGGCGACTCGGAACGGGGCGGCCGGTCCATGGAACGTGGACCACGATCCCTGCCGCCACGTCGGTCCCCCCGGTCGCCACGTGATGACGGGCGCGAGGAGGAATCCCGGTCCCGACGATCGCGATGCCCCGGGTGTTCCTGGCGTTCAGGGGATTTCGCCGGCTTGTCGTCCGGCCGATCCGGTATCGACGGCTCGTGCCTGGGGGGAGCCGTGGACACCGGTGCGTCTGAATGCCGCGGATTTCTGCGCCGGCGGCGTTTCCCGTCGGATGGCCGTGAATCATCCTTCCGGGGATGACCCCCGGATGGAGCAGGCGCAGAAGATGAGGCTGAATGAGGTTTACGGCCAAGCAATCGCTGGCCGATGCGCTTAATCAAACGAAGTACCATTGAGCATAGTCCTCGCCGACACGATCCGGACGGGAAACGGCTGAAACCAGCGCGCATCCATCCGGAACGCAACCGGCAGGTTACCGCTTGGAGAACTGGAAACGCTTGCGAGCACCCGGACGACCCGGCTTCTTGCGTTCCTTCATGCGGGAGTCCCGCGTGAGACATCCCCCACTCTTAAGCGTTGCCCGGAGGGCCTGATCACTTAGAGCCAGGGCTCGCGAAATGCCATGCCGCAAGGCACCGGCCTGGCCTGCCAGACCGCCACCAGTCAAGCTGGCAATGACATTGACTTTACCGGCCATGCTGGTCATCTGCAAGGGCTGGGCAATGTAATTGCGAAGCGCCTCACTGGAAAAATAATCTTCCATGGTCCGCCGATTCACACGCCAAGTGCCTTCGCCGGGGACCAGTTCCACACGTGCGACCGCGGTCTTTCGCCGTCCTGTCGCCGTCCAAGTTGCTGTTTTTTCCACGTCCTGCTCCTCGACGCCGTCGGGCGTCTTGTTTCCACCTACCGGACCGGCATGGGTTTCGGACCCTGGGCGCCATGCGGGTGTTCGACTCCGGCATACACCTTGAGCCGCTTGAATATGGTGCGACTCTGGGTGTTGCGGGGCAACATCCGTTTGACAGCCAGCTTGATCAGCCAGTCGGGATGACGTACCCGCAGCTCACCGGCCGTGAAGGTTTTCAAACCGCCACGATACCCGGAATTAAACCGGTAGAGCTTCTTGTCTTCCTTCTTACCGGACAAGCGCACCTTGTCCGCATTCACCACCACCACGAAATTTCCGGTATCGACATGGGGGGCAAATGTGGGCTTGTGCTTGCCTCGGAGTGAATGCGCAATCTGCACCGCCAGACGACCCAGCGCCTTGCCCTGTGCATCCACGACAACCCAATCCCGGTTTGGCCCGGGGTCTTTCGGCAAATATGTCTTCATTCCAACCTCTTCCTCACAAAACGAGCGGGATTATTTAGGCTATTGTACGCAATCTGTCAACCTTTATTCCGACAAAATACCGGACGATGGTGAATCTTGTTCCCGCTCAACATCCCGGCGAATGGCTTCATCCAGGCGCCGTGCCGGATCTCCCCACCGGGACTCCTGCTGGCGTATGAACTCCGCCAGCTCCGGATCCATGGCATCCGTCTCGGAAGGTTGAACCGTCCCGGCCCCCAAGTCCGGCAGCACGACCGGCGGTGCCAGGGGGGCGTTCACTTCCGTTTCCGTATCCCGGACCCGCCGTCTTATGGGTTCGGCCAGGTCGCTATCCGACCAGCCCCGTTCCCAGAGATCCTTGGTCGAGAGGGCTTCCTTCATGCGCATGGATTCCTTCTCGATTTGTTCCGGCGTGTCCAGCACGTACGGTGTGATAAACACCACCACTTCACCATTCCGCTCCACATCACTCCGGTAACTGAACAACCGCCCCAACAAGGGAATACTCCCGAGAATCGGAACTTTCTGCTCATCCCGTCCCATGTATTTGCGCGTCAATCCCCCCAGGATGATGGTTTCCCGGTCCCGCACCGCTATGGAGGCCGTAAACGTACGCTTGGTCGTGGTCGGCCAGGATCCCTGCCCTTCGATCGGCTGGGGAACCCCCTCATCGCTGATTTCCTGGGCAATCTCCATCATCACGTTCCGGCTATTGTTGATGTGGGGGGTTACCGTCAGCTGGAGCCCGATATCCTTGATCTCCGTCTCCGGGCGGACATTCCCGAACTGGTCAACCGTGCTCCCCTTGAGGAAATACCGCTGGGCGCTGGAAGTGATGGTCGCCTTGGTGTTATCCGTGGTAACGATCACCGGCGCCGACATGATCCGCGACCGGGAATCCGTCTTCAGCAGTTTCACAATCATGTCCAAGTTCAGCCCAAAATGGGTAAAATACGTGGTCAGGCCCGCACCGCTTGCCCAACTGCCGATCGTGGTGAGGGTGGGCGTATTGCGGACTTCAGGAATGAAATTCTCGGATCCGCGACCACCGCCGGCCGATCCTGCAATCGCTCCACGATTCCGCAACGCACCGGAAGCATCCCGATCCTGAACCAGCAGGGACCGCTGGACCCACTGCACCCCGGACCGGACTGTCTCATCAAGGTCAACCTGGATGACCACCGTCTCGATCATGACTTGTGATAACATCATATCCATGCCTTTGACGATCCCCTCCAGTGCCGCCGCGTCTGACTTGCTGGCCATGATCAGGAGGGCATTGGTCCGCTTGTCCGACAAGATCTTGATGTTCGATGCCGACAGTTCGCCGACCTTGGAGATGCCCGCTTCCGCGGACGATGCGGCACCCCGGTTCAGGCGCTCCACGTAGTCACGAAGAACGGCACTGCGGGCGGAATCCGAATTTCCCGCATCGGCGCCGGCGGGAGTGGTCCCCGTCGACGTTTCGGGAGCCGTCCCCGCAGCTCCCTTGACGGCACCGGTCGCATCCTTGTTACTGCCGATCAGCGAATTCAATGTCGAGGCAACCTGTTCGGCATCGGCGTATTCCAGGCGGAAGATACGAACCACGACATCCGGCTCGGTCTCAACATCCAGCACCCGGATGATCCGGTCGAAAAATTTCATATTTTCCGGACGGGTGATGATGATCAGCAGGTTGGTGCGGTCATCCGCAACAATCTTGACCTTGCCGACAATGATCCCGCGCTCCGCCTGTTCAAGAAGGCTCAGCACTTCGGCGGGAGGCGTAACGCCCGCGGCCACGCGGGGGGCCCGGATAACTCCCGGAATGGTCGACGACGGAGTCGTCAACGGGGCCACCACTCCCGGCTGCCCGGACGGACGCTGCTGGGGAACCGTGGACTTGGCGCCTTCCTTCTGTGATTCCGCGATGATTTCCTCCAGGCGCCGTTTGATGTCGGCCGCCTTGGCATACCGGATCTCGATCACATTGGGTTCTTCGGCCGCTTCCATGGGCTGATCAACCAGTTGGATCACCTGCAACACCCGGTTGATCACAGCCGCACTGTCCGTCACCAGGATGCTGTTGGTCCGTTCCAGCAGGTGGACCGTGCCCGATGTCCGGCGGACCGGCTTGATCAGGGCATCCGCCTCCTTCGCCTCGATATGCTTGAGCGATATCAACTGGGTGACCAATTCCGATGTTTCGGGGAGCCCGCCTTCAGGAAGGTCTTCCCGTATTATCATTTCTTCCTGTCGGGCGTTGATGGTCTGTACCGCCTTGAGAAACTTGTTCCCCACCTTGATCAGGGACAGGTTGTTCATGGCCAGCACGGACTCGATGGCTTCCAGGTACTCGTCCATCGTCAGGTCGCCCTGACTCTTCAGGGTAATGGTGATCTTGGGAAGGCCGGGTGCCAGCAGCATGGTGCGCCCGGTCTTTTCGCTATAATCGTCCAGCACCATCTCCAACGGCGTGTTATTAAACTTTAGCCGGGCCGGCACCACCACCATGTCGGAAGCAGCCGGTGGCGGGACATTCAAGACCTGGGCTACGGCCATGCGGCACAACAGGAAGGCAATCAGCGCCACCCGGAACAACACGCGCATAACTGTAGGGCGCCGATTCTCCGCCAAGATCCGAATGGTGTATGGGTTCACGGTTTTTCCCGCCGATAGACGCAATGCAATAGAAATCGACCCCGCAGGACTCCCTGCCCCCGGGGTCTCACCAACAGTTGCCGCATGTCGAGCATAGCACCTTGGGCTCTCAAATCAACCATGAAGCGCACCAGGGAATCCAAGGTTCCTTCCCAATCCTTGGCCTCGATGGGCATCTCGTATACATCCCCCATGGGCCGCTCCTCATTGACCTGACGCCGGATAATCTTCAACCCGTGCCGTTCCGCCACCCGGTCCACGATGGATAACCAGTACACATCGACTTTCTGCCCGAGGGGAACCATCGGCAGGCTGTCCTTCAATTCATCAAACTCCGCCTGCCAGCGCGCCTTTTGCTCAAACATCCGCTGGTCCCGGTCGATCGCATCGCGAATCGCCACCTGGCGGGTACGCAACGCGCTCCATTCGGAGAATTGCGGCCGGACAGCGAACCAGGTGCCACCGATCATGGCGGACCCCACGGTCGCCAGCAATAAAACGGCTTCCCGCCTCGAGAGGTTCATTCCGCCTCCCCCGGCAACAAAATATCGATTTCGAAAGTGTGCAGTTTCTTGCGTGCATCGTAGGACGGCCCCGTCAGAGAACTCTCACGCAGCCACTCCGAAGCATCCAGGCTGCGCTTGAAATCATACACCTGCTCAACGGTCTGGGCATCACCGCTCAAACGGAGGGATTCTCCCTTACGATAGATGAACTGGCCGAGGGATACCCCGGCCGGCATGCGCTCACTGACTTCCCGCAGGCATTCCAGGGACGATAACCGGTTGTCCAGGTACCGGCGGATAACCGATACCCGGCGACGGTTATCCCGCACTTCGAGTGCCGGATCCCGCACGGCCGCATGGCGTGTTTCCAACTGCTTCAACAGGGCTCGCTGCAGCCATACGCCGCCATACGGACCGACGAGCAGCCCCAACCACACCACCACAACCGCCACGGACGCCAGGATCATCCGGCGCCGGAACAAGACCTGTTCTCCCGCCGTACGCCAGGCCGGCGGGGTCAAATCCATCGAGACGGCGGCCGGCTCCACCGCCCGCAAGGCCAGCCCCTGTGATACGGTTGACTGCTCATCGCCTTTTTCCCACTGGACCCCATGCGGGAACAAATCCTTCAGTCGCGATTCCAGCGCAGGCACCTCCGCGTCAGTCCACACCACGGCCGACAAGCGCCCGGTCGCCCCCCGTTCCAGTTCGATCGACAAAAGGATGTGCTGGATATCCTGTACCAGGTCGTCCACCCACGGGTCCGGCTCACCGGACGCCACGACATCCAGACGGCGAAAAACCACCGGCACCCCGTCTTCCTGGATCACCATCTCGACCTGGGAATCCGACAGATGCAGGAAAACCTGGCGACCAGCCGGCTGGGGCTTGCCGGACAACCGGTACACATGCCACCAGGCCAGCAGGTTTAAATCCAGACGGTCGGGAGTCAGCCCGGCGGTCCGGAGCGGTCCGGCAAACGCATTCAGATCCTCATCACGGGCGCCGGCAATCAACACCACCGATTCGCCGGCGCCACGCTGCAACACCTCATAGGCAATCGACATGGTATCCGCCGGGAACGGGGAAAACTTATCCACCTGCAACCGCACCACGCCGGGCAATTCGTCATCCGCGGTAACCGGTATGCGGATCACCCGCAGCAACATCTGGTCGGAAGGAACACCCAGCACCAATCGGCCGATCCCGCCGGGAACAGCGGCCCGAAGACGCCGGATACGCTCGGCAGGATCGTCGGCCGTTCCGGGAGGGAAATCCAAAACTCCCTTCCCGGCCACACTCCAATGGTCACGGACCCGCGTCAACGAGCTCCATTCCCACCTGCCAGGCCCCATCACCAGGGCGGTTATCGGTTCACGCGCCATCCAGCCTTCCATTCCACTTGAACTGCCAAACACCGGTGTCTACCCTCGCAAAAGGCCCTGCCGGTGACAAGGGTAAAGCTCCCTATCGCACCATCCGGCGAAGCTGCCCCGGCGTCCGGTCCAGGTGATGCCGGAATAACCGGGTCATGTGGTAGACATCCCCCAACCCGGCACGCACCGCAATCTCCTTGAGCGGCAGACTGGTACTAAGGACCAGTTCCCGCGCACGCTCCACGCGAATCAATCGCACATCCGCCATCGGGGCTCGACCGGCCAACCCGGCATACCGGCGCAGGAAATAGAACTTGCTCAAACCCGCCACATGCGCCAGGCCGTCCAGCGTCAACGGCTCCGCAACATGTTCCCGGATATGCCGGCGCACCCGTTCCACCAGTTCCGGCTCAGCCGTAGACGGCATGCGCGCCAACTGCGCGACAATCGCCGACACCAGTCCCCGCAACACTTCCGCCGAGGCCCCGTCCCCCCCCATCAAACGCATATCCTCCCGCAACCATTCCACCAGCATCCGGATACGACCCCCATGATCATGCAACGGCAGGGGGATCGCGCGGGGCAAATCCGCCTCAAACGCCATGAAGAAACTCTCAAATACGCCCTGCTCATCCGCCCACTCCTCATGCGCCATGCCGGCAGGATACAACAACACGTCCCCCACCCCGCCTTCCCGCACCACCCCGTCCATCTTCACCCGCTGGCATCCCTTGATAACAACCACCAGTTCATGAAAGGGGTGCGAATGCGCCCGCATATGCCACGGCAACCGCGGCATGTGTCTCCCGAGATGAAGAAATGGAGAGGCGTTTACCATGGCAATTTCAGACAAATAAATGGCAAGCCCATCCATTGTCGGAGCGGCATGCTGAAGCTAGGATCACGGCATATACAAGTTGCATTGTCCTTGCATGGTTAACATTTTCGACCGGACAAAACAAGGCAATAGATCACAATCAAGTGGTAACAAAGGAGGAACAGCACCATGCCGAAAATCGCCATGATCGGTGCCGGAAGCTTGGTATTCTGCGAAACCCTGACCCGCGACATCCTCGCCACGCCATCCCTGCGCGATAGCGAGATCTGCCTGATGAGCCGTACCCGGCCGAAACTCGAGCGCATGCGCACCTTCATCGCGCGCATGATCCACGATAATAACCTGCCCGCCCGCGTCACCGCCACCCTGGACCGTCGCCAGGCGCTTCGAAATGCCGATTACGTGATCGTCATGTTCCAGGTGGGCGGCTTGGAAGCCTTCCGCATCGATTACGAGATTCCCCTGAAATACGGCGTGGACCAATGCATCGCCGACTCACTCGGCCCGGGCGGCGTTTTTCGCGGACTCCGCTCCGTGCCGGTTCTGACCGAACTGGTCCGTGACATGGAACGGTATTGCCCCAAGGCCCTGCTGTTGAACTACGCCAACCCCATGGCCGCCAATTGCCTCGCGCTCGGACGGCTCTCATCGAACATCCCGTTTATCGGGCTCTGCCACGGCGTGCAAACCACCCTGGACCTGATCAGCCGGTACGTCAATACGCCCAAAAACCAGCTGGATTACCGGTGCGCCGGCATCAACCACATGGCCTGGTTCCTGTCGCTTAAGGACAAGCGCACCGGCCGCGATCTCTACCCCGTCCTGCGCCGTAACATGGAAAAACCGGGATATTACGTGAACGAAAAGGTCCGGGGCGAGGTCATGCGGCATTTCGGTTATTTCATGACCGAAAGTACGGGTCACCTGTCCGAATACATTCCCTGGTTCCGCAGTACGGATCGCGGTTTGAAAACCTATTGCGACATGCCGGACTTCGGCGGCGCCTCCGGCGCCTATTACCGGTATTGCTGCATGCTGGCCCGGAAATACGAACGTGTGGACGCCCTGGCGCTGGCATCGCCGCGCATCACTGGCCGCAGCGTGGAATACTGTTCCTATATCCTCGAAGCCCATCAGACCGGCAAACGGTTCAAACTCAACGGCAACGTCCGCAATGACGGGTATATCACCAATCTGCCGAACGGCTGTTGCGTGGAAGTCCCCGTCATCGTTGACGGCAAGGGCATCCATCCCCAGAAAATCGGCAATCTACCCCCGCAATGCGCGGCACTCAACCAGAGCAATGTAACCGTACAAAGCCTGGCGGTTGAAGCCGGCATGTCCGGCGATCCCGAGCATATCATGCACGCCATCGCCATGGATCCGCTCACGAGCACCCGGTGCACGCTCAAGGAAATCCGCAGCATGACCCAGGAGATGCTGGAAGCCCAACGCCGCTGGCTCCCGCAGTTCAAGGGACGCAAACTGGCCGCCCGCCCGGCCATCCGCATCCCGAAACGGCTGAAATCCGTGGATGTTCCGCTGGATCCGGCATTGGCAATCGCCAACCGGTTCGGCAAACTCGCCACACAATCTGTTAAACCTTCAGTAAAACGTTAACCGGAAGCCCCGGAGGAGTGATCATTATGGAACCGAAAAAAGTACGCATAGGATTCGTCGGCGTCGGTGGTATGGGCCAGTGCGCCCATTTGAAGAACTACGCCGGATTGCCGGATTGCGAGGTGGTCGCCATCGCCGAACTACGCGCCGGTCTGCGCGACAAGGTCGCCGCACGCTACGCCATTCCCCACACCTACTCCAGCCATGCCGACATGCTGGCCAAGGAAAAACTCGACGGCATCGTCGCCTCCCAGCCGTTTACCCGCCACGGGACCCTCGTGCCCGAACTGCTCAAGGCCGGCATCCCGATCTTCACCGAGAAACCGCTGGCCGGATCCATCGCCATGGGCGAAAAGATCCTCCAGACACTGGGCCGCAGCAAAACCTGGCACATGGTCGGCTACCACAAGCGGAGCGATCCGGCCACCGTGGCCGCCAAAAAGGAAATCGACGCCCTGAAGGTTTCCGGCGAACTGGGCAAACTGCGCTACGTCCGGATCCTGATGCCGGCCGGTGACTGGGTCGCCTCCGGCTTTTCCGACCTGATCCAAACCGACGAGAAATTGCCCGCCACCGAACAGTGGGACCCGCCGGCACCCGATATGGACGAGGCCACCAACAATGCCTACATCGGTTTCGTCAATTATTACATCCACCAGGTAAACCTGATGCGGCACCTGCTCGGCGAACCCTATCACGTCAAGTACGCCGAACCGTCCGGGGTCATGCTGGCCGGACAAAGTGACAGCGGGGTCGCCTGCGTGATCGAGATGACCCCCTACCGCACCACGATCGACTGGCAGGAATCCGCCCTCGTGGCGTTCGAAAAGGGATACGTGAAAATCGAACTGCCCGCACCCCTGGCCAGCAATCGACCGGGCCGGGTCGAGGTATTCAAGGATGCCGGCAATGGAGTCGTTCCGCAAACCATCATTCCACAACTGCCCTGGGTACACGCGATGCGCCAGCAGGCAGTCCACTTCGTCAAGGCCATCCGGGGCGAGATGAAGCCTCCCTGCGATGCCATCGAAGCCCTGGAAGATCTGAAGGTTGCCCGCGAATACATCAAGGTGCGCTTCGGTAAATAACCATGACATCACTTACACCCGGTGAACGAACCGTCCGGTGGCTGACCGGAGGGGAGGTGGACCGCCCCCCCTTCTGGTATAACCTCGGCTGGTTTCCGTGGGGCATGACCCTCGAACAATGGAAAAAGGAAACCGGTAATCCAAAGCTGGACATCTTTACCGAACTCGGGTTCGAACCCGGATTCGACCATCCCCGGGTACAACTGGGGATCTTTCCGGCATTCGAACATGTGGTCCTGCGCGAGGAGACGGATACGGTGGTCTATCGCGACGCACGGGGCATCACCATGCGCAATCGCCGCGACGGGAACTCGATGCCGGAATTCCTCGAATACCCGGTAAAAACACCCGGCGATTGGGAACAGCTCAAGGCTGAACGTCTTCGTATCGGCGATCCCAGCCGCATAACCGAGGACCTGTCCGCCTTCCGGGACCGCGTTCGCGCTGCCGGACACGCCGTCCAGGTCGGCGGGTTCCCGTTCGGCGCCTTCGGAACCCCGCGGGACCTGCTCGGTGTGGAAGCCCTGCTGATCGGCTTCTACGAATATCCCGACATGATCCGCGACATGATCCAGCACCTCACCGGCGTCTGGCTGGCGGTCATGGAACAGGTGGCCGCCGTAGTCCCGATCGACCACATCCACATTTGGGAGGACATGTCCGGCCGGCAGGGATCGTTGATCTCACCGGCCATGGTGGAATCCTTTATGATGCCCGCCTATGACCGGATTCGTGCATTCGCACGGGCCCATAACGTGCGCATCATCTCCGTGGATACCGATGGCGACTGCAGTGAACTGGTTCCCATCATGATGCGTCACGGAGTCAACCTGTTCCTTCCCTTTGAGGTCCAGGCCGGCAACGATATCCGGGCATACCGCAAACAGTACCCGGAACTGGCCATCGTGGGCGGGCTCGACAAACGGGCGCTGGCCGGTTCCCGCGCCAGACTGGATGCCGAACTGCACAAAGCCGAATGGATGCTGGCGCATGGGCGGTACGCCCCCGGCTTTGACCATCTGATCCCACCGGACGTGCCGTGGGAGGCCTACCGGTACGCGGCCGAACGGGTCCGCACCATGTGTATGAATTTCAAACCTAAACAAGGAGCACCATCATGCCACTGAAATGGAAACGCGTCTGGATATCCGACGAAACCTTTGAGTCCGCCGGCGTATTCGATGTGAACGGCGACGGCAAACCCGACATTGTCTCCGGCGCCTTCTGGTATCCGGGACCGGATTTCCGCAAGAAGCATTTTATCGGCGAAGTCAAGGGGGTCGGCGAGTATTTCGACGACTTCTCGACCATCGCCATGGACATCAACGGCAACGGACGGCTTGATTACATTACCGGTGGCTGGTGGGGCGGGAACCTGCGCTGGCGTGAGAACCCGGCCGATCCGACCAAACCATGGCCGGAACACATCATGGGGGAGACCGGAAATGTCGAGACCACCCGCGGATGGGATGTTGACGGCGACGGCATGATTGAAATCATCCCCAACACCCCCCCCCGCCGCGAGGTTCTGGTCTTCAAGCTCAAGACAGCCAACGGCAAGGGAACCGGCGCCTTCGACCGGCATGTCATCCACACCTTCCCTGAAGGAACCAGCCAGGGACATGGTCTCGGTTGCGGCAACCTGGCCGGCAATGGCCGGATGGATGTTGTTTTGCGCAATGGCTGGCTGGAATGTCCGGCCAAACCGTGGGCCCAACCCTGGACCTGGCATCCGGACTTCGATCTGGGTTGTGCCAGCGTGCCTATCCTGGTCGTGGACGTCAACGGCGACGGGCTCAACGACCTGATCGTCGGCCAGGCGCACGGGTACGGACTCGATTGGTACGAACAAAAGGTCAGCGGCGGCAAGCGTTCCTGGATCAAGCATCCCATCGATCCCTTCAATGCCCAATACCACGACCTGATGTGGATCGACATTGACGGGGACGGCAAACCGGAACTGGTAACCGGCAAACGGCACCGTGCCCATTGCGGCAATGAAGCCGGCGAATGGGACGACCTTGGGATCTATTACTTCAAATGGACGGGCGAAGGTTTCGCCAAGCAGGTCATCGATTACGGCCCCATCGGCGAATCCAAAGGCTGCGGCATTCACTTTGCCCTGGCCGACCTGCGTGGAACCGGACGTCTTGACCTGGTGGCTCCCGGCAAAGACGGCCTGTGCGTCTATTACAACGAAGGGGCGGAAAAATACTGATCCGCCGGCTGATCAAATGACTTCCAGCTTATCCCGGCCGGGCAACTTCGGGAATGGAGCCGTCGGCAGGATCTGGTACCAGTAGGCTACGGACGCCAGGTCATCCTGCAGGGGCAGGTAACGCCCTTCGGAACGCCATCCCAACGCCTGGATGGTCACCTTCAGGTCCCGTTCAAAGCGGATCGGATCCTGGATGTGCCAACGGTAAAGGCCAAACCGCATCTGGGACTGGTAGACCCCGTCCGGCCGGATCACCTGGTGCATGCCGGAATGGGGGGTTGTAAACGGCTGGTAACGGCTCGTCTCACCGCGCATATCCCCAAAGGTACACCGGTTGGATGTGCCGGGATCGAAATTGTACGAACCGAGGAAATAATCTTCGGTCCCGGTTCCGCAAATCGTCGGGAATTTCTTGTCACCATCCATGAAGAACTTGATTTCGCCTTCGCCCCACCACCCCGTATTATTCACCCCCCACGCCATCGAGGTTCCGACGTAATGCCCCCACCCCTTCACACCATCGAGGATTGTATGGACCTCACCGTAGGGAACCGGATTGGTCCTGCGGAACTGGGCATGAAAATAAGCCGTATCATCCGGCACATCCGTCAGCGTGTAATCGATCTGGTAGAAAAAGGCTGCCGGTTTGAACCCCACATTCTCCAGGGTGATCCGGCACCGTTTGCGAAACGGCATCTCCCACCAGCAGTTCATTCCGGAACCCGGGTTGATGCATACCGGCAGGCTCGACAACTGCCCGTAAGTGCCCCACCCGTTGCAGAAGAAATCACCGTACGGGGTCTCCACCGCCGGTTGACGCTGGCCATCCCAATAGATGCGCAGGATCGTGTACCGCGGATGTGCCGCCGTCATCCATATATGCTGGATGGCGCCCGGCCCCTCGATGTCGGCAACGGTAACCGTCTCGCCGGCCGGTATCGTGATGCAGGGACGGACTTTCCACCCCTGTCCGAGTTCGCGTGCCGCCCCGCCATCCGGCTTGGCCATTCCAGCGCGGCCTTTTTCACCCCGGGGATTCTCCGCCGATAAGGACCGGGTTTGGGCTTTTGACAGACGGGAAAGATTGCCGAGATGCAGACCCAAGCCGTTAAAATCCTTCATGGCGACTCCTCCTGATTGCAGGCGTGAACCTGCATTCCTGTTTATTCAATCACAGCATGCACGATCCGGTCATGTCCAGCCAGATCCCGCCGGACCTGCACATCCGTGTATCCCGCATCCTCGATCATGGCACCCACCCGTCCCCCCTGGTCATGGCCGATCTCAAGAAAGAGGTGCCCGCCGGGCTTGAGCGCGATGGCGGCATCGCCGATGATCGATTCGATGATCCCAAGGCCATCCGGCCCGCCATCGAGGGCCAGGCGTGGCTCATGGTCACGGATCATGCCCGGCAACTGCTCATACACGGATGTGGCGATGTAGGGCGGATTGGAGATCACGGCATCCAGTTTGCCGGGGTCCACGACATCCGCCAGTTCTCCATGCAAAAACGGCACCACCGAGGCCAATCCCTTTGCCTGGGCATTCTCCTGCGCCAGCGCCAGGGCATCCCCGCTGACATCCAGTCCGGCATAAAACGATCCCGGACGTTCGATGGCCAGGCTCAGGATCATGCAACCGGAACCGGTGCCGACATCCATGATGACCGGTTTACCACCCTCCACGGCCCACAGGGCTTCGCATCCCAGCACGCATTCCACGAGTTCTTCGGTTTCGGGTCGCGGGATCAGGGCGCGCCGGTCAACCTTGAAAAGATGCCCACGGAAATCCACCTCGCCCAGCACGTATTGGACCGGTTCACCGGCCGCCACCCGCAGGGTTCCCCGCCGCATGGCATCAAGCAGGTTCCCGCTCAACACCACCTCACGGCGCAGGTGCAAGTCAAGGCGGCCACATCGCAACAGGCGGCTCATCAACAATTCAACCGCAATCCGGGCATCCGGCACCCGGCGGGCAGCCAGGTAGGCAGCGCCCTTCTCCAGAACATCCGCAACGTTGGATACGGGAGATGGCATGGGAGTCATCCGCCCGATGCCTTGCGGATGCGAAGGTCGAGATCATGACGGCGCAACGCGGCCAGCAAATCCCCCATATCCCCCTCGATGATCCGGTTGAGGCTGTACAGGGTCAGGTTGATCCGGTGGTCGGTCAGGCGGTTTTGCGGAAAATTGTAGGTGCGGACACGTTCACTCCGGTCTCCGGACCCAATCTGGGATCGCCGTGAATCCCCCATCTTCATTTCTTCCGCCTGACGCCGTGCATCGAGCAACCGTGCTTTCAACACCTGGATGGCACGTTCCTTGTTGCGGTGCTGGGATCGTTCGTCCTGGCTCTGGGCCACAACCCCGGTCGGCAGATGGGTGATACGAATCGCGGAATACGTGGTGTTGACTCCCTGTCCACCCGGGCCGGACGCACAGAATATATCCACCCGTATTTCGTCCGGCTTGATCTCGATATCGTCCTGGGCATCCGCTTCGGGAAAAACCGCCACCGTTGCCGCCGAGGTATGGATCCGGCCGGATGCCTCGGTTACCGGTACACGCTGGACCCGGTGCACCCCGCTCTCGTACCGGAGCACGCCGTAAACATCCACCCCTTCGATTGAACAGACCAGTTCCTTGGTCCCGCCCTTCTCGCTCGCTGAAAGGTCCACGATGGACACCTTCCAGCCGCGTTCCGAGGCATACCGCTGGTACATGCGGAAAAGGTCGCCGGCAAACAGGGAGGCTTCCTCCCCGCCGGTACCGGCACGAATTTCCATGATGGCGCTCCGACTCTCGGCCGGGTCCGGCGGTAACAGGGCAACCATCAATTCCTGTTCGGCCAGCGGGATTCGTGATTCCAGCCCGGGCAATTCTTCACGGGCCAATTGCGCAAGCTCAAGGTCCGATGCCGACTGGTCGATCAACGCGCGGTGCCCGACCGCGGTTTCCTGCAGGTTGAAATAAAGGGTTGCCTTCTCCTGCAACCGGCTTAAGCGGAGGTGTTCCTGGACCAGTTCCCGGTATCGTTTCTGGTTCGTCATGCAACGGGGATCCGACAGTTCCCGCTCCACCTCGGGGAGACGGTTCAACACCCCCTTGATCTGGCTCGGATCAATCATGACGATGTCTCTGGCATTTCAACTGGAACCGGACACAAAAAGGGCCAGGTCGCTTACGCACCCCGGCCCCGAACATTCCGGCGCTACTTCTTGGCTGCCTTTTTCGGAGCGGCTTTGACAGCCGTATCCTTCTTGGCATACCGCTTCATGAACTGCTCAACACGCCCTTCACTGTCGATGAAGGTGGCATGCCCGGTAAAAAACGGATGGCACGCCGAACAGGTGTTCACGGTCATTTCCTTGACGGTCGAGCGCGTGTGAATCACGTTCCCGCACGCGCAGGTAACCGTGGCTTCCGCATATTTGGGATGTATTTCCTTTTTCATCACAATACCTCTGGGTTCTTGAAAGGCCGGATAAATTACCGCTTCCACCGGCGGGACGCAAGGCCTTTATTCGGCCACCCACATCAGAATGTCCAGCCATTGAGAACCCTGGGAACCCAGGGCCCAGCCTTCCCCCCGTCTGGCAACCAGACGTTTTCCGTTATTTCCCAGCACGGACGAATCCGCGGACAACACCACGGGCGTTTTACCGGGTCCGCCCAAGCGGGTGATCTCATCCGCCGTGGCGGGGCGTCCCCGGAGGGGAATACCGCCTTCGGAGACTGCCATCACAAAAGCCGGTCCGTTGAAGGGGCCTCCGGTCCATAAGTCCGGGTAACGGTAGTAATAGTCCGGCAGGTGCGTGGCGGGTATCAGGATCTCAAAGGCGACCGGCAATTCCAACAGATGGGTCAACAGGCTGAAAGCGTGCCCCCGGCGTTCACGGTCTGCAAACAACCGGAGCGGATCACACCCCTGCAGGTTCCACCCATGGAACGGTCCGTGGGAATTCCGGTTTTTCTTGTGCCGCACCGCCCACCACCGCTCAAAGGCGCTGTTGAGCACAACCCCGACTTCGAAATGCAGGTGGGAGCGGCTGACCGGGACAATATGCGACGGGGTGCTGCCCATCCGTCCCAGCACGGCCCCAGCCTCCACCGGGTGGTCCGGCCGTATGGCACGATCAATGTCCGCAAGGTGTGCGTAGAGTGTATACACCTCGCCCAAGGCATCCGCATGCGTCAGGACCACGTAAACACCATAGTTCGAGTTGCCGGCATGGCGGTTGGCAAGCACCACCCGTCCATCCGCCACAGTAAAAACCGGATCGCGTGCCCGGCCGGAACGGTCCCGCGCCAACGGAGCGATATCAATGCCTTCGTGAAAGGAGGGATGGATACGTCCCCCGGAACTCCCGGTTCTCACGGATCCGTACAGGGCGGATTCCAACTGGCCCGACGCGGTTGGTTGGAATAGACCGACTTGCACATCGGCCAGCAGGTTGGTCCGGGGGGTGGGCCACGCACCGAATGCCAGGGCATTGCGCACGGGGATCGCTGCCGTGGGTTCCACCACGAACAACGGTGTGGACGTCGGGGGCTCGCGCCGCCTGATCCACCAGGTCAGGGCCATCACATCCACCGCCAACAGGATGGCGCCCGCCACGTACCAGCCACGACGCATCAAACGCCCCAGCGTGAACAATCATCCAACAGCTTGCGTGCCTGGCGCTCTGTCCCGGTCCCGGTTGTGATAAAGGTCCCGGCAGCGCCAAATTCCTTGAGGAACGGTTCCACAAGCTCCGGCGGATTGCCCAGGACCATGGCCGACTTGCCCGCGGCATATACTTTCTTCCATATCTTGTCCCACCATACCCGGTCGGCCGGGGACGGGTTCGGATAGCCCGGAGTCCATTGGATGGCCTTGAGGCTCTTGACCTGGCAAAGGACGTCCAGGTGTCGGATCGCGTTGGGACCATCCAGGTGATAGGTGGAGAAATCACAGCGCGCGCACTGCCGCTCCAGGTAGGGCGCCACAAACTCGGAAAACATGTCGGTCGATATCATGGCCGAGAAGTCACACTGCGATTTCAGGGTCCGGCCGGGACCCCACGCATAGAAGGCGATGAAGGCATTGCCTCCGCGCTCATCCTTGAGCAGGTCGTACAACGGATCAAAAGCCCGGTAGTACAGGTTGTCCAACTGGTCCAGGAGCCGGTGAATCTCCTGTGGACAATCCACCAGGTAGGTCAACAGTTCCTGCGTCCCGAGCAATTCGGACAATATGTCAATGCCTTCAATCAGGTCCGGCATGGCCACCGGACATTTATCCCGGCAGTACGCCTGCAACTGGCGGGTGGTTTTCAAGGTCCATTGCCACCATGGATTATCCTCGCAAAAGGTCATGCGTGCCGTGGCTGGATCCTTGAAAACCGGATTATACCAGATGGTGTCCGGCATGAATTTGGGTTCGCTCCCCAGAAAGGTGTTCAGACTGCCCGGCCCGAGTCCGGCAACCATGTAAGGGAAACAGGCTCCCAGGAAAACGCTGTCGCGCATCGACGCTTCAGACCGATACTTGATGATCTCGGGATTCAACCACTGGTCCCGGGCATCCTTCGGC
>MHBQ01000150.1:0-216 GCA_001803315.1 Lentisphaerae bacterium RIFOXYC12_FULL_60_16
CGAAGGCGTCAAGACGGCCCTGGAGTCCGCCGCTCTCGTCTATGCCCAGGACATCGGCACGGGCAAGAAATATGTTCAGTCCGGGGCCCGCTACGGCGCCGCCCGCAAAGGCGCCCCGGTGTTCATGAACCTGCGCATCTCGGGGCAGCCCATCCGCAACAGTTCGGAATTGACCGAACGGGACGTCCTGGCCTTCTTCAACGAGAAGTTCCTCTC
>MHBQ01000150.1:400-28539 GCA_001803315.1 Lentisphaerae bacterium RIFOXYC12_FULL_60_16
CGGAACCTCCCCGGTTGGCCTCGACAATTGGGTTTGTATTAGGATGGCAGAAAGCTTAGAATAGCAGGGAATAAAGGTTATAACGTGGGTTTTATGATGAAACGGACTCCGACAGCATGTGGCGTGTTGCTGATCCTGGCTGCAACCCTTCAAGCCGCCACCCGGACCTGGGATGGTTCCACGGGCAATTGGACCGATTCTGCCCGATGGGGTGGAACTGTGCCACAAAACGGCGATGTTGCCGTGGTAAATGGCGGTTCCGTACTGCTCAGTGCCGGTACGGCAGCCCTGTCAGCGTATACCATGGGTGGCGGTACGCTGACGTTCACCAACTGGACGACGTTACTCAACGCCACCAATGTAACAATCAACAGCGGGACGATCACCCTGCCTGCCGCGTTCACCAACAACGGCATGTCGAATCGCATTTATGTGGTGTGCTCGAATTTTACGCTGGCCAGTGCCGTGACGATCAACGTGGATGGCAAGGGGTACAAGGCAAGTCCTGCATCGTTAGGGACTGCGCACGGTCCCGGCGCTCCGCCGGTTACGGCCCATTATGGAGGCGGCGCGGGACATGGCGGCCCGGGCGGGCCCGGCGATTCTATCGGCGCCACCGGTGGGCCCGTATACGGTGAGACCAATGCGCCAACTGCGCCGGGAAGCGGTGGCGGCGGCAATTCCGTGACCGGCCATGGCGGCGGTGCGGTCCGGATCGAGGCGACGGGGACGGTCACGATCAACGGGGCGATCCGGGCGAATGGCGGCAACGGCACCACGCATGGCGGAGCCGGCTCGGGAGGCGGGATTTTTATTTCGTGTGCGGCGTTTTCGGGTACCACCAGTGGGCAACTCATGGCCAATGGCGGCAACATTGCCGTCGTGAATAGTATACATGGCGGATCAGGTGGCGGCGGACGGATTGCCGTGGCTGTCGGCGTGTCGGCCGCGGACGTTCAGAAACTGCTCGATGGCGATCCGGTGGCGAACGTGTATACCAGCGACCGGTATGGCGGATACGCGGGTTCATTTTCAGTTTCCGGCGGAACGCCCGCGGGAAATGTGGGGCCGCACAATCATACGGGGACATCCGGAACCCACCGGGTTGTGGTCACTTCCTCCGATTCGACTTTCTGGTTGCGTGTGTTGGGCGATCCTGAACTCCACGACACCCCGACACCCTACGGTTATGGCATCAACGCTGGATTTGCCAGTGGAACCCCGATCGTCAACACGGTTACATCTCCCTTTGACGACGGAGGCGGTATCCGCCGGGGTTGCCTCGGGTGGGCTGTCACCAATCAGGCGGGAGCGCTGGTGGCAAGCGGATCCGGCGCAGCGGCCTCGTTCAACATGACTACGAACCTGATCCTGACGTATACCTGGACCAACATCTACCAACTGACCGTCACCTCAGCCAACGCAGCCCAGGGTTCGGTCAACGCCGGCACGGTTGATGGCTGGTATACCAACGGTGTGACGGTGGCAAACATCACGGCGACACCCGTTGGCGCCTATGTATTCAACCGTTGGACAGGGACCGGTGTCCCACCCGGCCAGGAGACTGTCAACCCCCTGACGACCACGATGACGCAGCCCCGTTCGCTGGTTGCAAACTTTTCCCTGCCTGCCGGTGAAGTGCGGAACTGGAATGGTACGGGCAACTGGATCAGCGGCGGCAACTGGACCCCGAACGGGATCCCCGGCCCCCGGGATGACGCTCGGATCGTATCGGGAACCGTAACCCTCCATGAACCCCATGCGGCGGATTTGCTCACCGTGAACAGCGGCACGGTCATGGTATTCACCAACTGGGCGACGACCTTCGCCGCGTCGAATGTTGTCATCGGTGGAACGGTCCGGCTTCCGCCGACGTTTACGGAAAGCATGATGTCCAACCGCGTTTATTTTATCTGCACGAACCTCACCGTGCAAAGCGGGGGCCTGATTGATGTGAAGGGGCGTGGGTACCGGAGCGGGTATGATGCCTGGTATAGCAAAGGCGAAGGGCCGGGCGGGGCGGCGGAGAGCATGTATTATGGTGGAGGTGGAGGACATGGCGGGAAGGGTGCCAATGGAGATTCCGCCGGCGCCACCGGGGGTCCGGTTTACGGGGTTACCAACGCGCCCATGGCGCCGGGCAGCGGCGGTGGCGGCAACTCCGATGGAGGGCATGGCGGCGGAGCCGTATGCATTGCGGCACGCGGGACGGTGACAATCGACGGTACGATTGACGCGGATGGGGCGAAGACGACGACCCATGGCGGTTCGGGCTCGGGTGGGTCGATTTTCATTTCGTGTAAGACATTCGGGGGTGCGGCTGGCGGCAAGTTGCTCGCACGCGGTGCGGATGGTTATCGGGTCAGCACCTCGCATGGCGGCGCCGGTGGTGGTGGACGGATCGCCGTGGCCATCAATATGACCCCGGCCGATGTACAGCGGCTTGTCGATGGCTTATCGGTGACCGGACTCATCATAACGACCAGTTACCCAGCCTATTTGGGCTCGGTCTCAACAACCAACGGGATTCTGGAGGCTGATGGACATATTCATAATGGTGATCCAGGCATTCATCGCTTCCTCCAGGTGGCTTCGGGATCCGCCTTTTCCCTGCAGATACAGGGAGATCCTGGGAATCAGTCCGCCCCGTCTCCCCGTGGTTACGGGATACATGTGAATATTCCTGAAGGGACGTGGATTACCAACACCGTCACCAGCCCCTTTGATGATGGGGGCGGGATTGGCTGGGGGTGTCTTGGATGGAGCGTGACCAACGCCTTGGGCCAGACGGTTGCCGCTGACACCGACAATCAGGCCGTGTTCGAGATGACGACCAACCTGTTCCTGACCTACCATTGGACCAATCTCTACTGGCTGGCGGTCACGTCGCCGGTTCCGGCACATGGTTCGGTGAACGCCGCCGCTGTGGAAGGTTGGTACACCAACGGCACCGTGGTCGCGAACATCACCGCGACGTCGTCGAACGGCTACACCTTCAACCGTTGGACGGGAACGGGTGTGCCGGAAGGCCAGGAAACCGACAATCCCCTCTCGGCCCCGATGACTGAACCACGATTCCTGTCCGCGAATTTCGCCTCGGATATTTCCACCCTGCGGGTGTGGACGGGTATCGGTAACTGGACCGATACCCAACGATGGACCCCGGTTGGGCTTCCCAGTCCCCAGGACGATGCCCGCATTGCATCGGGGACCGTGACCGTGAGCGAACCGATGGATGTCGGGTCCCTGATCGTGAGCAATGGCGCCACCATGGTGTTCACGAATTGGATCAACCGGTTGACGGTCAATGGACACGTCTCCATCAAAGGTACGGTAACCCTGCCATCCCCTTATCCTGACGGGGCCATGTCGAATCGCGTGTATGTTGCCTGCCAGACATTCACACTCGATAGCGGCGGTCTCATATCCGCCAGTGGGCGCGGGTATATCGGGGGCCGTGGCATTTCCACAACCGACCATGGGAATGGCCCTGGCAAGGGGCGTCTCCGGCCAGGCCTGGCCCATTACGGAGGCGGTGGCGGACACGGCGGGGTTGGACATGCCGGCATAAATGGTATCGGGGGCATAACCTGCGGTTTGACCAATGCGCCCCAATTTCCCGGGAGTGGTGGGGGTGGGAATAACGCCGGAGACGGTGGTGGCGCTGTGCGTATTGCAGCCACCGGCAGGGTGGAAATCAATGGTACGATCAACGCCGACGGATCGGTCTCGCTGGCTCATGGCGGAGGGGGATCGGGTGGATCCATCTTCATTTCCTGCCGGACTTTTGAAGGTGGGGGCGGCGCTCTCCTTAGTTCGAAAGGCGGGGGTGTTCCTTATTACTCGGCCAGCCAATACGGAGGGCCGGGTGGAGGCGGCAGGATCGCTGTGCTTATCGGTGTGGCTCCACAAGATCTACAGCGGTTGCTGGACGGCGAGGAAACCCGTTTTCCGTTCACCACCAACCATCCGATGTATCTCGGGACAGCATCCGTAATCGGTGCGTCGACGGGGTTTGGTCAGGATGGCGGTCCGGGAACGCTCCGTTTCATTATGGCGCCGGGTTCCGGTTCGCTGTTCATGATCCTATGAAACGGGCCTTGAAGGATATGACGGCGTGCTTTAATTTCGTCACATTGAGGTTATGAAACGATACCCCACGGTATGCGGCGTACTGCTGCTCCTGCTCGGAACCCTCCATGCCGGTATACGAACCTGGGATGGTTCCACGGGCAACTGGTCGGATACCGCCCGGTGGGGCGGGACGGTGCCGCAGGACGGCGACGAGGTGTTCATCAACAGCGGGATCATCACGGTACACGCGGAAACGGACCGTCTGCTTTCGTTGACCATGAATGGCGGGAGCTTGATTTTCACCAACTGGTCCACGGTACTGCATGCCGTCACGATTACCATCAACAATAACGCCACCATCACGCTTGCCCCGGCATTTTTTGAGACCGGCATGTCGAACCGCGTTTACCTTTCGTGTTCCAACCTGGTCCTGGCGAGCACGGCGACGATCAACGCCGACGCCCGGGGGTTTCGCGGGGGCACCAATGAATGGGATGAAGGTGATGGTCCCGGCGGCGGCCGCTTGACAACCTCATATTATGGCGGTGGGGGCGGGCATGGCGGTCGCGGCGGAGACGGCAACAGCGGCTTGGGCGGGGTAACCAACGATTCGATCAATGCGCCCGTGATTTCCGGCAGTGGCGGTGGCGGCAACGGCGCCGGCCATGGCGGTGGCATGGTCCGGATACAGGCTTCGGGAACGGTTACCATGGACGGTGTGGTTACCGCTGATGGCGGCACCGGTTCGCCACATGGGGGCGGTGGTTCGGGCGGGGCAATCTTTATTTCGTGCAGGGCATTCGGTGGGAACACCACCGGCACCATGAAGGCGAACGGCGGAAATGCCACCTGGCATTCGTCCATCCAATATGGCGGAGGGGCGGGGGGCGGAAGGATTGCCGTGGCAATCGGCATGACGGATGCGGATGTCCAGCGCTTGATTGACGGTGAACCGGTCGATAACCTGTTCAGCTATCAACAGCACGGTTCCTACCCGGGTGTGATGTCGGCCACCCCGGGTGTTGATCTGGCAGGGGGCGTGAACATGGGGCATGTGGGAGAGCCTGGAACCTGCCGGTTTGTGTCGATTGCCGATGCGTCGAATTTCTGGGTGCGGGTGTGCGGCGACCCCGCTGAATATGCCGATCCACTCCCGTATGCATACGGTTTCAACCCGGGGATCCCCGGCGGGACCTGGATCACCAACACGGTTACCAGCCCCTTCGATGCCGGCGCCGGTTCTGGAAGTGCGGTGTTGAATTGGAAGGTAACCCATGAACTGGGCGCGGTGTTCGCGCAAGGCGAGGGAGCCACGGCGGTCTTCCAGGTGAACACCAATCTCATACTGACCTATTATTGGACCAACCTTTACCAGTGCGCCGTGGTGTCGGCGAACGGAGCCCAGGGATCCGTGAATTCCGGCACGGTGAACGGTTGGTATACCAATGGGGTCACCGTGACGAACCTGATGGCAACCCCTGAACCGGGTTATGAATTCAACCGGTGGACCGGCATCGGGGTTCTGTCGGGGATGGAAACCGTAAATCCGTTGACTGTGGAAATGACAGGCCCGCGCCTGTTGATTGCCAACTTCGCATCCCTTTCGGGTGAACGCAGGACCTGGAGCGGCGCCGGTGAATGGATCGACGCCGGCCGTTGGACCCCGATCGGAATGCCGGGGCTCCGTGATCAAGCCGCCATTGTTTCGGGGACCGTCTCCATCCCGCACCCGGTCTGGGCCGGTTCGCTTGTGGTGAGCAACGGAGCCACCGTGATATTCACCAACTGGCATGACGGGGTATCGGCACAATCGGTCGACATCAGCGGAACGATAACTCTCCCGGCGGCCTTCGAGGAGACGGCGATGTCAAACCGTGTCCGTATTACCTGCACCACGTTCACGCTGGCCGATGGTGGGAAGATTGATGTCAAGGGTCGGGGGTTCATCGGCGGGCGCAATTTTATCGAAGAAGGACATGGTCCCGGGAAAGGCAGGCTTTCCGGGGGGTACTATGGCGGAGGCGGTGGACATGGCGGCACCGGTGGTGAAGGAAAGGCGGGGGCTGGCGGGATAACCAATGACGCGGTCAATGCCCCCACGATACCGGGGAGTGGCGGTGGTGGCAATGGAGGGGGAACGGGGGGTGGTGCGGTTTGGATCAGCGCCTCCCGGATCGCGACCCTCAATGGCGTCATTGATGCGGATGGAATTGGCGGTACACCGCATGGCGGGGGAGGTTCCGGCGGTTCCATTTTTATCGCGTGCGGCGACTTCCAGGGTGGAACGACAGGTGTTCTCCGGGCAAATGGGGGGAATGCCCCCTACTATTCGGCCGTGCAATATGGCGGGAGTGGCGCGGGGGGCCGAATTGCCGTGGTCATCGGGGCCATGCCGGCAGACCTGCAGCGGTTCCTTGATGGCCGGGAAACGCGTTTCCCGTTCAGTTCAAGCCATCCGGCGTATCTCGGGACAGCGTCCGTGAATCCCGGAACCAACGGCAGCACCCCGGACGGCGAAGCGGGAACCCTCCGCTTTATTATCGCCCCGGCATCCGGACTGGTTCTCGTCGTCCGTTGATTCAGGCGGCTTCAACCCGGCGATACATCCCCCCTGCAGGTTGCCTGACACGCCTCCTCCGGTGTTTGATGCTTGCTTGTCCCGGTGGGTTCGGGTTTCGTTTACCCTTGTTGTTTCGTGGGGAAGGGGTCATGCATGAACATCGGCTTGCTCGAACAACTGGGCGAATGGACGGCGGTTGGATTTTACGAGGCGATTGAACAGGGGCTCCCGTGGCCGCGCAACTACGGTCTCGCCTATCGCCGCCTGTACGAGCATATGGATGTGGAGGTGCAGCCCGACCGCTACCTGGCGCCTTGTGAACCCTTTCATCATGCCGCCACCATGGCATCGAATGGACTCTGGACGGCGTCCAGCGGGATGGTGTTGGATTTCGACCACAACCGCGGGCTGCGGGTGAACCGGTTTGCCCTGCAGCACAAGCGGGAATCCTTTCCCCAGCATGTCGGATTCCTGGATGATCTGGCGGCGGACCTGGAACAGCGACTACCGCATTATGGTGGTTATACCCATAACAATCCGGATATCCGGCGTGTAGTCCAGGACGGGTTCCTGGCGATGCAGCAGGAACTGGATGAGCAGGTGGTGGTGCCCGACTTGTCCGCCGGGGAGCGTGACCTGCTCCTGGCGTTGCAGGATTATGCCCAGGGGGTCCGTGCCCTGTATGACCGGACGTGCCGGGCGCTGCAACAGGCGGTTGCGGTATCCGGATCCGTGCGGCTCCGTTGCCTGGCGGATGCCTTTGATGCCGCCTTCCTGCGTCCAGCGAACAACTTCTATGCCGGCCTGCTGGCGGTTCATTTCGCCTGGTTGCTCGATGGGTGCGACAGCATCGGCCGGATTGACCAGGTGCTGGGCGACCTTTATGAGCAGGACCTGGCTTCCGGCGTGCTCACGGAAGCGGTGGCAGGCGGGATGCTCGATGAGTGGTGGCGTTCCTTTGAGACCATGAACGGCTGGAACCTGCAGATCGGCGGGCGTACCCCGGACGGCCGGGACGGATGCAATGTCTTGACCCGTGCCTGCATCCATGCGTGTGAGCGTAACCGCCTGCGCCGTCCCAACGTTGCCTTTCGCATCACCCGGGATACGCCCCGGGATTTCCTTGTTGCCGCCCTGCGCTCCCTGCGGAACGGCAGCGGGCGTCCGGCGCTTTACAACGACGACCTGTATATCCGTTCCCTGCTGGAAATGGACCTTGGACTCACGGAAGCCGATGCACGGGAAATCGGGTTCGGCGGCTGCACGGAGACCATGATTGCCGGCCTGTCGAATGTCGGCAGCCTGGAAGGATCAATCAATCTGGCCAAATGCCTTGAACTGGCCCTGCATGACGGCTTGGATCCAATTTCCGGCCGGCAGGTTGGCCCGAAAACCGGACCGTTCACCACCTTTCCCGATTTTGATGCCTTCCATGAAGCCTTGCGACGCCAGGTAGAACATGCCACGCGGGAATTTGCCCGTGAATCCTGCGACCAGCTTCAGCAACGTTTTACGTCCGGCGATCCCAAGCTCTACCGCACCTTTTTCACGCGTGACTGTGTGCGCAACCGTCGCTCCTTTGAAGCAGGCGGTGCCCGTTACAATTGGGCCGTGGTCAGCTACCAGGGCATCGCCAACCTTATCGACAGCATGGCCGCCATCCGGCGGCTGGTGTTTGAACAACGCACGCTTTCCGCCGAGTGCCTGATGGCTGCCTTGCGGGCGGACTTTAACGGACATGAGGTGTTGCTCCAGCGTCTGTGGGCGGTTCCCAAGTTCGGCAATGACGTGGACTGGGTCGACCGGTTGGGACATGACCTGCTCGAACATGCCTGGCGTGAACTGTTATCACACAGGACTCCGCGCGGCGGCCGGTTCCTGCCGTCCTGCATCCTGTTTAACACCTACCTGGATGCGGGTCGCCAGGTGGGGGCCACGCCTGACGGACGCAAAGCCTTTACCGCCCTGGTTGACTCGGTGGGGGCGGTTCCCGGCCGTGATGTCAATGGTCCGACCGCGTTGCTTCAATCCGTGGCCCGGCTGCCGCTCAACCTGGCGGTCGGCACCCCGGTACTCAACCTTCGGTTTCAAAAGACGTTGTTTCAACAGGACGAAGCGCTTGACCGTCTGTGTGATCTGGTAGGCACCTATTTTCGCCTGGGCGGCATGCAGGTGCAGGTCTCCGTGCTCAGCGCCGACGCGATGCGTGCCGCCCAACAACAACCCGAGAATTACCGGGATCTCATTGTCCGGATTGGTGGATACAGCGAGTATTTTGTCCGCCTTGACAAGGACCTTCAAGGGGCCGTGATTGAACGAACGGAACATGCTGTATAATTAGCGCGGGCAGGGCGGACTTCGAGGCAAGGTGGACCGGGTCATGGATTGCCATGACGGTGTAGAAATGCTAGCGTCTGGACCGGTTCTTCCGTTGACAGGCTTGAAAGGAATTCGCACATGAAGCTCACGCTCACCAATTTCAGTTTGCGGCACCCCTGGCTGGTTCTGATCGTGGTGCTTTTGTCAACCGTCTGGGCACTGTTCCAGTTTCCCAAGGTTACCTTCGACAACGATCCCGAAAACATGCTGGCGGAGGATGAGGGGGTACGGGTCTACCACCACCGGATCAAGGAAGCCTTCAGCCTGTATGATTTTGTGGTCGTCGGAATTGTTAATGAAAAGCATCCGGACGGCGTGTTCAATGTCGGGACGCTGGGACGCATCGACCGGTTGACCCGCGATTTGCTCAGCCTGCACCGTAGTGAAGACGGAAAACCGGCCGTTGTGCGGCCGGGTGATGGGGCGGGTCCCAACCGGATACAGTCGATGGATCTGGGGCCGACCGGGTGGTGGGGCCAAATGCTGGGGCGTGCGTTCAGCCATGACCCGAACAACCTGTTTGATGCGGAGGGCCGGAGCGTCATCATTGGTCATGAATTGATCGGCCCGGGTGTGGTGGACAACATCAAGCAGGCCGACCAGGGGTCCCTGCGCATCGAGTTTCTGATGGAACATCCACCCCGCACGCCCGCGGAGGCACGCATCATCCGGGACGATGCCATGTCCAATCCGCTGTATGCGGGCACCCTGGTGTCGGAGGATGAGAAGGCCATCTGCCTGTATATCCCGATCGTCACCAAGACCTACAGTTACAACGTGGCGGAACTGGTGCGGGCGCTGACACGGGACTGGACGACGGAGGACCGGGTCTACATCACCGGGTTGCCGGTGGCGGAGGACACGTTCGGGGTTGAAATGCTGGTTCAGATGGCGACTTCCGCCCCGCTGGCCGGGCTGGCCATTTTTCTACTGATGTGGTTCTTCTTTAAGCGGGTCTCCCTGATCATTGCCCCCATGCTGGTTGCCATCATCAGCGTGATCTGCACGATGGGGCTCCTGATTGGTCTGGGGTATGATGTGCATATCATGAGTTCCATGATCGCCATTTTCCTGATGCCGATTGCCGTGGCGGATTCCGTGCACATCCTCAGTGAGTTCTTTGATGCGTATCACCGGTTCCGGGACAAGGCGGAGACCGTGCGGCATGTTATCCGGCACCTGTTCAAGCCGATGTTGTATACCAGCCTGACCACCATCGCCGGCTTTGCCTCGCTGGGAACCACCCCGATTCCCCCGGTTCAGGTGTTTGGTTTGCATGTGGCCTTCGGTGTGGCGCTGGCCTGGGTGCTGACCATGACGTTGATTCCCGCCTATATCATGTTGGCGGTTCGCACCCGCATGCTGGATGCCATGCAGGATTGCCCGGTGAAGCCGGGAGAATGTGCGGTGCGGTCCAGCTGGTTGAACCGGACACTTGAATCGCTGGGTGATGTTTCGTACCGGCGTTGGCGCGTGATCATGGCCTTGAGCCTTCTGGTGGTGGCGCTTTCAATCACCGGAATCGTACGAATCCGGGTCAATGACAATCCGGTCAAGTGGTTTACTGCCGGACACTCCATCCGGGTTGCCGACACCGTACTCAACGCCCATTTTGGCGGGACCTACACGGCGTATCTGACCCTGGAGCCGGCCGTGGTCCAGGTGCCGGATTGTCACGAACAGGCGGCAATCATGGAGCGTGAGGTCAAGGTCCGGTTCGGCGCCATCTTCCCCCAGGCGACTGAACGTTTTACAACCGCCCTGCGAGCCCTTGAACAGCAATACCGTACCATGTGGAGCAGTGATCCAAACCGGTGTTTTGTTGAACTGGTTGAGACCGCCGGACAAATCGATGAGGAAGCACTGGCGTCCTGGAATGCGATGGCTGAAACGATCAACTATCTCGATCCGGAATCACTGACCGCCGCCGGCCTGCTGGAAGCTGTCAATCGGGTGGCGGGGGTCAATGCGGTGGATCGGGAAATCCTGTCGGGACGCCTGAAATCGCTGACAGCGTTGACGGGTGAATCCCTGCAGAACGCCGTGCTGGCGGTTTGTGACGAGTATACGGGGCGATCCTTCCGTGAATTTGTCCTGGATATGCGGGCGGAATTGTCAGCCCCGTTGTTCAAGCAGCCGGACATGTTGCGGTATGTGGAACGTTTGCAGGAATACCTGTTGAGCCAGCCCGTGGTGGGCAAGGTGTCGTCGTCCGTCGACGCGCTGAAGAAAGCCGCCTATGAGTTGAATTTTGTGTCGATCCCCGCGTATGCGAAGCCTGAGGAGCGGGCGGTGCTGGACGCGCGAAACCGGGCAAGTTTTGCAGTTCCAGATACCGCTTCGGCTGTCGGGCAGGTGTTCACCCAACTGGAGGGGATGAAACGGAAAGATGCCCTCTTCCACATGGTGACCCGCGATTACCAACGGCTGAACCTGTGGGTGCAACTGAAAAGCGGGGACAACCGCGACATGGAGTCGGTGGTGCAGGCGATGAACAGTTTCCTGGCGGCGAATCCACCCCCGGTAGCCCTGAATTGCGGGTGGGCGGGCCTGACCTATCTGAACGTTGTCTGGCAGGAGAAGATGGTGACCGGCATGCTGTATTCGCTGGCCAGCAGCTTCGTTATCGTCCTGGTGATGATGACGGTCCTGTTCCGGTCCGCCTTGTTCGGGCTGCTCGCGATGATCCCCCTGACCGTGACGATCCTGCTGATCTATGGTTTGATCGGTTGGGCGGGCAAGGATTATGACATGCCGGTGGCAATCCTGTCGGCCCTGACACTTGGTTTGAGCGTGGATTTTGCCATTCACTTTCTGGAACGTGCGCGGGAGGAGACCCGTCGGGCCGGGCAGTGGCGCGCGGCGGTCCGCCAGATGTTCAAGGAACCTGCCATGGCGATCAGCCGGAATGCCATCACGGTGTCGGTCGGATTCCTGCCGTTGTTGCTGGCCCCCCTGGTACCGTACCGGACCGTCGGATTCTTCCTGGCGACGATCATGGCGGTCTCGTGGCTGGCCACACTGTTCCTGCTGCCGGCCCTGTTGACCGCCTTTCAACGTTGGGCATTTCCTCAAACCGGTGATACCGATGTGAAGACTGGAGAATCCGGTGACGGCTCGCAGCCGGTGGGTGTCAAGATGGAGAAAGGAATAATTCAATGAAGACCTGTACAAGCATGCTGGGGTGTGCCGGATTGATCCTGATGCTGGCCGGTGTCGGGATGGCGGAGGATTTGACAGCCGATGCCATTGTTGCGAAAGCCAATCGGGTCGCTTATTACGCCGGGAAAGATGGACGGGCCGCGGTGCGGATGACGATTACCGATGGCAAAGGGGGGACCCGTGTCCGTGAATTTGCGATCCTGCGCCTCAATACGACGGGTGAAAACCAGAAGTTCTACGTGTTTTTCCGCGAACCGGCCGATGTCCGAAAAATGGCATTTTTGGTGTGGAAGAATGTCGATGGCGAGGATGACCGCTGGCTGTGGCTGCCGGCCCTGAACCTGACCCGGCGGATTGCCCCGGGCGACAAACGGACATCCTTTGTCGGTTCGGATTTCCTCTACGAGGATGTTTCCGGCCGCAACCTGAACGAGGATACGCATGAACTGGTTGAGACCACCGATACCCAGTACGTCATCCGGAATACGCCGCGGAATCCGGGTTCGGTGGAGTTCAAGTCATACACCGTGTGGATCGACAAGGATACCTTCCTGCCCCGCAAGGCGGAATACCTGGATGCGAATGGCGCCTGTTACCGCCGTGTCGAGGGTCTTAAAGTTGAGATGATCCAGGGACATCCGACCGTGATGGAGTCGGCTGTCAGCGACCTGGTGTCCGGGTCCCGGACCGTCAACACGTTCACCCGGGTTGAATATGACATCGGACTGACTGACGGAATCTTTACCGAGCGGTTCCTTCGGCGTCCGCCCCGGGAAGTCGAACCCTGAACCAACCAGGAACAGGTTTTAATATGAGATCCAAATCATTGACCCGCCCGCTCATCCCGGGTGCTGGAAAACTGCGCTGTGGGGTGGCCATGTTACTGGCCGGTTGGACCTGTCTGGCCGGGGCGGCGGAGCCGGAGGGTGGCTGGAAATGGCCGGCCGGTTTGCACGGGTATCTGGATGCCCGTGCGGGTGTCCGGACCCAGTCGGATCCCGTTGAAGAGGATTCTCCCCTGCATGAAATACGGGCGCAACTGGAATTCAGCCCCGCGATCGGTGACATTCGTTTCCAGGTGCGTGGCGATCTGGTGTGGGATGGCGTGGCGGAGGATGACCGGGTTGACCTCGAGGAGGGGACGGGTCCCCTGGACCTTCGGGAAGCCTACCTTACCGTATCGCCGCTGGATTCGCTGGACGTGAAGATCGGTCGCCAGATCCTGACCTGGGGGACGGGTGACCTGTTGTTCATCAACGACCTTTTCCCCAAGGACTGGAATGCCTTTTTCATCGGGCGTGATATCGAGTACCTGAAGGCGCCGTCCGACGCACTCATGGCAAGTTGGTTCAGCCGTTGGATCAACCTCGACCTTGTCTATACACCGCGGTTTGATCCGGATCGGTTTATCGATTCTGCTCGATTGTCGGCCTGGAGTCCTATGGCGGGCCGCCTGGTGGGCCGGGATGTTGCCATGGCCGTGGAGGTTCCGGACCAATGGTTCCAGGACGATGAAACGGCGTTACGGTTGTCCCATAACCTGGCCGGGTATGAGTTGTCCCTGTACGGGTATGAGGGACGTTGGAAGAGTCCGGCGGGGTTCGATCCCGTTGCGTCCCGGGTGACTTTCCCCCGGTTATCGGTATGGGGTGCCAGTGTTCGCGGTACGCTGGGGCAGGGGATCGGCAATCTGGAAGCCGGCACCTACGAGTCCCGGGACGATGTCGGGGGGATCAATTCCCTGGTCCCGAATTCCGAAGTGCGGGTGTTGGCGGGGTATGAACGGGAATTGATCCGCAATTTGAACGGCAGTGTTCAATACTATGCCGAGATCATGCGTGATTACCAGGACTACCGGGCCAATTTGCCGGAAGGAATGACGGCGCGTGATGAGGTGCGCCAGGTGGCGACCATTCGGCTTACCGCCATGGCGTTAAGCCAGAACCTGGTGCTTTCCCTCTTTGCTTATTATTCGCCAAGCGATCGTGACGGGTATGTACGGCCCGTGGTGACCTACCGGGTGGATGATCACTGGACCGTGACCGGAGGCGCCAACTGGTTCGAAGGTGAGGAGCCTGCGACCTTCTTCGGGCAGTTCGAGAACAACAACAACGTATACGCCTCGGTCCGGTACGGTTTCTGACCGTCAGCGCCGGATCGTCCGCAGGGCCAGTTGCTGTTCAACCCAATCGTAAAGGGCCGTGAACCCGGCGGCATACGCCGTTCGCGAATACCGATTATCCGCCAGGCGGCGGGCCTGGTTGCCCAGGGTCTTCCGGTAGTTCGAATCCTGTGCCAGGCGGATCATGCCGTCGGCCATTGCTTGTGCCGTAGGTTCCACCAGGCAGGCCACCGTGTCGTCGAGCACCTGGGTATGGGTTTCCAGGCGGGTGGCGAGCACCGGTTTGCCGGACGCCAGGTAGGAATAAATCTTCATCGGCGTGTTGCCGCCCTGGGACCGAGGCGACAGCAGGATGTCGGCTTCGGCAAACAGCGAGGCCATGTCGGCCACCGGTCGGGGTCCGATGAACGTGACGAACGACGACGAGCCGGACCGTTCAGCCAGGGCCTGATAGTGTTGGATATCCGCCGGGGTACCGCCCACGATGATCACCCGGGCTTCCGGGATGCTTGAGCCCGCCCGCGTGCAGGCATCCAGGAGCAGGTCGATTCCCTGGTAGGATTCGAGATTGCCCACATACAGGAAACGGGGACCGGTCCCTCCCGTCCGGGCTGCCAGGCCGATGGGATGAACGGGAATGGCAGGGTCCAGCAGGGAGATGTCGCGCAAGGTGAAAACCTTTTTGGCACCGCTGGCATGGGCGATTGCTGCCAGTGTGTCACAAACCGGCACAACGGCCATGGCGTCCCGGATGGCGGACGTTTCCATGGCCTGCATGATCGGCGCCAGGGGCTTTGCCAAGGGGTGTTTGTCCATGATCTGGCGCGACATGCAGGAATCCATGTCGTACAGGTAGGGGGTACCATGCCGGGCGCCCAGGCGCCGTGCCATGAAAACCGATTCCTCGACGGCATGGATCACATCGTAGCGGCTCCGGTTCAGAATTCTGGCGGCATCCCGGTGGAAGGCGAGATCGCATACGACCTTTTTCCAGGAGAACCCCGGCCGGATATGGTGTGTACCCGGAGGCGGTGGAATGCGGTGGATGGAGATGCCCGGCCCGTAATCGCGATCGGCGCCTTCGTGGTAGGTGAGTACATCCACCTGGGTTCCACGTGCCGCAAAGGACTGGAGCAGTAGGTCCACAGCGATCGGGGTTCCACGTTCCTGGTAAAAAGGGTGGGGGGCGAGCAGGAGGACCTTCAGGGGCGTTGGCACGTCAGCTTCGCTCCGCGGTGCCCAGCCTGCGGCGCAGGGGACCGTATCCGACGAGTTGATCGACCAGGAAGGTTGCCATGTATTGGAGGGGAATGCCACCGACGGTTTTGCGCCGGAGGCGGTCGCAGTCCCGGCAGATGGGCAGGGATTCCACGTTGGTTCGGAATCCATGCCGGAGCGCCCGGTAGGCGGGACCGTTCCAGATGTCGCGCAGGGATTGCTGCGCGGCGTTCCCCATGACCAGGCGGGCCTTGAAATCCTGCGGGCAGGGGGTGACGGTGCCGTCGGCGCAGATGACCATGGCGTACCAGGGAAAGGTACAGCAGGAGGAGGTTCGCGGCGGCAGGGTGACCCCCGGCGTTTCTCCCGCCCAGACATATTCATCCTTCTCAATCACTTCATCGATGCCGGCCGATAGGAACTG
Source organism: Lentisphaerae bacterium RIFOXYC12_FULL_60_16 (assembly GCA_001803315.1). Lineage (GTDB taxonomy): Bacteria > Verrucomicrobiota > Kiritimatiellia > UBA8416 > YA12-FULL-60-10 > YA12-FULL-60-10. Next base: position 16,340 of record MHBQ01000150.1, read on the forward strand.
CTGGCGGAGCGCCTGTACGGCAGCCGGATCCCCGGGTCGGGCGGGATTTTGGAAACGGATTTTTTCCACCACCAGGTAAGGCTTTTTCAAGCCGCGTTCACGCCGCCGGACGGCGAGGTGGCGGATCTGGTCGACGGTGGTTTCGAACGTGGCGCCGACCCGCACCGACTCGTAGGATTCCTTGTCGAAACCGTCCACGGAAAAGGAGACCAGGTTGGGTGAGGCGTCGAGGAGTTGATCAGCCCGTTCAGCGGTGAGCAGTGCCCCGTTGGTGTGGAAACGGGTCTTCAGGCCGGCTTCACGGGCATACCGGATCATGTCGAACAGGCGCGGGTTGGTAAGCGGTTCACCCCGGTGATGCAGGTAGATGTCGTTGGCGAAGGTATGGGCCTGATCGATGATCCGGCGGTACAGGTCCCACGACATCACGGTCTTGTCGGAAGCCGGAAGATCCTTGTTGGGGCACATGGTGCACCGGAGGTTACAGCACAGGGCGGACTCGATCCACAACCGGACCGGCATGGGGCTGACCGTCTCGGTGCGACGACGATACGCAGCGAAAATACGGGCCAAACGCGCTATGACGTGTACGGGTGACATGACGGGCGCCACTGTACTCCAGGGGGTTCCGCAACGCCAAGCCAAAAACCAGTCAGTCATGGCAGTCGATGTGTTCTTGCCCGATCCGGCCGACACGATATACTTGCCCGGTATGGTTTACCGGGATGGACATGGGTTCCAGATCGGGAACCATTTTGAGGATTGAATAATCCGGGGAGTGTTTATGAAAAGTCTGGCAACGCTGTTCGGCGAGTCCCCTTTTGAACACATCGTGGAACATGCGCGGAAGATCCATGAATGTGTCAACCTGGTCCGACCGATCACCGAGGCGCTGCTGGCCGGGGATATGAAACGGCTGGAGGAGCTTCAGAACCTCATGTCCGATACGGAGTTTGAAGGTGACAAGATCAAGGATGCCATCCGGCAGAACCTGTCGCGTCGTTTCATGTTGCCGGTATCCCGCGAGGACATCCTGACGTTTGTCCGGCAACTGGACCGGATGGGCGATGATGCCGAGGATTATGCCGTGGTCGCGACCTTCCGGAAAATTGAATTGCCGCCGGATCTACGGCAGGATTTCACGGGTTTGGTGGACAAGATCATACAGACCAGCGAGGCCTTGTTGAACCTGGCCGAGGAAATGGCGCGCCTGCAGAAGGATGCATTTGAAGGCAGTGAGGCGGAACGGGTGCTGGAGAAAATCCAGGATGTATGTCATCTCGAATGGGAATCGGATAAAATCAGCCGGTCCCTGGCCCGACGCTATTATTCCCTGCCGGGGATCGATCCGTTGACGGTGATGATTCTGGACAAGTTGTGCAGGACCCTGACGGGCATTGCCGATCATGCCGAAAATGTCGGCAAGTCTCTTCGTTTGATGATTATGCGGCATTAATCCGGGAAGTCCTTGCATGGAACCGCTTCTCCTGCTTGCTTTTGTCGTGGCGCTCTACATGGCGTGGAACATTGGCGCCAACGATGTGGCCAACGCATTTGGGACCCCGGTTGGATCGGGAGCCATTACCTTCCGTATGGCCCTGGTCCTGGCGGCGGTTTTTGAATTCAGCGGTGCTTTCTTTGCCGGTGGGAATGTCACGGATACCATCCGTGGCAACATCGTTTATCCGGAACTGTTTGCCGCTGATCCAAAGGTTTTTGCCATCGGGATGCTGGCCGCTCTGCTCGGTGCCTCGATCTGGCTGAACCTGGCCACCTACCTGAGCCAGCCGGTATCAACAACCCATGCCATTATCGGGGCGGTCATTGGGTTTGGTGTTGTCGCCATGGGGCCTGCCGCCATTCAGTGGCATAAAATGGGTGCCATTGCCTCCAGTTGGATCATTTCCCCATTGGTGGGCGCATTTTTCAGTTTCCTCATTTATCATATCCTGTTGCGGCATGTGTTGCATCACACAAGGCCCATTGCACGTGCACAAATTGCCGTACCCCTGGGGTTGGGGGCCATGACCTGCGTGATGTTCTATTCGATTCTCCAGGCCTATTATCCACGCGCCCTGCACATCCCGAAATCCCAGGGTTGCTGGTTGGCGCTGGGGACCGCCGTGGTGATGGCCAACCTGATCGGGGTGGCTGTCTGGGCGATCATGAAACGACGTTGCAACCCGGACAAACCGCTTGGCGAACATAGCGCGGATGTCGAGCGGTTTTTCTCGCGGGTCCAGGTTCTGGATGCCTGTTACCTGTCCTTTGCCCATGGCGCCAATGACGTGGCCAATGCCGTGGGGCCGGTGGTGGGGATCCTGCAGGGGTTGCGCGGCACCGTTGCCACGCAGGCGGTGATCCCGGCCTGGGTGCTGGCGCTGGGTGGATTCGGGATTGTGCTGGGCCTGGCCACCTACGGCTACAAGGTGCTCGAAGCGGTGGGGCACAAGATCACCGAGGTGACCCCCACGCGTGGTTTTGCCGCTGAATTCTCAACGGCCACGACCGTGCTGGTCTGTTCCCTCCTTGGATTGCCGGTGTCGACAACCTTTGTGCTGGTGGGCGCCATCATGGGGGTGGGCTTTGCCCGGGGCTTTGGCGCGATCGACCTGCGAGTGGTGCGGCGGATATTTGTCTCCTGGGTCGTGACCCTGCCGGCGTCCGCCCTGCTGGCGATCGTCATCTTCAAAATCCTCTCCATTTGGTATCTGTAGGTATATCGATCAGAAAGCGAGTGGTCCATGGCGTATCTTGAGAATCCTTATGACGGGCTTGTGGGTGGAACATGGCTTCGGGGCAACCTGCATACCCATACGACGGTTAGCGACGGACAACTCTCCCTGCAACAAACCGTCAACCTGTATGCCGGATTCGGGCATGACTTTCTTGCACTTACCGATCACGAGATCCTGATTGATCCGGCGGGCATTGCCGCACTGGATTCCAGGGGCATGATCCTGGTGCCGGGCTACGAGGTGGCGGGAGGGCCCCATGTGGTTCATCTCGGCGCCCATCAACGGCTGGCGCCGACCCTGAGCCGGCAGGAAATTTTCAATGCAGTTCCCCAGGCCGGTGGGCTGGTTATCGTGGCCCATCCGGACTGGTTGGGGCAATTTGACCATGCGACCATCGAACAATTGCGCGAATGGACCGGATATGCGGGCATGGAAATCTACAACGGGGGCATCGAGGAGGAAGACGGGAGCTGCTATGCGCTCTCGAAATGGGACATGCTCCTTGCTGCAGGCCGGCGGGTGTGGGGATTTGCCAATGATGACTGCCATAATCCTGCCAAGAGCGGGCGGGGTTGGAATGTGGTTTATGTCACGGACCGTTCGGCGGAGGGGATTGTTGATGCCCTGAAGAAGGGCCGGTTTTACGCTTCCACGGGGGTCACCATACGATCCATCCAGGTGGAGGGCTTGCAGGTGCGTATCGAGGCGGAGGATGCGGACCGTATCCTGGCAATCGGCGCCACCGGGAAACGGCTGGCCATGGCGGACGGCAACCTGCTGGAACTCCGGGTCCCGGATTCGGCGCGTTATGTGCGCTTTGAATGTCTGGGACGTCGCCAGGCAGCGGCCTGGACCCAGCCGATGTTTGTGCATGCCGATGCAAAATCCATGAAAGCCCTGTCATTTCTCGACACATGGAACGTGTCCCCGCGCATGGCCGATAGTGATCTGGCGGATGTGGATCCGGTGAAGGCTGCGACCCGATGCACGATGCCGGTTCAAGGCCGCCCCTTCGGGCATATCCTCGAGGGTTTTGTCGATCTCAGGCCTCAGATTGAAGCGCAACCCGGTGTGGTGTTCCTGCGTACGACTTTCCGGAAGACGGCAGGACGCGGCATCTTGAAGCTGGGATACGATGGACCGATCCGAATCTGGTTGAACGGCAAGGAGGTCTTTCACGGGCCCGGAACCAATCCGGCGGTTCTCGACAAGATGCAGTTCTTTGTTGATTTCCGGGAAGGGGAAAACGAGATCCTGATCGCCATGAACAGCAACGGCGGTAAAGTCTGGGGGTTGTTTGCACGGGCTGAGACGCCCGGCAGGGATTGATCGGACCGGTGTCGTTGTTTTCTACGAGTTCCGGGTCAGCATCCACCACAGCTCATTCCAGGAGGTTCCGCCGGCATTGCCCTGGGGTTTGCCGGGCGTACTCCGTCCCTGTTCCACATAAAGGGTGAGCAGTGCCTTCATCGATTCGACGATGGCCGGATGTTCCCGGAAAAGGTTCTTCCGTTCGCCGATATCCATGCGAAGGTCATACAGTTGGATCGGCGGCAAACCGTCGCATTCCGGGCCTGGCCGGGGACTGCTCCATCCGCCCGATCCGGCGCACATTTCCAGCTTCCAGTGGCCTTTTCGGATGGAGAAAGACCCGTCAATGGAGTGATGAACGGTTGCCTCACGCAAGGCGCCATTCAATGGGTTGCCGTCCCAGAGCGGCAGGTTGCTGATGCTGTCTTCCCCGGCATTATCCGGGAGTCCGGACCCGACGATCTCAGCGCAGGTCGCCAGTAAATCGCTCAGGCAGACTGTTTCATCCGTTTTACGGCCTGACTTGATACGCGCCGGCCAGCGCACGATCAGTGGAACCCGGTGCCCACCCTCGTAGATGTCGGCCTTGTGGCCACGAAAGATGTGACTCGGGTTATGCCCGCATCGGGCCAGTTCCGCGAAATCCGCTGCCGGTGAACACCCGTTGTCGGAGGTGAAAATCAAGATGGTATTGTCCGTAATACCGTGACGGTCAAGGGTTGCCATGACCTGTCCCACGACATCGTCCACCTGCAGGCAGAAATCGCCATATTCATTGGTGCCGGATTTTCCGCGGAACGCCGGGGTGGGAAGGATTGGGGTGTGGGGTGCCGGCAAGGGGAAATAGAGGAAAAACGGGGTGGTCCCGTTTGCATGCTGATCGATGAATTCAAGGGCTTTTTGTGTCAGGTGCGGAAGCACCGTTTCATGTTTAAAGTCGGGGGCGATGGAACCTTCCCGCCAGTATGCCTTGCCGGTGGATCCCGGTGTGAACCGGTCGGGGATGGCGGTCGGCCGGTCGTTTTCGATGTAGACATAGGGGGGCATGTCCAGCGAAGCGCTGATGCCATAGAAGGTGTCGAACCCGTGGGAGGTGGGGCCGTCAGGGATGGGACGGGTGTAGTCCACGGCATCCTCTGCCTCGCCGGTTTTCGGCCAGGTCCAGCCCAGGTGCCATTTGCCGATGCAGCCGGTGGCGTATCCCTGCGACTTGAGCAGGGAGGCGACGGTCATCCGGCCGGGTTCAATAACTGGCTTGGAATAGCCGATGGTCACGCCCCGTTTGAGCCAGGACCGCCAGTTGTACCGGCCGGTCAGGATACTGTACCGGGAGGGCGTGCAGACCGCAGAACTGGCGTGGGCGTCCGTAAAACGCAGGCCGCCCGCCGCCAACCGGTCGAGATGCGGGGTCTGGAACGCCGCCGATGGATTCAGGCATGAGATGTCACCATACCCCATGTCGTCGGCGAGGATGTAGATGATATTCGGAGGGGGTGTTGAGCGGGAAACCTCAGGCATAGGTGCCTCGCAAATGGTGAACGGACAGCGCCTTGATGAATTGCGCTTTCGATATACGCCGGGAGGGATGGAACTGGACCGTGCGCCGTTGACCGGCCAGCAGGTGGAATCCATTATCTTCGAAATGGCCCATGGCAGGATCGGTGTCCAGATACACGAAAAACGCCGGCTTACGGCTGGACAGGGTGATGGCAAAGCGTCCGTCCGGCAATGCTTTGACGGATGCCTTCAGTTCCGGTTCCGACAAGTTGCAGCTTTTCCAGGGCACGGCCACATGCACCTGTTCAGCCTGGTCCTTGCCACAGCGAAGGTGTGCGTGAAGGAATGCCTGCTCGGGGGCCGGAAGCAGGTCATGAACCGGTTTACGGCAGATGCAGGTGGCGCCGGCCCCTTTCAGGGAGACGGGTATCCGGCGCCGGTTCAGGCGTTTTCCGTCAAATTGCAGGACGCTGATTTCGACGTTGCCGCGAACCGGTTGTGGCCGGTCATTGACCACCCAGACCTCGATCATGTCTTGCTTCTGGATGATGCTGACGGTGCAGGGGGCATAGAACCGGCGTGCCTCATAATGCAGCAACTTCCATTTCCCGCCGTATTCCAGCGAGGACCAGGAACAGACCGGCCACAAGTCGTTCAACTGCCAGTAGAGGGTGCCCATGCAGTGCGGGCGCAACGTACGCCAGTAATCGACGCCGGTTTTAATGGCCATCGCCTGTTGAACCTGGCTCAAGTAGACGAAATTGGCGAATCCTTCCGGCATCCGGAAATACCGGGTGAACATCTCCGTTATCAGGGAGTTGCCGCGGGCATTGCGCTGGTGATATTCCATGATCGGCGCGGTCACGTTCCATTGGTCGGGTGGGGCGTAGGTCCGGATCGTCGACAACGAGGGGAAGGACTGGTAGCCGAACTCCGAGCAGAATCGGGGTTTTACGGTCAGGTAGGCGTCGAGGGATTTGCCCTCGTGCCATACACTCCAGAAATGCATGTCGCCGCGCTTATCATCATGCCAGCAGTCGGAATAATCACCACGTCCGCCGCAGGGTGAACTCGGCCAGAAAAGGTGGGTTGGATCGAAGGTATCGACGGCCTTGCCCAGAACGCCTTCGTTCAGGCGGTCATAATCAACCAGGTACCGGTCCCGGTTGTCGCGGGATTCCTGGAACCAGCGAAGCGCACCGACATCCTCATTGTTGCCGCACCAGAGGGCGAGGCAGGCGTGGTCACGCAGGCGGCGCACCTGGTGTCCGGCTTCCTGGCGGACCTGTTCGAGGAAAACGGGGGTGGCGGGATACAGCGCACAGGAAAACATGAAATCGTGCCATAACAGGATGCCTTTTTCATCGCACAAATCGTAAAAGTCGTCGGACTCGTACTGGCCGCCGCCCCATACCCGGAGCATGTTCATGTGGGCGCCCACGGCGCTGGTCAGAAGGTTGTCCAGCACAGCGCGGGTCTGGCGTTGCGGCAGGGCGTCGGCGGGAATCCAATTCGCCCCCTTGCAGAAGATGTCGGTTCCGTTCACGCGGAATGTCAGGGAGAGTCCGGCCTTGTCCTCGCGATTGATCACTTCCAGCGTGCGGAATCCGATCCGTTTGCGGATCGAATCCCCGGCCACTGTCACGGTCAGGTCATACAGGGGTTGGGCCCCGTAACCGCATGGCCACCATCGTTTGGGGTTATGGACCGGCAGGCTGATGTGCAGGTGGTTGATGCCGGGTTTGAGTGTTACCGGTTTGCGTCGTTGCTGGCCGGCGATGGTAACCTGCAGTGCGGTGGTGCAGGCGGATACGGCATGCACGTCGACATCAACGTCGAGATCAACCCGGTTCCGGCGATGATGTTGCGTGGTTGCCACGTATTCGGTTCGGCCGGTTGACGTGGCGTCAAGATGGATGGCACCGGGAATGCCGGACACCAGCAGGCTGGGGCCCCAATCCCATCCTGAATGGCATTGCACCTTGCGGATCAGGTTTCGGTGCGGGGTTGACTCGGGAAAGTTGACGCAGGGGATCGGGTAGGGCAGGTGGCGGTTTTCCTTTTCGGCGGCTTTGACCGGTGACGCCAGTTCAATCTCGATCGAATTGGGGCCGGTTTTCAGGAATGGTTTCACCTCGAACCGGTGCCGGGCAAACATGTTGCGGGTGGTTCCCACCCGTTGTCCATTGATACGGATGGTTGCAATCGTGTCCAACCCGTCACAATTCAGCACAACCGAAGCCTCCTTCAGCAGGTCGTTGTCGACACGGAAATTGCGACGATAGATCCAGTCTTCCCGGCCGATCCACTGGAGGGATTGCTCGTTATCGGCATGGAAAGGGTCCGGGATACGGCGGGCCGCCAGGAGGGCGGAAAAATTGTCGCCGGGTACCTGCGCCTTGATTGTTTCTCCGGTATTTGCCCGCACCAGGGTCCAGGTGCCGGCCAGATCGATTCGTTTCATGGTAAGGGTTTCCTTCTGCATCCTGAAAGTTGCCAACAGGTTGAAAGATAATTCACAATGCATCAAACAGCCGATACAACCGTAGCATGTTCGTTTTCGGGGTTGAATAGTTTTTGTTGGATAGTTTCTGCCAAAACAAGGATGGATTCGGCGGGGATCGCCAACGGAATGTATTGGAGTCGATTTTGTGTGAGGAGTCCAAGACCGGTGAATTTTAGATGGGAACCGGTTGTTTTGGATTCCTTTCGTGCGAAGGCAAGGGTGATGGGGGCAATTCCATGGCCCTTGACGTAACGCGCCAGGGTTATTTCCCGGATATCCGTGAAAAGTTGTTCGTCATGATTGAAGATCGTTTGCAGCCGGTATGTCAGAGAACCGCGATCAACCATCAGCGTTTGCCGGAGCGTAAAATCACGAATAACAATGGCCAATGCGCCAAATCCGCCAATCATCATGGCGGGAGGCAAAATCATGGACCGGTTACCATGGCTGAGTGCAAAGACCAGTATGCCGAAACATGCCACGCCGATTATCAGGAGGGGTATGATTCGTTTTTTATTCTGCGGAACAACGAGCGTCAGGGAGCATTCATCTGGTTCGGTTGTTTTCATTGGCCCTGTTTCGCAAATAGGATTCCCAATTCGAGATGCCGGAATCACACGATTCTTGATTTGCTCGTAAACTTGTGAACCTAACGACTCTTATGCGGTTGTCAAAGAATTTCATGGACAGGCACAGTTTTCCCGGATGCGATTCGGTCGGAGATGCCAGTCTACCGTGCGTTTACCGTGTGTATCTCAGCCCGGGTATCTCAGCATACAGAATCCCCTTGCCGTGTGCGGTATGGTCCCGATAGGGTGCTGTAATTGATGAGGGGGAGGGGTGGGTGTTCGAACCGAAAGCCACATGATGGCCAGAGGGGGCGGGCACAAAGCGATTCCGTGGACCCGCTGATGCATATCAAATCTCCGATGTTTTTGAAATACGTCAAAATGAATGCATAAACAACTCAGAATCAACGACCGTCTTGACGGTTTCAACGCTTGAGGCGTATTTTGTGTGACGTAGAAAAACATGTTCATGGCGACGCTTCGCGCCGCCATGAACGCCGCGCTGCCCGGCTTGCCGAAGGTATTGTTCAGGCGCGAAGCGCGCATGAACAATACGCTGGACCTGACGGTCCAGCCGCTCCTATATACATACGCGGATCGGGCTGCGCCCCATCCGCGATGTATATCTCCGCGCTTCGGACGCGCAGGTCAGTGCGGCGTTGGAACGGAGGAGAATAGGACATGTCATCGAAAAACCATTGCCAGGTATTGTTAACGAAGGCAGGAATGCAGGAATTGGCGAAGATTCTCGATCCCTTTCTCCAGAAGGGCCGTAGCGGCCATTTCATTGAAGGAAAGAAGGCAGATTCCAATGGCGCTTTCATTGTCGTCGAAACAATGGTCGAAGGAGTGAATCTCTGGATTCCCATTCACTTCGTCGCTTGCGTTGGCTTCGGCGTTAATAGTTCGGCGATCGGCTTCCTGCAGAAGAAAGGACGACGTTCCAACCAGACGCCGCACGGTATCGTCGCTAACCGCGCCAAACCGTGAGCGTCGGCGTTCGTGACGGAGGAAACATGATCGGAAACTGGGAACTCAACGGTCTTGATGAAGCCGATCTGCACTATGCGCTCGCCGATGCGAACGCGGATGCTGCGCGCCGCCTCACGCAAGACATGCTGGACGGGACGTACCCGACCGCTTGGAGCCATGCCACGGTCCTCATGTCTCTCGTTCACCACTCGGTCGAGCTTTTTCTGAAGTATGCCATAGCACGGGCCGGTAGGCCCGTGCCGCGGCATCATTACATACGTGACCTCCTCCATAAGTACCTCGCTGCATTCCCCAGCGACGATTTCGCATTCGAACCCCCTTATATCGTTCATTTCATGGGCCTATCGGCCCAAGAAGTATCCGAAGCCCTTCAGGATGAAGAAAGCGACCGGAACCAGACCGACCAGATGCTTCGCTACCACACAGACAGGAACGGGTCGCCGTGGATGAACCCTCACGGGTTCCTTGCGCGCGAGTTCCTCGTGGACACAACGACGCTGCATGGCCGGATGAACGAACTGCGGAACAAGATCGAGGAGACATTCAACAAACCGCACCATACCGCTTGAAACCGGGCGGACGCGGCATCCAGCGGCTGGAGAACGGTGGTGTTCGGGCAGGAGCAGAACGATGGAAGTCCTGGTAATATTCGGCGCGCTCATCGGTCTCGCCATTCTGGCAAACATCTTCTTTTGGTTTGCTGAACTGGTTGAGAACACGAAACTCGGATCACAGTTCGGCAACGATGTTGCCACGCTGACCACACGCATTGACGGCGTACGCGTTCCAGAGATGACGAAAGACTTCAACGCGTTACAGACACAGACACGCGAGTCTATCGGTCGTCTGGCGGGTCCAGGCGGAAAGATTCTGAATGTCTGCCCACAATGCGGCAGCCCCATGTGCAGTCGCCGCGTCGGGCGTGGATTCTACGCATCCTGCACCAAGCAAGGGTGCTTTGGTTCGCAGAGTTTTCTTACAATCAACGGCACACTGGACGAGCTTAAGCTGATATGAATCCTCTCGCCTTCAAAGAGAAACTTCAACGTCTTCAGATGCAGGTAGCGGAGGCCGAACGCCTACGCAAGGACTTCGACGCTTTCAGGCAGGAGTTGCAGTCCCACGGCCACACAACCAAAGAGATAATTGCCGCGTATCTTCAGGAAACGCGAAGACAGTGCGAGAAGGATATTCAACAGGTGCAACGCGAACGACAGGAGCTGCAAAAAGACAAGGCATTTTGTCAGCGGGTATTTGAGACGGACCGAACAATGCTTGACCGCGGATTCGCAGAACGCTCCCAAGGGTTTCCCACGCTAGCCAAAGCATTTGGTGACTACATCGCGCTCAGGGATGACCAGATCGCCGCATGGCTGAAGCACAAGTCCCATCCGGCACTGCGCGCATCCGAAGTGGTCCAGGAGATGAAGTCCGAGCGCCGGACGCTCGCGCAGAAGTGCAAGGTCTTGGAGTACATGCTCCTGTACTACGAGGAACTCTTCCCCGCGTTAGCGGATTACCGGGAAACCGACAATCCCGAAGAGATCAAGGACCAACGATCCGACTCCGAAGAGGATCCGGCGAAGAACTGGCTTTCGGCGGAAGAGTATGATCGGCTCCCAAGAGTGCAGAAATTGCAACTCGCACTGGATCGGTACTGGAAGCGGCCGAAATCTTCATGGCAACTGGGACGGGACTACGAGCGATATGTAGGTTACCAACATGAGAAGGACGGATACGAAGTCGTCTACCAGGGGATCATCAAAGGGTTGGACGATTGCGGGCGTGACCTAATCTGTCGGAAAGCAGGCGTCACAGTCATCGTTCAATGCAAGTATTGGGCTCGGGGCAAGGTTGTTCGGGAGAAGCATATCAACCAGTTGTTCGGAACGTGCGTGGAGTTTTGGATACAACAGACTAAGGGTAATGTATCGCAGATGGAACTCTTCCCAGAAGTCCTGAAGTCCCATCGCATCATTCCCAGCTTCGTGACTTCCACCACGTTATCAGACACGGCCACGGCTTTCGCCAAGGCTCTCGGCCTTCATGTGGTCGAGAACTTCCCACTCAAACCGTATCCGTGCATCAAGTGCAACGTGTCCCGTGTCAACGGCGAACGTATCTACCACCTCCCCTTCGATCAGCAATACGACACCACCTTAGTTGAAAAGGAGAGAAACGAATGTTATGTCGAGACGGTCGCAGAGGCTGAGAAACGCGATTTCCGGCGTGCCTTCAAGTGGCACGGAGAGAACTGAGAAGACAGCCCGAACCAGAGGAGGAACCGTACCGTTGACCCGTGGCGGGGAATCCAGGGACAGAAACTATCGTCCCCAGCGGCTGATCTACGCCCTTCCCGCCCCTGATGGATAATTCCCGGACCGGCGATTGCCCATCCGTTATCGTAACCCCGATTCACCGGTAACTTGCAGGGAATCCAGGGCCAATACGTGGAAATGGTTGGACAGGAATGAGTAAGCGAGGATTTCGATACCGCCGAAAGCGGCCAGCCGGCGCATCCGGTTGAGCAGTCGTTCCTTTTCAGCATCGCCCAGCACGAAGCGTCGTTCGATGATCCGTGACATG